>NZ_JAAAPK010000003.1:600000-900000 GCF_009909105.1 Corallococcus exiguus
CGGCGCTGTACTCCACTCCGGCGGCGCTGGCGTTGTATGCGCTGTTCGGCAGCTCGAGGCAGCTCATCATCGCGGTGTCCGCCAGCGTGTCGGTGCTCTCCGCCGCCACGGTGGGCGCGATGGCGCAGCAGGGCACGCCCCGCTTCGTGGCGCTCACGGCCGCGCTGGCGCTGATGGCGGGCGCGGTGGCGGCGCTGGCGGGCGTGCTGAAGCTGGGGCGCGTGGCGCAGTTCTTCTCCTCCTCCGTGCTGAGCGGCTTCGTGTTCGGGCTGGCGCTCATCATCGCCATCAAGCAGGTGCCCAAGCTGCTGGGCATCGAGGGCGCGAAGGGAGGCTTCTTCGAGCGGCTGGGCTACATCCTCACCCACCTGGGACAGACGCACGCGCTGACGCTCGCGGTGGGGGCGGCGAGCATCGCGGTTTTGCTGCTCCTGGGACGTGTGTCCCGGCGCATTCCTGCGGCGCTCGCGGTGCTGGTGCTGGGCATCGCGGTGTCGTCGCTGTTGCACCTGGAGGCGAAGGGGGTGGCCATCGTGGGGCACATCCCCGCGGGCCTGGTGCCGCCCCAGCTTCCGGATGTGAAGCTCGGCGACCTGGTGAACCTGTTGCCGGGCGCGTGCGGCATCGCGCTGGTGGCGTTCGCGGAGGCCATTGGCCCGGCGCGCATGTTCGCCGCGAAGCACGGCTACGAGGTGGACCCCAACCGGGAGCTGGTGGGCCTGGGTGCGGCGAACCTGGGCGGAGGTCTGTTCCGGGGCTTCAGCATGGGATGCAGTCTGTCCAAGTCCGCAGCGAATGATCAGGCGGGGGCCACCACGCAGGTGTCCTCGCTGGTGACGGCGGGGCTGACGCTGCTGGTGGCGCTGTTCCTCACGGGCCTGTTCCGCGCGCTGCCGGAGGCCACGCTGGGGGCCATCGTGGTGGTGGCCATCCTGGGGATGATGGACGTGAAGGAACTGGTACGGCTGGCGCGCCTGCGCCGCGCGGACTTCCTGAGCGCGGCGGTGGCGCTCGTGGGCGTGCTGGCCTTCGACGTGTTGCCCGGACTGCTCATCGCGGTGGGCCTATCGCTGTTCCTCACGGTGTACCGCGCCAGCCGGCCGCGCCTGAGCGAGCTGGGGCGGGTGCCTGGGACGCTGGACCTGGCGGCCAC
Source organism: Corallococcus exiguus (assembly GCF_009909105.1). Taxonomy (NCBI): domain Bacteria; kingdom Pseudomonadati; phylum Myxococcota; class Myxococcia; order Myxococcales; family Myxococcaceae; genus Corallococcus; species Corallococcus exiguus. Next base: position 601,154 of record NZ_JAAAPK010000003.1, read on the forward strand.
GCACCGAGAAGCCTCCGCCATCACCCTGCCCGGCCTGGACGTCTTCCGTCCGGAGGAAGGGTTGTTCTTCGCCAACGCCACGTCGCTGCGGGACGAGGTGCTGAAGCGCGTGCGCGACGCGAAGGTGCCGGTGCGAGAGGTGTTGCTGGACCTGGAGCTGACGGACGACCTGGACGTGCCGGGCGCGGACATGCTGGCGGGACTGCACGAGGACCTGTCCCACCGGCGCATCACGCTGTCGCTGGCGCGCGTGCACGCACCGGCGCAGAGACTGATGGAGCGCACGGGAGTGCTGGCGAAGGTGGGAAGGCAGAACGTGTATCCGCACGTGCATGCGGGCGTGGAGGCGTGGATGGCGCGCCACGAGTCCCAGGCCTGGCAGGAGTGGCGCCTCATCCAGGATGGCCTGTACCTGGTGCGCTCACGCGTGGACGAAGCGGGCGCGACACTGCACGGCGAGGAGCGTCACAGACAGGAGGATCTGCTCATCCGGCTGGATGAGGCGGACACGCGCATGCGGGAGTTGCTTCGGAACCTGCCGCATCCACCGGCCGATGACGACTCGCGAGGGCCCGTGCACTGAGCGATAGGGAGCGCTGAGCCAAGCGGCTACGATTTGCTCCAATGCATTGCTATGCCGGCATCATGTTGGGAGTCCTGCTCTCTGCTTGCGTCACGACGCCGCCAACGGTCGCTGGGGCCCGCGGCCCAGGTCTCTCGAATCTCCAACGAGCAGCGAAACTGCCCTGGACCGATGAAGGCCAATGCGTCGTCAGAGAGGCAGCTCGTCCGTGGCCCACGGTCGTGGAGCGCTGTTTTCAGCAACTCGACCAGGACCGGCTCCGGTTTCGCGACACCACGGGACGGTGCACCGTGGCCTCCGCGGACGCGGCGGCGCTGGGAATTGGGGTTTGCGTCCTGGCCGCATCTGAGATCGCCGTGGGGGCAGTGCTCATCATTGGCGCGGTGGTGGTCGCTGCCGCCATTCAGGAGGCACTGGACGCATACGAGTTCCGCCAGCTGTATCCCGAGGAGACGCGGGCTGTGCCAGAAACACAGGTGGCCATCCAGAGTTCCCTGCCCAAGCGAAAGCCTCAACCCCAACCCTCTGGACAGGATTGGTTTCCCCCCGTTCCGGGTGGTCCTTCCGACCGCGAGCGGAATCCGAACTGCAGTCCCAGGCGGGTTCCTCATCTGGGCGGCAATAACCTGCACAACCAATGCGCCGACCGGATTCCGCGGAACACCTTTTCCGGATGGGATGCACTCGTCGACGGCAAGAACTTCGATGGGCTTCAAGGCGCGGCGCGCATGCTGTGGGAGGTCAAGACCAACGACATCGAGACCTACAGCCCGTTCGTTCGCCAGGCCGAGCTTCAGAAGCAGGTCGATGAGGCAAAACGCGAGCGCGCTCTCGCGGAGGCTTGCGGATTCCAGTTCTCGATTGGCGTCCGCACTGAAGCCCACAAGAAGCTCCTCGAAGCACTGTTGCCAGACTTCAACATCGTCCTCATGACGTGGTGCTGACATGGCCTTCATGCACAACACCTTGACCGTGCGCATCCACGCGCCTGCCATGATAGGTGCCGACCGTCGACCCTTGGAGATGGCCCTTGGCGTGGAACGCGCGCTCCCTGGCACACGCCTGGACTGGACCGTTTCCGATGAGCAGCAGGTCGTGAGGATTCCGCAACGAGACGCCTGGCTCGCCAAGGCCAGGAGCGGCGGCGGCTTTCAGCTTCTCTGCAACAACGATGAGGGGCGGCCCGTGACACTCTTCGGCGTGGATGGGCCTGAAAGGCTTGGGCCCGGGGGCCATGCGTTGCTCGAGGTCCACGCCGAACTGCCTCTGGAAACATCCAGTCTCGCCACTGCCCTGCTGGAGAACGTCGCGGAAGCGGCTCATGGCTACTGGGGACATGCGACGCCATTCGACTCAGCCGTCCAAGCCTCACGGCAGGTCCGGGACCCAGTACGCAAGCCAGGCAGCCCTCCTCATGGACTTCCAGCGCTCAAACTCACAGAGCAACTCCGTGCACCTGAAATCCCGCATTACCTCGGGTGGCTGAACTACTGGTCCGAAGCCGCCGCGCAGGCCATCGGCTTCCCGGGCGCTGCTCGCGACGCAGAGCTGCTGTCGCGCTCACGGCGCACGCCTGCTGGCGGCTGGGTGGTCCAGCTCACGGAGGCCCCGCTCGACTACGACAACCCCGAGCACATCGAAGCACTCCGGCGGGCCTACGAGCGGTTCCCTGTCATCGGCGGACGCGACTCACGCTGAGCTCCTGGGTGCCCGCCTGCCCCCGCCTCCTGGAACGATGCCTGAGCCAACTTCTGTGAACACCTCGTGCCCAGGAGGTCTTGAATGGCAAGCAAGGCGAAACCCACGGGCAACGGACACGGCAAGCAGGCGAAGCAGGCGAAGCAGAAGCCCAACATCCTGGTCATCTGGGGTGATGACATCGGCTTCTGGAACATCAGCGCCTACAACCAGGGGATGATGGGCTACCGCACGCCCAACATCGACCGCATCGCGAAACAAGGCGCGATGATGACGGACTGCTACGGCCAGCAGAGCTGCACCGCGGGCCGCGCGGCGTTCATCACCGGCATGAACCCGCTGCGCACGGGGCTCACCACCATTGGCATGCCGGGCGCGAAGTACGGCCTGCAGGACTCCGACCCCACCATCGCGGAGATGCTCAAGCCGCTGGGCTACACCTGTGGCCAGTTCGGCAAGAACCACCTGGGCGACTCCAATCCCTACCTGCCCACCAATCACGGCTTTGACGAATTCTTCGGCAACCTCTACCACCTCAACGCGGAGAACGAGCCGGAGTGCCCGGACTACCCCAAGGACCCGGCCTTCAAGGCCCACTTCGGGCCTCGCGGCGTGCTGCACAGCTGGGCCACGAACCGCAAGGACGTCACCGAGGAGCCGCGCTGGGGCATCGTGGGCAGCCAGCGCATCGAGGACACCGGTCCGCTCACCACGAAGCGCATGGAGACCGTGGACGGTGAGTTCCTGAAGGGGTCGCTGGACTTCATGGATCGCGCCGTGAAGGACGGCAAGCCGTTCTTCCTCTGGCACAACACCACGCGCACGCACGTCTGGACGTTCCTCCAGGAGAAGTACCGGAACGCCACGGGCTACGGCCTCTACGCGGACGCGATGCGGGAGCTGGACGACATCGTCGGGGTGCTCCTGGCCAAGCTGGATGAACTGGGCATCGCGGACAACACGCTGGTCGTGTTCTCCACCGACAACGGCGTGGAGAAGATGGGCTGGCCGGACGGTGGCAACAGCCCGTTCCGCGGGGAGAAGGGCTCCACGTGGGAGGGCGGCGTGCGGGTGCCGTGCATGGTGCGCTGGCCGGGCGTGGTGGAGCCGGGGCGCGTCATCAACGACATCTTCGCGCACGAGGACTGGATGCCCACGATGGTGGCGGCGGCGGGCGGCCCCACGGACCTGGTGGAGAAGTGCAAGCACGGCCACAAGGTGGGGCCCAAGACCTTCCGGGTCCACCTGGACGGGTATGACCAGAACGGGCTCCTGGCCGGTACGGAGGAGGGCCGCCGGAACGAGTTCATCTACGTGCTCGACAGCGGCGACCTGGCGGCGGTCCGGTACAAGGACTGGAAGATCATCTTCAGCTACCAGGACGGCGAAGGCCCGGACATGTGGTTCAGCGGCAAGCGCTTCAACCCATCGTGGCCCTACCTCATCAACCTGCGCTCGGACCCGTTCGAGTACGGGCCCCACTCCGGCCTGTACACATCCTGGTACGGCGAGCGCATGTTCACGTTCGTCCCCGCGCAGATGCTGGTAAAGCAGTTCGCGGAGAGCCTCATCGAGTTCCTGCCCAGCCAGGCCCCGGGCAGCCTGAGCATCGGGCCGATGAAGGCGCGCGTGAAACAGCAGATGGAGGAGGCGCGCAAGAAGAAGGAGGAGCCCAGCATCAGCGACCAGGTCATGTCCCTGGCCGATGACGTGGAGCACTTCATCCACCGCTTCCAGCAGTCGCACCATTAGCCGTCCGGGGCGTCGGGCCGTGGAGCGGCCAATCCTCCACTGCCCGACACCCGTCCTGTTCCCTGGTGCGAGTGTCATTCCGTCCACCGGGCCGGATGTTCTCCGTTGGAGGACTTCAAGCCATGCACCGGAATGACAGCCTCGACGCCACTCCCGACGTGGAGCCCACTGACACCGCCGCGCGCCCCGGCCGTGCTCCTTTCCCGGACATGGTTTGGATTCCCGGTGGCACGTACTGGATGGGCTCCGACCATCACTATCCCGAAGAGGCCCCCGCTCATCAGGTGACCGTCTCAGGCTTCTGGATGGACCGCTTCACCGTGACGAACGAACAGTTCGCACGCTTCGTCGAAGCCACCGGCTACGTCACCGTCGCCCAGCGCCCGCTCAATCCCGCGGACTACCCCGGCGCTACACCGGAGACGCTCGTCCCCGGCTCGCTCGTCTTTCGAAAGGCCCAGGGCCCCGTGGACCTGGGCAACGTGGCCAACTGGTGGAGCTATGTCCCCGAGGCCTGCTGGAAACACCCCGAAGGCCGCCGCTCCTCCGTGAAACACCGCCGCGACCACCCCGTCGTCCACATCGCCTATGAAGACGCGGAGGCCTTTGCCACCTGGGCCGGCAAGACGCTCCCCACCGAGGCGGAGTGGGAGCGCGCTGCTCGCGGCGGACTGGACCGCAACGAGTTCTGCTGGGGCAATGAGTTCACCCCGAACGGCGAACACCTGGCCAACACCTGGCAGGGCTACTTCCCGTGGCAGAACCTCCGCGAGGACGGCCACGACGGCACCTGCTCCGTCGGCGCCTTCCCGCCCAATGGCTACGGCCTGCATGAGATGGCCGGCAACGTCTGGGAATGGACCGCCGACTGGTACCAGGAGCGCCACCAGGGCAACAAAGGCAAGGCGTGCTGCATCCCCGTCAACCCGCGCGGCCCCTCCACCGCGAAGGGCAGCCAGGACCCCTTCACGCCCGCCATCACCATCCCGCGCCGCGTCCTCAAGGGAGGCAGCCACCTGTGCGCGCCCAACTACTGCCGCCGCTACCGCCCCGCCGCGCGCTCGCCCCAGGCCGTGGACAGCGGCGCCAGCCACATCGGCTTCCGCTGCATCGTGCGGCCCTAGCCCTGCAAGAAGGAGGAGCTCGTTCGCGGACGCGGTGCACGGAGCGGCGTGGAGGTGGGGCGGATGGCGGGCACACGGGCGCTTCCGCGAGCCAGCGGGCGGCAATGGAGACCCAAGCCGGTTCGACGTCACCGGGAGGGCGCATCCCTCCGGGGGTGGCTCCAACACCGGCTGTGGATTCCTCCGGTCGCGGGGGCGGTCCTGGGGGCCTGCCTGGGCATCATCTTCGTGAAGCCCCCACCCCTCGTGGCCGCGATGCTGAGAGGGGTGGCCTGGCAGGGCACGGCCGCCGAAGCCCGAAGCATGCTCTCGGCGGTGCTGGGCGTCGCGCTGACGTCGCTGAGCATCGTGCTCTCGCTGACCATGCTCGTGGTGCAGAACGCGGCGGGGCAATACTCCCCGCGCCTGCTGCGCCTGTACCTCCACGGCGCGGGCATCCGCGTCGTCATCCCGCTGTTCGTCGCCACGAGCGTCTTCTGCCTGGTGGCGGCGCAGGCCTTCGGCTTCGTCCCGGAGCTCGAACGCGCGCCGCGTCCCGCGCTCGCCCTGGCGATGCTGCTGCTCGTCGTCTGCGAGGGCACGCTCGTCTTCCAGGTGCTCCAGACACTCCAGCTGATGCGGGTGGAGAACCTGGTCAAGCAGGTGCGCCAGCGCGCGCTGACCACCGCGTGGATGCTCGAGCGCTTCCGGTCGACGGATGTCGAACCATCTCCTCCCCTCCGCGCTCGCACGCGTGACGCGGGGAAGGACTGGCCGCTGCGGGCCCCCAGGAACGGCTTCATCGTCTCCGTCGACGCGGGGGCCTTGCTGAAGGTGGCGACGGCGCACCCGCTCGTCGTCCACCTGGAGCGGGCGGTGGGCGAGCCGGTGGTCCAGGGGGAGGAGGTGGGCTGGTTCGAAGCGCGGCCGCGCGGGCCCACCGAGGCGCTCGTGTGGCGCGCCATCCACCTGGGCGGATGGAGGAGCACGGACCGGGATGTCGCCCTGGGGGTGCGTCAACTGGTGGATGTGGCCATCAAGGCGCTCTCACCGGGAATCAATGATCCGTACACCGCCGTGGAGGCCCTGGACCAGCTGACCTTCCTCCTGAGCGAACTGAGCGGGATGAACCTGGGGCCTCGCGTGCTCGCGGACGAGTCCGGGACCCCGCGCGTGTTCCTGCACGGCCCCGCGCTGCGGGACTTCCTGGCGTTGGCCACGGATCAGATCCTCCGCTATGGCGCCGCCGAACCCGCCGTGACGCTCCGCCTCCTGCGCCTGGCCGCCGCCGTGGGGCTGCGCGCACGGGAGGCGGAGGACCGGCACGCGGCGCGCGAGTTGCTCCGTGACATCCTGGCCGTCGCGGAGCAGGCGCGGCCCGAAGCTCCCAGGGACTCCCTCCTTCGCGGTCACGCGGAGGCACTGGAGCAGGCGCTCGACGGGGGACCCTGGCCGCCGCTTCCGGCGATCGGCTTCTGACTTCCTCCTGGCCCTGCCTGGAGGTGCGTTGCGAGCGCGCGGAGGGAGGAGCAGCTTCGACACGTGGGTGCAGGCGAGGAGCCTGGATGGCCGCGACGTTCGGAGGAGGAGAGGTGCTCATTCGACTGCTGGTGGCAGGGGCCGCCGGCATGATCCTGGGTCTCCCCTATCGCAAGCGGCCGGGCGGCGTCCGGGCCCACTACCTGGTGACGCTGGGCGCCGCGCTCTTCTGCATCTCCGGGGCAAGCTTGATGGGGCCCCGGAGGGGACGCTGCGAATCGTCCAGGGCGTGGCCTCCGGCATTGGCTTCGTGGGCGCGGCGAGCGTCCTGAAGAGGGGGAGCGCCATCTTCGGCATCACGACCGCCGCCTCCATCTGGATCGCCGCCGCGGTGGGCTGCGATGCCGCGCTGGGGAACCTGATGCGCGCGGCCTGCGTCGCGCCGTCCATCGCCCTCACGAGCTGGCTGATGGGGCTGCTCGAACGCCGTGTCTTCCGCCGCAAACGCGTCATGGCCGCGCAGGAGGAGACTGGGGCGCGCCGCGGTCCACGAGGTCGCGCGGCGGCACCACGACCGTGGCGAACATCAGCCCCAGCACCAACTGGAGCGCCACCAGCAGCACGTTGAACAGCCGGGCGTCCTCCGCGCCCGCGGCGCCCGCGCCGAGCAGCGCGACGATGGCTTCCGTGCCGATGAAGCCCGGCGCCAGCTGCAACATCCCCGGCATGATGACCGTCATGGGCATCCGGTCCCTCCCACGCCCGTAGAGCAGCCCCGCCACGCCCAGCACGAACGCGGACACCAGAGGGCTGCCCCGGTGCCCGAGCAGCATCTTGGTCAGCTCCTGCGTCCCGTAGGCGAGCAGCACGCCGCCGACAATCCACGCCGCGTCGCGCGGCCGCCCGGACATGCACACCGACAGCGCCACCCCGCCCACCGCCACCACGATGAACGTCAGGAGCAGCGGCAGCGCGTGCTGCTCGAAGTGCGGCGGCAGCGGCCCACCGAAGCGCCAGAGCGTCCCCGCCGCCGCGATGCCCACGCCCAGCATCAGGAAGCGCAAGAGGCCGTACATGAGCCGGGACAGGCCCGCCTCCACCGCCTCCAGGGCCAGCTCCAGCGAGCCCAGCGTCACCACCATCGCGGGCACCAGCAGCGTCACCCCACCGAACAGCGCCCGCACGGCGTTGAAGGGCGGCAGGAGGAGCGTGAGCCCGAGCGCCACCAGCGTCCCCAGGAACGCGGCGAGGAAGCTCTTCTGCAAGTCCACCCGATGCGAGTTCAGCGTGCCGAAGTGGATGACACCCGCGCTGAGGCCCACGAAGAAGGCCGCGAGCATCTCCCACCACGCCCCGCCCACTCGCGCCGCCACCGCCGCGCCGTAGACGCCGTAGGCCACGAACACGAGCCACTCGGGATACAGCGCGTGCGGGGTCAGGATGCGGTCCAGCTCCGCGCGGGCCTCGGGCAGTCGCACGCGCCCTTCGGAGATGGCATCCGCCAGCCGGAGGAGCTCCGCGGCCCGGCCCAGATTCCAGTGCGGGGTGAAGGGCAGCCTCTCGAAGACCACGTGCGGGCGCCGCGATGACACCACCTCCGTCATCGCCAGGCTCTGGAGCGTGAAGACCTGCACGTCCAGTCCCCACGCCTTCGCCACCCGGCGCACGCGCGCTTCCACGAGCAGCGACGGCTGGTAGGCCAGGTGCAGCGCCTTCGCCAGGTCCAGCAGGAAGGCGGAGGCAGCATCCTCGTCCACCGCGCCGCCGTGCTCCCGCGTCATGGGGAATCCGCCTTGGGGGCTTCGTCCACGCTGCCCTTGCCGCTGGTGGCCTGCGTGTCCTTGAACGAGAAGCTGGCGCCGATCAGCAGCGTGGCCTGGAAGTAGCGGACGTCCAGGGTGCGCATGGGGGCGGACAGGCCCAGTTGCTGGAACGTCTCCGCGAGGCGGTCGGTCTGCTTGCTTCCCCACGCCAGGTTGCCGCCCAGCGTGAAGCGTGAGCGGCCCAGCAAGAAGTGGATGCCCGAGGCGACGTGGTACAGGTCCCAGCCGCCGAGCAGCGCGTTCGTCCCCGGCGTCGAATCCAACGCGCTGAAGTCCGTGTGACCGCTCAGATACACCCGCACCCGCTCCCCCAGCGCCTGCTCCACGCCCAGCGCCCCGTTCAGCAAGGGCTTGAGCGCGAAGTCGTAGCCGCCGTTGATGGTCTCGGTGGTGCCGCGCGGCACGATGGGCTCGGCGTCCACCAGGGAGAGGGACGAGACGCGTGCGTAGCCCTCCAGGGACGCGTACACCGCGGTCGACTCGCCGAAGCTCCGGCTGACCCCGAACGCCGCGGACCAGGAGTTGCGGAAGTGCGCCGGCAGGTCCTCCTGGAAGTTGAACACGGGCGCGGGAGCGTTCGAGTCCACTCCCTGGGATTGGACGGCGCGCTCGTACCCCACCGAGCCCCGGCCCCACAGCGCCAGGCTCGGCGTCGTCACGGCGAGCCCCACGGCCCAGGGGCCGTGCTGGTAGCTGGCGCCTACCTTCAACAACACCCGGACGTGGTCGAACTCCAGGTCGCGGCCCAGGGTCGCCAGCAGCTGCTGGCCGGCGGCACCGGAGCCCTGCGCCAGCGTCTGGAAGCGCAGCTCCTGACGCCGGGTCGCGACGAACGGCGTCAGCCCCAGGCCCAGGTGCTCCGTAACGGGGTAGGCCCAGGAGAGGCCCGTCCAGAACTCGCTCACGGTCTGGTCCAGGCGCACGTCCGTGGACAGCAGGTCCAGGCCCTGCACGCCGGCCAGGTCCGTGCCCAGCCGCGTGCCTCGCGACTGCAGGCTGTAGGAGAAGCCCTGGCGCGTGAGCAGCGAGTAGGCCATCCGGGACTTCCCCAGGAACCCGAAGCGCAGCGAGCCGGCGATCAACGACGGCAGCACGTCCACGTTGGAGTCGGTCAGGTCCTGCCCCGTGCCCTGCCCGTCCTTCACGCTCACGCGCACGTATTCCCACACGCTACCGGTCAGCTCCAACTCCGGCGCGCCCAGGAGCGCGAGCGCGCCGGGGTTGTAATAGACGGCGCTGATGTCGTTCGGGTTGCCCACGAAGGAGCCGCCCAGCAGCCACGCCCGGTTGCCGAACTGCCGCGTGGTGTAGTGCGCGTCCTGCGCCAGCGCCGTCACGGACACGAGCAGTCCCAGCACCGCGCCCGTCACGGCGCCACCTCGGGCCCTGGATTGGATTGGAGTCATGGCGTCAGTGCACCTGTGGCGAGGAGACGGGCTCGCCGCCAACGGCGGTCCGCGCGTCGTCTCGCGATTCGAGGTAGGCGCGAACGGCCGCGCCCACGGTGGGAAAGAGCCGGTCCTCGCCAATCCGCGCGGCCAGCCCCGAGCGCTTCAGCACCCGGCGCATCGGCGCGCGCGCCTGGGCCACCGCGAAGACGATGCCTTCGTCCGTGAGCTCGTAGCGAACCGTCTCCAGGCTCTCGGCGGCGGTGATGTCCAGGTCGAACACGGAGGACGCATCCAGCACGAACCACTGCACCGGGAGACGCGAGTCGGCCACCAGCCGGTGCACCTGTTCACGCAGGAAGCGGGCGTTGGCGAAGAAGAGGGGCGCGTCGAAGCGGTAGACGACGAGGCCAGGAATCGTCTCCGCGTCCGCGTGGCCCTCCACGTCGTGCCAGCCGGGCAGGCCCTCGCGCTCGCCCAGCACGGCGTCGTGCGGGTGCGCAGCGCGGCGGATGAGGTCCACCAGCGCCAGCGCCACCGCGATGAGGATGCCCTGGAGGATGCCCAGGAAGAGCACGCCCAGCATCGTCACCACCGCGAGCACCGCCTCCACCGGACGCACGCGCCAGAGCCGGAGGATGGGCTTCACCTCCAGCAGGTACACCGCCGCGACGATGACGATGGCCCCCAGCGTCACCAGGGGCAGCTTCGCCAGCAGCGGCGTGAAGAACAGCGAGAACACCAGCACCACCACGGCCGCGACCACGCCGACCAGCTGCGTGCGTCCCTTCATGGACGCGTTGACCGCCGTGCGCGAGTCGCTGCCCGTCACGGGGAAGCCCTGCGTGAGGCCGGTGAGCAGGTTGGCCGCCGCCTGGCCGAAGAACTCCTGATGGGTGTCCAGCCGGTAGCCGAAGCGGTCCGCGTAGATGCGGCCCGTGAGCACGGAGCTGGCGTAGTTCACCAGCGCGATGCTGAAGGCCGCCGGAAGGAGCGTGCGCACGTCCTCGAAGCGCCACGAGGGCAGGCCGAAGGCGGGCGCCTCCGCGGCGATGGGCCCCACCACCTTCACGCCGCCGTGCTCCAGTTGGAACGCCCAGGTCACCAGCGAGGTGAGCACCACCATCACCAGCGGCGCGGGCCAGCGCGGCAGGAAGCGGCGCATGGCCACCAGCGCCACGACGATGCACAGCCCCAACACCAGCGTGGGCGCGTGCGTGTGGCCCACGTTCGCCGCCACCTCGTGCAGCTGCCCCGCGAACTCGTTCGACCTGCGCTCCAGCCCGAGCATCCGGGCCAGCTGGCTGCCGATGATGATGAACGCCGCGCCGTTGACGTAGCCGATGAGGATGGGCCGCGACAGGAAGTCCGCCAGCGCCCCCGCGCGGCACAGTCCGCCCAGGAGGCTCACCCCGCCCACCATCAACGCGAGGAGTGCCGCCAGGGAGGCCAGCCGCTCCGGCCCGCCGCCCGCCACCATGGGGCCCAGCGCCGTCGCGGTGAGGATGGCCGCGCCTGCCTCCGGCCCCAGCAGCAGGTGGCGCGACGGACCGAACAGCGCATAGGCCAACATCGCGAAGACGCCCGCGTACAGGCCCGCCGCGGGGCGCACGCCGACAATCTGCGCGTAGGCCAGCCCCTGGGGGATGAGCATCGCGCCCACGGTGAGCGCGGCCAGGAGGTCCGCGCGCAGCCACCGCCGCTCATAGGTCCGCGCCTGCTCGACGCCAGGGAGGAACCGATTCAGGACATGGACGGCCGTGACCGCGGTGCGCTTCATGGCCCTTCCCCCGTGCCTCCTGGACGCAAGGAAGGGTGGAGGCCCTCGGGCCCCGCGGCATCACCCACGCGGGTGCGTTGCGCGCATCGGCTTCACGACATGGGAAGGCTCACGTGCCCGCGGAGGCCCGCCTGCCTGACGGCAGTGACGGCCCGCTGCCGCGCTCGGATGCCTGGTGGCGCTGGTTCCAGAGCAGGTACGGCAGCATGGCCACGGTGCGGATCAAGAGGTACAGCCCCATGACACCCAGCAGGCTCTTCATGGAATAGGTGCTGCCGCCCAGGCAGAAGGCGAATGCGGGGTTGCCGAAGACGGCGGAGATGGCCAGCGCCGTGCGGTCCCCGGGCCTGGGCCGGCCGGCGATGTGGCCCAGGGCCGTGGACCCCAGCGTCACCACCCCCATCGCGATGAACACCCAGACGTGGAGGCGCTTCAACAGCGGGAAGCTGGCCACGACCAGCGTCAGCGCGGCCACGGCCACGGCGAAGTTGAAGTAGAGCTTCACCGGCTTGCGCAGCCGGTGCGCCCAGACCGGCGCCACCTTCTGGAGGCCGATGCCGAGCACGAAGGGCACGAGGAACGGGAGGATGACCCTGCCCAGGAGCGTGCTGTACGGCGGCGATTGGATGGCCAGGGGGAACAGCCGCTCCAGCAGGTGCAGGGACAGCGGCATCAGCACGATGGCGACGAGCGACAGGGTGATGGACAGCGCCAGGGCCAGGGCCAGGTTGCCCTTCTGCTGCGACACGACGTTGAGCGCCATGGGCAGCCCCGGGCAGAACGCCATCAGCGCGATGACACCCGCCGCGATGGGGGCGACGGGCAGCACCTTCACCACGATGACGGCCAGCAAGGGCACACCGACGAGGCACACGCCCAGCCCGCGCGCGAACGCTGGATCGCGCACGCCCTGGCCCAGGTCCGCCAGGCGCCACGACAGGCCCTGCGACAATCCGAGCGCGATGATGAAGGTCGAAATCATCAGCCCGATGAAGGCATGCAAGGTGTCCATCACCGTCCCTCCTCCGGGAAGATTCGCTTCCAGTCCTGGCGCATGCTGACCACGGTCCAGCCGCCCTCGCGCGCGGCCTTCAGTGACGCGCCGTTCTTCTCCTGGTAGGCGAACTCGCGCTCCGCGTCGTCGTGGTTGATGAGCAACGAGAAGCCAGGGCGCGGCTGCTCCTTCGTGTACTGAAGCATCTGGATGTCACCGCCCGACCGGACATTGCCCGCCGCGAACACGGGCCGCCGCCCGATGTGCTGCTCGATTCCCACCGGCTTGCCGGCCTTGTCGTTGAGGTGGTCCAGGCGGGCCTCGCGCCGCAGCACCGGGTGGCCGTTCCCTTCGTCGAATTTCTCCTTGAGGTCGCTGCCGATGACCTGCTGGGGCGGGATGCCGTAGGTGTCCTCGGAGACGACGCGCATGAAGTCGGTGCCTCCGCCCGAGGAGATCCACGTCTGGAAGCCATGGGCGCGCAGGTACTGGAGCAGCTCCAGCATGGGCGCGTAGGCAAGCTGCGTGTACGGCACGCCCAGCTTCGGGTGGCGCGCGGTCTGGAAGAAGGCGCGGGCCTCGCGGGTGAGCTCATCCGGCGTCTTGCCCGCGTAGGTGGCGGCGAACAACTCCATCAACTGGGGCTCTTCCATGGAGGACAGCAGGGCCACGTCCCCTTCCAGCACGGCCTTGAAGGGCTGCCGCTTCGCGAGCGACGCGTCCTCCTTCACGGCCGCCTTGGCCTGCTCCAGCAGGAAGGCGCCCTGCACGACGGGCTGCTCCTGCCAGAGCGTGCCGTCGTTGTCGAAGGTGGCGATGCGCTCCTCCGGAGGGATGTAGCCGGGGCCGCCCTCGGTGGTGGCGCGGGTGACGAAGTCGATGACGGACTGCTTCACCGGGCCGTCATTCCAGGACGGCAGCGGATCCGCCGCCAGTGCCTGGAGGGGAATGGCGAGCAGCAGCGCCAACGCCCACGGCAGGCAGGCCGGGCCCTTCCACGTGCGTCGCCTCAAGGTCGCCTCCTGTCCGGTGCAATCCCAGACATGAGGTTGGGAACGCGGGAGTCACTCCACAACGCGGCGTGGAGGGCTCGGGAGGAGGGCCCGCTGAGCCCGGCCGTCCGTGAGGAGGCGACGTCTGGCGAAGGGGGAAACGGCGCGGCACAGGCCCCCGATGAGTCCAAGCAGCAAGCAGCGCGTTCGGACTCCCGCCATCAAGTCCTCCCCCTGCCTGTGCCGCGCCCGGGGATGAAGCTGGTGAGGAAGTGGAGGAGGTCGCCACGGAACGCGGGTCGCACGGGGATGTCCGCTGACGCGGGACCGTGCCTGCTGTCACACGAGTTCGCGGCGGCGCAGGGCGCGCCACTCCGCGGCGGCGAGGACGACGAGCACGAGCACCAGCAGCAGGAACGAGCCGCGCCACTGCGCGCCGGGAATGCCGCCCACGTTGACGCCCAGCAGGCCGGTGATGAAGGACAGGGGCAGGAAGACGCCGGAGATGATGGTGAGCATGTAGAGGATGCGCTGGCTGCGGGCGTCCAGCCGGGCCTTGACGTCCTCGTGGAGGATGCGGGCGCGCTCCACCAGGGCATCCATCTCCTTGAGGGCGCCGCCGGCCCGCTCGGCCATCTGGCGCAGCTCCAGTTCCTGGGCGCGCACCCACTCCACGGTGAGCAGGCTGACGCGCAGGATGGCGTCGCGGACCAGTGAGACGAAGCGGCGCTGTTCCACGAGGGTGCGGCGCAGCCTGCGCAGGGCCGTCGGCACATCGACGGAGTCGTCGCGGCGCTCCTCGAAGCGGGTCTCCAGGCCCGACAGCGTGTCGTCCAGTTCGTTGGTGCGGAGCGCGGCCGTGGAGAGCGCGGTGGTAGCGAAGGCAAGGAAGAGGTCCGTGCCACGAGGCCCCTGGCCATGGGCGAGCTGCTCACGGACGGCCACGATGGCGCGCTGATTCGTGGGCGCCACGGTGACGCAGCGGTCCGCCGTCATCCAGGCGCGCAGCTGGCGCGGGGACGACACGTTCGTGGGCGCGGGGTCTGGATGCAGCAGGAGCAGGACGAGCTCGTTCTCGTTGAGCACCTCGATGCGCACACGGCCCATGTCGGCCAGGAGCGGTTCACGCACCCGGGGAGGCAACTGGAAGACGGCCTCCAGCACGCGGGGAAGGTCCGGCAGGTCCGGAGGCAGGTGGACCCAGAGCATGCCATCCGAAGCCCGCCAGCTCCGTGTCTCCTCCAGGGTGAGCGAGCGCGCACCCCCGCTGCCATCCAGGAGCAGCGCGAAGGCGTTCTCGAACCCGTCCATGGAAGGAAGGTGGCGAGGGAGTGGACAGGGACCAAGGTCCCGGGCAGCGCAACAGCCTGGCGCCCGCTCACCCCGGGTCGAGCGACCAGGTGCCTTCGGCCCAGCGCTGGAGATTCAAGGTGGCGCCAATGGCCGCCAGACCACCCTCCGCGGCGATGGCTTCCAGAACCGCTTTCGACTCCTTCGTTCGGTAACGCAGCAGGAATGATGCTGTCATGCCCCGCACGTCCGCACGGGGATGCTTCAGCAGGACCGAGAGCGCCTCCCGTCCGGCGTCTCCCTGCGAAAGCAGCGCCTCCAATGCAGCCCCGTACTTCCGGGCGTGCTTGTTGCCCTTCCTGGAGTCACCGTCCCGGATGCAGTCGCCTTGTGCCGCAACATGGCGCGCGAACTGTTCGACGAGCGTCTTGGTATCCATCACCAGCAACCCATCCGGACATTCTCGATGGCTTGCAGCCCGAAGTCACACTCCGCCGAGAAGAGTCGTTCGTCACGCGTGGCGCCAACGAGACGACAGCACTGTCAGCGCGATGAGCGCACCGCCCGCACCAGCAAGCACCCTCAGGGGCCGTCGTAGCTGCTCCCCCAGGGCCTCCAGTGCTCCGGCCGTGACCTCCCGGCTCGTGCGCCGCAAGAGGTCCTGATTGCATGGAGCCTGCCGCCAGCGGAGTTCCTCCTGCGTGAGCGCGCCCCCCGCGCCCCGGACAGTCGCCGCCGCGGTGCGCTCGGCGAGCGTCGCCAGGGTTGCGCCCAGCGCTTCTCCAGAGGCCTTCGGATTCGTCGCCAGCTCCTCGTGGAGGCCCGCCGCCAGGCCCCGCACCAGCCCCTGCCCTGCCTGCTCCACCAACCCCAACAGCCAGGCGGAGTCCTCGCGCAGCGTGGACTCGACGCCCAACACCAGCCCCCGGCCCACCTTCGAGGCCACCTCCTCCCCCAATGGCACCACGCCGCGCGCGTCCTCCAGGATGGCCGGCAGGGAGTCATGCAGCTGCTCCGTGGCCGCCTTCACCACGCCTCGGGCCATCACCTGGGCGCGCTCGCCCGGCGTGCGGATCTCATCCGTGCGGGAATGGGCGAACGTCACCACTTCGTCGAAGAGGTGGTTGAGCCTCACCACGAAGCCATGGAGCGGCAGGCCCCCTTCGTTCCACTCCCGCTCCAACGCCTTCAGCGCCCCCTCCATGGCCGCACCCGCCAGCACCTCGGTCGAGCCCGCCGACGCTCCAGGTTCACGCCCGGCGGCCTCGTGCGCCATGCGGCTCAGCACCGTGAGCAGGTCCTGGAGCAAGGTGTGCAACTGACCGTCGCCGTCGGGTGCCTCCTCGCGGAGCCCTTCAGCCGTGCCACGCACCACACCGGTCGCGATCTCGGTCGCCACCATGCGCTGCAGCGACAACGTCAGGTTGCGCAGCGCATCGATGGGTCCCGCACGGCCCGCGATTCCCATCGGTACACCTGTCCTTCCACAGGGGGTTCCCCAGGAGAATGTGAACGCCTGTGCACCGAGGCAATGACATCCAGCCACGCCCTCCGCCCGCCACGCCGCTCCCCTTCTGGTTGTCCGCTGCCCTCCGAGTCCCCATCCCTACGCCCAAACACAAACACTGGAGCGTGCCTGCATGGCGACGAAGCCCGCGAAGAAGAAGCAGCCCAACATCCTGGTCATCTTCGGAGACGACATCGGCTACTGGAACCTCAGCGCCTACAACCTGGGCGTCATGGGCTATCGCACGCCGAACATCGACCGGCTGGCGAAGGAGGGCGCGCTCTTCACCGACTACTACGCCCAGCAGAGCTGTACCGCCGGCCGCGCGGCCTTCATCACCGGGCAGTGCCCCTTCCGCACCGGCCTCACCAAGGTCGGCATGCCGGGCGCGAAAGTGGGTCTCCAGCCGGAAGACCCGACCATCGCGGACCTGGTGAAGCCCCTGGGCTACATGACCGGCCAGTTCGGCAAGAACCACCTGGGCGACCGCGACGAGTTCCTGCCCACCGTGCACGGCTTCGATGAGTTCTTCGGCAACCTCTACCACCTCAACGCGGAGGAGGAGCCGGAGAACGTGGACTACCCCAAGGACCCCGCGTTCCGGCAGCACTTCGGTCCGCGCGGCGTGCTCAAGAGCAAGGCGGACGGCAAGGGTGGCCAGACCGTGCAGGACACCGGCCCGCTGACGAAGAAGCGCATGGAGACCGTGGACGAGGAGTTCCTCGGCGCGACCCTGGACTTCATCGACCGCGCCCAGAAGGACCAGAAGCCCTTCTTCATCTGGTTCAACACCACCCGCATGCACATCCACACGCACCTGAAGAAGGAGTCCCAGGGCAAGACGGGCATCGGGCTCTTCCCGGACGGCATGGTGGAGCACGACGGACACGTGGGGCGGCTGCTCGACAAGCTGGACCAGCTGGGCATCGCGGACGACACCATCGTCATCTACACCACCGACAACGGCGCGATGACGAGCATGTGGCCGGACGGCGGCGTGACTCCCTTCCGCGGAGAGAAGGACACCAACTGGGAGGGCGCGTTCCGGGCCCCGTGCGTCGTGCGCTGGCCCGGCGTCGTGAAGCCCGGCACGCAGATCAACGAGCTGTTCTCCTCCGAGGACTGGCTGCCCACGCTGGTCTCCGCCGCGGGCGAACCGGACGTCGTGCGGAAGCTGCTGGACGGCCATGACGCGGGCGACAAGCACTTCAAGGTGCACATGGACGGCTACGACCAGACAGCGCTGCTGTCCGGCCAGTCCCCGGAGTCCAAGCGAGAGGAATTCTACTACTTCGGCGACGACGGCGAGCTGGTCGCCATGCGCTACAAGCGATTCAAGCTCGTCTTCGAGGAGCAGAACGCCAAGGGCATCGAGGTGTGGTCGCAACCCTTCACCACCCGCCGCGTCCCGCTCATCTTCGACCTGCGCGCGGATCCGCTGGAGCGCTCCGAGGACTCCGTCGGCTACTTCTCCTGGATGATCGACCGTGCCTTCGTCCTGGTGCCCGCACAGGCGATTGTGGGCCGGTTCCTGGCCACCTTCCGGGAGTTCCCGTCGCGCCAGCACCCGTCCAGCTTCTCCATCGACCAGGTGATGGCGACGATGGAGAACGGCGCCGCCCCCGTCCACTGAGGACGGCCCGCGGCGCGGAGGCGGACGCTACGCCTTCGCGCCGCGCTGGACGGTGTTTCCAATCCATCTTCGCGAGGAAACACGCCTTGTGCGTCCCGGGAGTATGAGTCATCCAGGGCCCCTTCCCGGAACCTCGCGACATGACCGTCTCCCCTTCCCCGGACGTGCAGGACGCAGCCCCTCGCGGCAGTCGCTGGCGCCGCGTCGCCCTGTGGGCCTTGGTGGCGGTGGCGGTGCTGGAGGTCGCCATCAACGTCGCGCTCAACACGGGCGTCACCCAGGCCATCATGGGCCGCGCGACGGACCGCACGCAGCTGACGTGGCAGCGCGCGTGGTGGCTGTGGCCCGTGGGCCGGCTCCACCTGAAGGGCTTCACGCTCACCCAGCAGGACTCCAACGTCTGGTGGAAGGTGGAGGTGGACGCGCTGGAGGCGGGCATGTCGCTCACGGGCCTGCTGCGCAAGCGCGTGGACGTGGACGGCATTGACGGACACGGCGCCAGCTTCCACCTGGAGCCGTCCGGCGTGCCCGAACAACCGTCCGACTCGAACAGCAAGCCCTGGGTCATCCACCTGAAGGACGTCACGTTGCATGAAGTGCGCGAGCTGGACTTCAGCCGCGTGCGCTTCGTGGGCGCGCTGGACGTCACCGGCATGCTGAACCTCCAGTCCCGCGAACGGCTCCAGGTGGACCTGCCGTCGGTTCGCGTGGCCGAGGGCTTCATCGAAGTGGACGGCAAGCGCGTGGCGCGGCTGGAGTCGCTCGACTCGCGCGCCCGGCTCGACGCGCCCTTCCAGGCCGACAAGGGCTACGATCTCTCCAAGGCCCTTGGCGGCCAGGTGAAGACGCGCATCGACGTGATGCCCCTGGACTGGATCAACGACCAGCTGGGCGCGAGCGCCCCCGTGTCGCTGCGCGGCGGCGCGGGACGGGTGGACCTGGACGTGCGCATGGAGCGCAACACGCTGGAGCCGGGCAGCCAGCTCAAGGCCTCCGGTGAAGCGCTGGACCTGCGAGCAGGCCCCGTCCGGGCCCGGGCTCCGTGGAGTCTCCAGGCGTCCATGGACGAGGCGCCGAAGGGACAGCCGTCAGGCTCGCTGCGACTGGCCTTCACGCCCGTGCACGTATCGGGCCCCAAGGGCTACGACCTGGACGTGCCAGAAGTCGCCCTCACCGTGAAGGCCCGGCGGCGTGAAGGTCGGCCCGGCCTGGACCTGGAGCCCGAGCTGCGCGTGGCCAAGAGCAAGCCCCTGGACCTGCGCGTGCTCAATCCCTGGCTGGGCCAGACGCTGGAAATCGACGCCGGCCACGTGACGGTGCGCAGCGAGGAGCCCTCCAAGGGCGCGAAGGCGCGCAACGCGCTGGAGCTGCGCATGGACACGGACCTCGTCTCCGGACGCATGGGGCCCAACAAGGTCCTGCTGCGCGCGGAGGTGGAGGTAGACGCGCGGCACCTGTCCTGGGACATGACGGAGCTGGGCCTGAGCGGGACGACGCTGCGGCTGAGAGACGTGTCCTCCAACGGCAACGTGCCCATCCGCGCCTGGAGCGGGAACTTCACCCTGCCGCGCGCCAGCCTCTCCCTGTCCCCCACGGTGCTGAAGGCGCGCTTCGCGAGCCAGCTCACCGACACGCAGCCCATCGTCGCGCTGATCACTTCGTCCAAGAAGCTGCCCGGCTTCCTCACGTCCCTGCTCAACATCCCCAAGGTGGAGGTGACAGGGCAGGTGCAAATTGACGAGCGCGGACTCCAGCTGCGTGAGCTGAAAGCGAAGGGCGAGGGCTTCTCGATGGAGGGCCACCTGGACCTCGTGCAGGGCAACATCACGGGCGCCCTGCTGACGTCGCTGGGCGTGGTGACGGGCGGCATCGAGCTGCGGCCCGGCGGCAAGCACGACTTGCACCTCTTGAAGGCGACAGAGTGGTTCAAGAGCCAGCCGGTTCCGCCGTTCCGCTGAAGCCCGTCACTGGGGAGGATGGGCCGAGGAGCCGGCCGGCCTCACATAGGCCGCCACCGCGCCCAGCAGCACGTCCAGATCCACCGGCTTCTCCAGGAAGCAGTCCACGCCCAGGGCGTTCATCGCCCGGGCGCCCGCGTCCAGCGCGTACAGGACGATGACCGGGATGGAGGCGAGCGCCGGGTCCTCCAGCTGCCTCAGCCGGAAGGACCAGGCGTTCATCCCCGGCATCATCGAATCCAACAGGATGAGCGCCGGGCGCAGGCCTTGTCGCAGCAGGCGCAGCGCCTCGAAGCCGTTGCGCGCCAGCGCCACCTCGTGCCCGTCCAGATTTAGCGCCTCCTCGTAGGCCCGGAGCAGGTCCAGGTCGTCGTCCACCACCAGGATGCAGTTCCACCAGGGCATGAGTCGCACACTCCCGAAGCGTCTCTTCCCTTCAGGTGTCAACGCGTTGGCGACAGCACCTCGTCCTCCGGTGGGGGGAAGGTGTTTTGCGTGCCCTCGGACGCGCAACCGTGCGACAAGGCGGGCCGCTGCGACACCCTTCGGAGGATGGCATGGCGGAGATGACCTACCGGACGGCGCTGGTGACTGGCGCCTCGAGCGGCCTGGGACGTGGACTGGCCCTGTGGCTGGCGAAGCACGGCGTGCGCGTCTTCGCGACGGGCCGGCGGCTGACGCACTTGCAGGCCCTCTCCGCGGAGGCCCAGGCCGCGGGCTGCGCGGTGGAGCCCATCGTCATGGACGTCAGCGCCTCGGAGGCCTCCCAGGAGCGCATCCGCGCCATCGACGCGGAGTGCGGCGGGCTGGACCTGGTGGTGGCCAACGCCGGCATCGGCGGGCCCACGCACGGCAAGCGCATGGACTGGGAGCGCACGCGCTCCATCATCGACACCAACGTCACCGGCGCCGCCGCCACGCTGTGCGCGGTGCTGCCGCAGATGGTCGAGCGCCGCCGGGGCCACATCGTCGGCGTGTCCAGCCTCGCGGGGATGCGGGGGCTCGCGGGCCACGCCGCCTACTCCGCGTCCAAAGCCTTCCTCGCCACGTTCCTGGAGAGCCTGCGCGTGGACCTCAAGGGCACCGGCGTCCAGGTGACGTGCGTCTACCCGGGCTTCGTGAAGAGCGAGCTCACCGCGAAGAACACCTTCCCCATGCCCTTCCTCATGGAAACCGAGGACGCGGTGGAGCGCATGGGCCGCGCCATCTTCACGGGCGCCGCGGAGGTGAGCTTCCCCTGGCAGCTGGCCACGCCCATGCGCTTCCTGAAGGTCATGCCCAATCCGCTGTTCGACGCCACCGCGCGCCGGTTGAAGTGAGCGGGGGCCCTCCCATGACGACCCCTTCCTTCGCACAGCGCTTCGCGAAGCTCGCCGATGAGCGCTCCCCCTTCTGTCTGGGCCTGGACCCGTCCCGCGACGTGCTCGCCCGCTGGAACCTGCCGGACACGGTGCAGGGCCTGTCCGACTTCTGCGACCGGCTGGCCGACGCGTCCGGAGAGACGCTCGCGGTGGTGAAACCCCAGAGCGCCTTCTTCGAGCGCCACGGCCCCGAAGGGCTCGTCGTGCTCCAGCGCGTGCTCAAGCGCTTCCGCGCCGCGGGCACCCTCACGCTGCTGGACGTGAAGCGCGGCGACATCGGGTCCACCATGGACGCCTACGCGGAATCACTGTTCGGCAAGGGCAGCGCCTACGACGTGGACGCCGCCACCTTCACCGCGTACCTGGGCCTGGGCGCGCTGGCGAAGACGGTGGAGCGCGCGCGGGCCCACGGGGCCTGCGCCTTCGTGGTGGTGCGTTCGTCCAACCCGGAGGGCGTGCCCGTGCAGAACGCCGTGGGCGGCGACGGCCGCACCGTGGCCCAGGCGGTGGCGGACGGCCTGCGCGAGCTGAACGAGAAGGCGGGCCCTGGCGTGCTGCCCGCGGGCGCGGTGATGGGCGCCACGCTGCCTCCGGCCGACCGCGACGTGGTGGAGCGGCTGGGCGGCGCGCTGCTGCTCACGCCGGGCATCGGCTCGCAGGGCGCGGGCTTCAACGACTTGCCCAAGCTCTTCTCCGGCCGCGAGCGGCAGGTGCTGCCCACCGCCGCGCGCTCCGTGCTGGAGGCCGGCCCGGACGTGGCCGCGCTGAAGAAGGCCCTGGAAGCACATCAGGCGCCCTCGCGTGCATTCCGCGAAGGCGCCTGAAGGGCACTGCGTTTGCGATGCGGCGCGCGGGCTACTGCGCGCCCATCATGAACTGGTCCACGCCGACCTGGTTCTTGTCGGGCACGGCCTCTTTCGGCTCGGTGCCCTTCTTGAAGAACATCAGCTCCGCGCCCTTGGCTCCGGGGCTGGACACCTTGCCCGTCTTCTTGTCGATGTAGAGCCGCGCCAGCTGCATGGACTGCCAGGGGTAGAACTCCGACTGGGGCCGGCCCTCCAGCGCGCGCTTCATGTAGTTGAGCCAGATGGGCAGCGCCGCGCGGCCACCCGTCTCGTAGCGGCCCAGCGGGTGCGGATTCAGGTCGTAGCCCACCCACGCCACCGTCACCAGGTCCTTGGTGTAGGCCGCGAACCACGCGTCGAAGGAGTCGTTCGTCGTGCCCGTCTTGCCCGCCGCCGGCTTGCCCAGCTTCTGCGCGGGACCGCCGGTGCCCTGGAGCACCACGCCGCGCAACAGGTGCGTGAGGATGAAGCCCGTCTCCGCGCTCATCACCTGCTCGCCCGGCTCGAAGAGGCGCGCGTAGCCCGCGGCCACGCGGTCCTGCAGCGGCGCCCACGCGTCGTCGAACGCGGTGTGGTCCTCCAGCGTGCGGCCGAAGCGGTCCTCCACCTTGCGGATGAAGTACGTGGGCTTCTTGCGGCCGTAGCGGTTGAAGGTCGCGTACGCGGAGGCCAGGTCGAACGGGTACACGCAGGACGAGCCCAGCGCCGCGGAGAAGTCCATGTTCATGGGCGTCGTCAGGCCCAGCTTCTTGGACCAATCCGACATGTTGTGCACGCCCACCGCGCCGAACGTCTTCACCGCGGGGATGTTCATGGAGTTCACCAGCGCCGTGCGCAGCAGCACGTCACCCACGAACTCCTCGCTGTAGTTGGCCGGCTTCCACGACACCTTGTTGTCCGGGTCGTGCTCCACGATGGGCGAGTCCACGATGACGGTGGCCTCCGTCCAGTTCAGCTGCTCCAGCGCCGCCGAGTACACGAACGGCTTGAAGGACGAACCCGGCTGACGGCACGCCTGGAACGCGCGGTTGAACTCGTTGTCGTCGAAGTCGTAGCCGCCCACCATCGCGGTGAGGTACTGGCGATGCGGGTCGATGGAGACCAGCGCGCTCTGCGCCTCCGGCGTCTGCTCCAGCCGGAAGAGCTTCACGCCCTCCTCGGGGATGTCCTCCGCCAGCTTCTTGTCCCACTGCTCCTTGTCGTCCGTGAGCTCCTTCTTCACCACGTTGCGAAGCACCACCACGTCACCCACCGCCACGGCCTTCTTGACGGAGGTGATCATGCTCGCCGGGTAGTAGCTCTCCGGGTTCACCTTGCGCGCCCAGCGCATGCCGAGCAGCGGCAGCCGGCCCTGGTGCGGCCCCACCTGCACGTCCGCGCCCTTGCCGTCGTCGTCGATGCGGGTGACGACGCCCATGTAGAGGCGGTTCTCGACGAGCTCTTCCTTGCCCATCGCCTTCTTCGCCTTGGCGATGAAGGCGCTGCGCTCAGGCTCGGTGGCCAGCTGCATCACCGGACCGCGCCAGCCCTGGCGCTTGTCCACGGACATCAGGCCGTCCAGCACGGAGTCCTGCGCCGCGCGCTGCCGCTCGCTGTCCATGGTGGTGAAGACCTTGAGGCCTTCCTTGAGCAGCACGGGGTTGCCGTAGCGGTCCACCACGTCCTTGCGCACCTGCTCCACGAAGTACGGGGCGAACTCGTGGAAGACGTCCTCCACCGGGTACACCTTCACGGGCTCCGCGTTGGCCTGATCATGCTCGGCCTTGGAGATCATGCCTTCGACCAGCATGCGGCCCAGCACGTACGAGCGGCGCTTCTTCGCGGCCTCCGGACGCAGGAAGGGCGAGTAGCGGCTGGGCGCCTGGGGCAGGCCCGCGATGAGCGTCATCTCCCCCAGCGTCAGGTCGCGCACGTCCTTGCGGTAGTAGTTCTCCGCCGCGCTCTGCACGCCGTAGCTGTGGTGCCCGAGGAAGACGTTGTTCAGGTAGAGGTAGAGAATCTCTTCCTTCGTCAGCGCCTGCTCCAGCCGGAAGGCGAGGATGGCCTCGCGAATCTTGCGCTTGGGCGTCTTCGCGGTGGCCTCCTTGTAGCCCTCCGCGGAGATGAGGACCGCCTTCGCGGTCTGCTGCGTGAGCGTGGAGCCGCCCTGCACGCCGCCGGCGCGCAGGCCCAGCTTCGTCATCACCGTCTTGGAGACGGCGCGCGTGGTGCCCAGCACGTCCACGCCGAAGTGGTCGAAGAAGCTGGAGTCCTCGCTGGCGATGAACGCCTGCACCAGCCGCTTGGGGATGCGCTCGTAGGACACCACCTTGCGCCGCTCGTTGTAGAACTCGCCCGCGAGCACCGCGTCGTCGGTGTAGACCTCCGTGACGATGGGCGGCCAGTACTCGTCCACCTTCGGGATGGCGGGCAGCCCGTCGGAGAAGACGTAGTAGGCGCCCACGACGGCGAGCACGCCCGCGGTGGCGCCCATGAGGCCCAGCACGGCGACGAGCTTCATCAAGCGCAAGAGGATGTTGCGCTTGGGCGGAACGCCGTCGAGCACCAGCTTGGAGCGGCTGCGGTCAATCTTCGGGTCGGCCATGCGTGTCGTGTCGAGTCCTGGGCTCAAGGCTTAGAGGAGCGCCGCCCGCTTCAGCACGTCCGTCAATTCGGCTGGCATGGGGGTCTCCACGACGACCCTCCTGTCATCCTCGGGGTGCGGAAATTCGATGCGCTCGGCGTGCAGGAACAGACGTTTGAGCCCCCAGCGCGCCCGCACGTCGCGGTTGAAGGCGAAGTCTCCGTACTTCTTGTCACCCGCCACCGGGTGGCCCACGGCGACCAGGTGTCTTCTTATCTGATGAGTGCGCCCGGTCTCGATGGTGCAGGAGAGGAGGGCTGCCTCGCTCGACTGGCGCACGACCTTCCACCGGGTGACGGCCTCCTGCATGTTCACTCCCCGACGGGCCTTGGATTCGGCCGTCTGCTGGTGCTCGGCGAGCGGCAGGTCGATGACACCCGAATCCCTGGGCATCTTCCCCTTCACCAGGGTCAGGTAGCGCTTCTTCGGGTGGCCGTGGGTGAAGATTTCCGTGAAATGCACCATCGCCGGGCGCCGCTTGGCCACCAGGATGACGCCGGAGGTCTCCCGGTCCAGGCGGTGGGCGGGTGAGGCGGTGAAGTCGTTGCGGGTGGCCTTGGGGCCCAGGTAGGCGCGTACGTAGTCCACCAGGGTGCCCCCGGTGATGCCGCTACCGGTATGGACGGCCATTCCGCTGGGCTTGTCCACGGCCATGAGCCAGTCGTCTTCCAACAGGATGACCAGCCGGGAGGGGTCTACCGGTGGTGGCGGGGGAGGCGGACGGTCCGATTTCGGACGCTCCGCGAGGGTGAGTTGCTCTTCGGTGCCGCGGATGGTGAGCACGTCTCCTTCGACAAGCAACTGCTCTGGCTGCGCGCGCTTGCCGTTCACTCGCACCTTCTTGGTGCGGATCATCTTGAAGAGGTGGCTGACCGGGACGTTGGGCATCCGCTTGCGCAGGTGCTTGTCCAGCCGCATCCCGACTGTGTCGGCTTCGATTCGGTACTCGATCATTTGTGCTGGCGCCTGGACCAGACCACACGAATAATTCGCGGTCCATGCCGAAAGCCCCAACTATCGAGAAGCTGCTGCAGAACGGTTCCGCCGAATGGAACAAGCTGCGCAAATCCGGCCAGGCGCCCACCGGCCAGACGGGCGCCACGTTCACGCAGCTGTTCTCCGCCAACGCCGACCTCTCCGGACTGGAGCTGGTGGGCTCCGAGTGGGAGCGCTGTGACCTGTCGAAGATGAACTTCCGGGACACGGACCTCACCAACGCCTACTTCCACGGGGGCCGCCTCCAGGACTGCGACTTCCGGGGCGCCAACCTGGAAGGCTGTGTCTTCGAGAAGCTCAAGCTCCTGCGCTGTGACTTCACGGGCGCCAAGGGTCTGGAAGACCTGGAGATGGACGACGTGGACATGGACCGCGTGACGGGCCTGGACGGCGAGGAAGCCCCGCCGCCGCCGCCCCCGCCGGTCCAGGGCATCACGGCGTTCACCCGTGAGCAGCGCGAGAAGATGCTCGGCCAGTCGCACCTGGGCGGCGCGATGGACGGCGCGGCTTCCCCGCACCCGGACGAGCTGCCCCCGTTCCGGCCGCAGGATCCGCCGGGCTCGCTCTTCTTCCGCGCCCTCAAGCGCGTGGGCGCGCCCCCGCTCTGGGTGCTGGACGTGCCGGGCCTGCGTCCGCTGCTGCCGCAGCGGCTGCCGCCGGGCAGCTCCCTGGAGACCTTGTACCGCGAGGCGGTGAAGACGCGGCTGGAGAACAAGAAGCCCGCGGCGGACCCCGGCGCGGTGGAGCGCGCGCAGAAGGCGCTGCGCATGGGCGGCAAGGAGGCCAACGTCGCGGCGGTGTACCTGCGCGAGGTGGGCGTGCTGCCCCTGTTCCGCTTCGCCGCGGCGAAGCAGCTCAAGGCGGAGCTGCGCACCGAGGTGGAGGTGGACGACCTCACGGGCTCCGTGGATCCCCGCACCACGGGGGCGCTGCTGGAGCTGCGCCTGACGCACGAGGTGGTGGAGCACCTGCACGAGGTGCGTCGCCGGCTGGCGGCCGCGCAGCTGTACTCGTCGCTGCTGGAGGCGGGCTTCAACCCGGAGAACAACTGGGACGAGGCGCTGGAGTCGGCGGACGCGTCGCTGGAGCTGGCGAACGCGGCCACGGGCGAGGACCGGCAGACGCTGCTGGAGGGCTTCCAGGTGTTCGCGGCCCTGCCGGAAGAGGCGCGGCTGCGCCGCCTGGCGTACCTGGCGGAGTCCGTGACCAACCTGGAGCTGCTCAGCCGGCTGCCGGAGGGCATGGAGCCGCAGTGGCTGTCCGGCCCGGAAGTGCGCGAGTGCCACGAGCGCGAGATGACCTACGTGCAGTCGCTCAAGGCGCAGGACATCCCGGCCAAGGTGCCGGCGCTGGGCAAGGCGGAGCTGGGCGTGCCCGAGGGCGAGGTGCCCGAGGAGAGCGACGACGACCTGTTCGTGCACGTGCGGTGCGACGTGTGCGGCAAGGAGAAGCTCATCGTCCAGTCGCCGGAGGCGTAGTGCCCCACCTCCCGCGGCGCGGGAGCTGAAGCAGGAGAAGGCCCGGTCGGAGCGCCCCGCGCGCATCCCTCCGGGCCTTTTCATGTCGTGCGCCGCCTGTGTGCAGGAAGCCGTGCCTCTCTCATCCCCGGGGGAGGCGTTCATCCCGCGCCCGGCTCCCTACCTTCAGGGCACGCGGCGTGGCACCGCGAGCGAGGGTGCGGCGGGCGGGATATGGGGCGAGCCAGGCGCGGACGGGGGCACTGCGGAGAGGGAAGTCCGTGGCCTCTGGGTGGCGTGCTGTTCGCCTGCGGGCTGCTGCTGGGCGGGCCTGCCTTCGCCCAGGAGGAGCGGTGCGAGGACGCCCCTCCTCTTCCCGCTGACGCTCCCGCGCGGGCCGAGCCGCCCTCGCCGCCAGCGGATGCCCCGCTGAACGAGGAGACCGTCCGCGAGGACGCGTCCCGGAAGAAGTTCCACCCGTGGCTCGCGGTGGGGGAGATCACCGCCATCAACCTGTTTGTCTGGACGTGGGACCGGGTCCTCGCGAACAAGGACTGGGCGAAGGTGAGCCCGTCCACGTGGAAGGAGAACCTGACCACGGGCTTCGTCTGGGACGCGGACGGCTTCCTCACCAACCAGTTCGCGCACCCGTACCACGGCAGCCTCTACTACACGGCCGCGCGCGACAACGGCGTGCCCTACCTGGCCGCCCTGCCCTTCACGCTGTTTGGCAGCGCGCAGTGGGAGCTGTTCGCGGAGAACGAGTCGCCGTCCGCCAACGATCTCATCAACACGTCCGTGGGCGGCATGGCCATTGGCGAGGGGCTCTACCGGCTGTCCTCGCTGGTGCTCGACACGGAGTCCCGGGGCTTCGAGCGCTTCGTGCGCGAGCTCGTCGCCGCCGGCATGAGCCCCGTGCGCGGTTTCAACCGCGTGGTGCGCGGCGACGTGACGCGCCAGGAACCCACGCCCGCGGAGTGGCGGCCGCGCGAGCTGTCCATCTGGGGGGCCTTGGGCTACCTCAAGCTGGGCGACGGACAGCCGCTGATCTGGGGCGAGAACCAGTTCTTCCTCCAGCTCGACATGCGCTACGGCAACATGTACCGGGGCGACTTCCACCGCCCCTTCGACGCCTTCGACGCGCGGGTCCAGTTCACCACGGCGGAGAGCAGCCTCATCAGCCACTCGCGGCTCCAGGGGATGATCGCCAAATCGTCATTCTGGAAGACGGAGAAAGACGAGCTGCGCCTGGGCTTCCTCCAGCAGATCAGCCACGTGGACACGAACGCGTACGAACTGGGCGGACAGTCCCTGCAGCTGGGCCTGCTGCACGAGCGCCATTTCAACGAGCGCGCGAAGCTGAGGACCGCGCTGCTCGTGGACGGCAGCCTCCTCACCGGCATCTCCTCCGAGCACAGCGGCAAGGCGCACCGCAATTACGACTACGGCCCCGGCGTGGGCTTGAACCTCCAGCTCGCGTACATGCGCGGCGCCTGGGAGGTCGTCACGCTGGAGGCGAGCACCTCCCACGTCTTCGTGCTGGATGGCTCCGACGGTTCACACCAGGTGTTCACCGGCCAGCTCCAGGCGGACATCCCGGTGTTCAAGCACGTGGGGCTGGGCTCGGAGCTGAACTGGTTCCACCGACACAGCCGCTTCGACACCTACCCGGACGTGCTGAAGGACGCGTACCAGTTGCGCGTCTTCGTCTCCGTGCACTACTAGCCGTCGCCCTCGAGGGTGAGACCCGGGGGCGCTTTCCAACACCTGGCTGCTTACCTTCCGGAAGCGCGGCATGGGGCCGTGCGCGGAGGTGCGGGCGGACCGGATGGGGTACGGCGGGCGGGGGGCATGGCGCGGCGGACTCCGGGGGCCGTGGCTGCCGCGAGGCGTGGCGCTGGCGTGCGCCCTGCGCGCCTGCGTCGCCGCCGCGGACGGTTCGCCACAGGACATGGTGCGCTCCGTCCCGTCCAACGTCATGGCACTCTGCGCGGCGCGGCTATCGCCCGGCCAGGAGACCCGGTGGGAGCCCTGCACTCCCGTGGCCGAGGAGTACGCCGCATTGCCGGCGGATGCGCCCGTGAGGGAGGACGAGATCCGGGACAACCCCGGGCCCCACCCGTGGCTCGCGCTGGGTGAAGTGACGGCCATCAACCTGGTCGTCTGGACGTATGACCGCTACATCGCGAAAAAGGACTGGGCGTACATCTCCGCGGCCGTGTGGAAGGAGAACTTCCGCACCGGCTTCGTCTGGGACCAGGACGGCTTCTCCACCAACCAGTTCGCCCACCCGTATCACGGCAGCCTCTATTACACGGCCGCGCGCGACAACGGCCTGCCGTTCGCGGCCGCGGTGCCGCTCACCTTCCTGGGCAGCCTGCAGTGGGAGATGTTCGCGGAGAACGAGCCCCCATCCGCCAATGATCTCATCAACACGACCGTGGGCGGCGTGGCCATGGGCGAGGCCCTCTACCGGCTGTCCTCGCTGGTGCTGGACACGGAGGCCCAGGGCCGCGGGCGCTTCGTCCGCGAGCTGACCGCCGGCGCCATCAGCCCTGTGCGCGGCATCAACCGCGTGGTGCGCGGCGACGTTTCGTACCATGGCCCCTCACCGACGGAGTGGTGGCCGGACGACATCGCGGGCTGGGCCTCGCTGGGCTACCTCAAGCTGGGTGACGGCAAGTCCCTGGCCTGGGGCGAGGATCAGTTCTTCATCCAGGGCGCCCTGCGCTACGGCGACATGTACCGGGGCGACTTCCACCGCCCCTTCGACGCCTTCGACGCGCGCGTCCAGTTCACCACCCGGGAGACCAGCCTCGTCACCAACGCGCGGCTGCAGGGCCTGCTCGTGAAGTCCACGCTCTGGAGCGCCGAGCGCGACGAGCTGCGCCTGGGCCTGCTCCAGCAGCTCGGCTACACGGACACGCTCGCATATGAAGTGGGCGGCCAGTCCCTGGACCTGGGCCTGCTGCACGAGCACCGGTTCCTCAACCGCTCCCGGCTGAGGACCGCGCTGCTCGTGGACGGCAGCCTCCTCACCGGCGTCACCTCCGAGCACACCGACAGCGAGGGCAACGAGGGCCGCGACTACGACTACGGCCCCGGCCTGGGCTTCCAGCTCCAGATGGCGTACCTGCGCGAGGACTGGGAGCTCGTCACGCTGGAGGCGGGCGCCTTGCACGTGCTGGTAGTGGACGGCTCGGGCGGCGCGCACCGGGTGCACCAGGCCCAGCTGCAGGTGGACCTCCCCGTGTACAAGAACCTGGGGATGGGCTCGCAGCTGAACTTCTTCCGGCGCCACAGCCGCTTCGACTCCTTCCCGACCGTGACGAAGGACACCTGGCAGCTGCGCATCTTCCTGTCCCTGCACTGAAGGCAGGGGACGCTCAGCCCACCGCCTCCGACGACGGCGCGGAGGGCAGCGAGTACGTCACCGGCGGCGGAAGCATCACGCGCACCTCGTCGCCCGCGCGGATGAGGCCCGGGCGCTCCACCCAGCCCACCAGCCCGCGCTTCTGCCACGCGGCCTTCACGAAGCGGCCCGCGAGACCCTTCATGTCCGGGTGGTGCGCCTCAATCACGCGGCCCGGACCCACGCAGGGCAGGTTCTCCCCTTCCATCACCAGTGTGGCCTCTTCCGGGAAGAACAACCGCGTCCCCGGCGGCAGGTGCGTCAGCCGGGGCACGCCCACGAGCTCCAGGTTCGCGCCCAGCCACGACGCCAGCACGTGCGGCACGCCCAGCGTGCGCGCCACCTCCACCATCTCCTCACGCGACACGATGGAGAGCTGCCGCGTGTTGCGGATGAGCGTGCCCTTGGGGAACCACGGCACCCGCACGTCCGCCTTGCGCGTGAGGCCCGCGTGCCGGTCTCCCTCGATGCCTTCGAAGGTGACCTTCAGCTCGGGGACCTCCCGGGTGACGAAGCGCTTGGGTTCAGCGTCCGTGCACAGCAGCACGTTGGCCAGGTGTCCGGTCAGCGAGGGAGCAGGAGTGGGCATATCGGGCGCCCGTTCCAACACGCGGCCGCGACAAAATCAAAACAGGGTCATCTGCTGCGGCTTGCCCAGCGGGCGGGCGTCCGTGCCCGCGTCGCGCAGCGCCTGCGCCAGCTCCTCCGCGAAGCCGTGGCAGGTGATGACGTCCCGCGCGCCGGTGTCCTTCACGTAGCGCATGAGGGACGGGAAGTCCGCGTGGTCCGACAGCGGAAAGGCCACGTCCGCGCCATAGCGCCGCGCGCCGCCGGGGTCCATGGCCCAGCCGGTGAGCACCGCCGTCGCCCGGGGCCAGTGCGGCGCCAGGGCCCCGCCCCGCGCCAGGTGCGGCGGGAAGAAGAGCACCTCGCCCGGCTCCACGCGGCCGTCGTAGCGGCGCAGGCTCTCGATGGGGACGCCCAGCTCCGCGTACAGCTCCGCGACTTCAAAGATGGACGGATGCGCCACCAGGTGGAAGCCGCGCAGGGCCAGCTGCTTCATCGCCTCCTGGCTCTTGCCCAGCGGATAGCCCAGCAGCACCGGCGTCACGCCCCGGTTCAGCTGCGCGCGCAGCCACGTCTCCACCTGCCCCAGCACCTCCGGGCGCGGCGGGAAGCGGTAGCGCGGATGACCGAAGGTGGACTCGATGACCAGTGTGTCGCAGGTCGCGACCTCCGTGGCCTCCGCGGTGAGCGACGGCGCGGTGTTGATGTCCCCCGTGTAGACGATGCGCTTGCCATCCGCGCGGGTGACGCGCAGCTGCGCGCTGCCCAGGATGTGGCCCGCGGGAAGCAGCTCCAACAGCAGCGGCCCCAGTTCGAACGGACGGCGGAACGGCACGGACAGCGGGGCCGCCACTGGCCCCAGCCGGTGGGCCATGAAGCGCAGCGTGGCCGCGGTGGCGATGGTGCTCTCGTGACGGGCGATGTGGTCCGAGTGCCCGTGGCTGACGAAGGACAGCGGCGACTTGCGCTTCGCGTCCAGCGACAGGGGCGTGCCCGTCAGGTGCAGGCCGTTGCGTCTCAGCTCCACGCTCATGGGATGGGCGCTGTCATAACGCGGCCCGGCCGCTCGTGCTCCTGCCAGGGCCGCGTCGGATGCTCAGGCGGCGGGCGTGCGGCCCCGTGCCCGCCATCCGTCCCACACCGCCGTGCCCAGCTCCGACGCGAAGACGCCCACGACGATGAGCGCACCGCCCAGCCACTCCTTCGGGCCCAGCACCTCGCGGCCCACCGCCACGGAGTAGGCCGAGGCGAACACCGGCTCCAGCGCGAAGATGAGCGCCGCGCGCACCGCGCTGGTGCGCGCCTGGCCCCAGGTCTGCACCAGGATGGCCACCGCGCTCGCGAGCACGCCACACGCGAGCACCGCCCCCACGAGCGGCGGGGTCCACTCCAGCTTGCGCTCCACGAAGGGCAGGCACAGCGCGGACATCACCGCCACGCCGACCAGCTGCACGGACACCAGGCCCACGGCGTTGTCCTTCGTCGCGAAGCGCTCGGTGAGCAGGATGTGGCCCGCGTACGCTACCGCGCACCCGATGGAGAGCCAGTCCCCCAGGCGGAAGCCCCCCAGGTCCCCCGGCAGGGCCTCCTCGGTGGGCCGCGTCAGCCAGTACAGCCCCACCGCCGCCAGCACCACGCCCACGGCGGTGCCCCACCGGGGCAGCCGCTTGAGCAGCACCATGGACATCAGCGGAACGAAGAGGACGTTGAGGCCGGTGAGGAACGCCGCGCGCGACGGCGTGGTGTCCGTCAGCCCCACCGTCTGGAGCACGAAGCACAGGAACAGCACCACGCCCAGGAGCAGTCCCTTGGAGAGGATGCCGGGCGCGAACATCCGCCCGCGCGCGATGAGCGCCATCACGGCCGCGCCCACCACGAAGCGCAGGGTGAGGAAGGTGAAGGGGTCCGCGAACGCGAGCGCGTCCTTCACGACCACGAACGTCAGGCCCCAGAAGACGGTGAGGAGCACCAGCGCTCCGTCCGCCTTCCACTGCGCACCCTCACGCCCTTCAGACACCGGCTCCACCCTTCCCTGCCCACGGCATGAAGCAGGACGCCCTGCCGTTTGGCCCAGCCACCGGAGAAGCGCAACCCCCGTGGGGCGTCAGGCGGGAAGCGGGCGCACCAGCACGACCAGTCGCTTGCTCCCCCCGGCCGCGTCCCACTGCTGGTTCGTGGCGACGGTCAGCGCGTCCGGCGCGGGACGGAACCCCAGGCCGGAGAAGGTCCGCAGGGAGGCGGTGTTGTCCTCGTCGATGTCCGCGTGGAGCCGGTCCGCGCCCTGCCGGTGGATCTCCTCCACCAGGCACCGCACCAGCGCGGTGGCCACGCCCATGCGCCGCACCTTGGGGGACACCACCAGCGAGCGCACCCAGAAGCCATCCAGGGACAGCCCCTCCTGGTGGTAGTCGTCCGCCCAGGCGAAGCCGAGCAGGTGCCCCTGGGCATCGAAGGCGCCCGCCGCCGCGCCCACGCGCCTGTCTTGCGGCAGGCCCCAGCGGTCGCGCAGCTGCCGGCGCAGGAAGGTGCCGGACACCACCAGCCGCTCCGTGGCGAAGGCGAGCAGCGGGTCCAGGTCGTCCGGGCGCACCAGCCGGATTTCGAGCGGGCCCACGAACTGGCGGCGCAGCGGCTTCGTCCAACCGGAGAACAGGTCGCGCAGGTGGCGGAACACCGCCCGGGACGCGGGCTGCGTCCACACCCCGGACAGGGTGCGCTGCAGGAGGAACAGCGCCGGACGCGTGGGCCGGGGCAGCCGCATCACCCACCGCCCGCGCTTGAGCGCGACGATGCGCCCCACCAGCTCCCCGCCCGCCACGTCGGTGCCGCCCAAGAGCGACTCCGTCACCCAGGGATCCGTGGAGAGCACCACTTGCGCGGCCAGCCGGGGCCCGTGCCGCACCAGCGCCACGTCTCCGCGCGCCAGCCGCTCCGGCCCGCAGCGCAACAGCCGCACCGCGTCCCCACTGCGCAACAGCGGGTAGAGACACCGCCCCATGCCGCGCACCCACAGCCGGTGGCCGAAGGGCAGCGCCGCAAGCAGGTCCGCGAGCTCGGCCGTCGAGACGCCACCAGAGGGCATGACACCCACTCTGTCATGAAGGCGCCCCCGAAACCCGTCCCCGGTGCAGGCCCCACCCCCGCTTCGTCCGGAACCGGCTATGACACGGCCCCAGGTCCAGGCCAGGAGGGCCCATGCCGCCGACGATGCCCGAGGGTGACTACGCACCCGTGCCCCGCCAGGGGTGGTGGAGCCGCAACTGGAAGTGGGCGGTGCCCGTGGGCTGTCTGGGGATGTTGGGCTCGTGCTTCTGCCTCGCGGCCATCGCCGTGGGCTGGGGCTATTCGTCGTTCAAGGACATGGGCGCGTACACGGACGCCATCGCGGAGGCCCAGGAGGATCCGCACGTGCAGCAGGCCCTGGGCGGCACCTTCAAGCCCGGCTTCCCCAGCAACACCCAGGTGAGCACCCGCAACGGCCGCACCCACGCGGAGTTCACCGTCCCGCTGGACGGCCCCAAGGCGGACGGCAACCTCCACGCCGTGGCCGACAAGAACGGCGAGGCGTGGATCTTCCGCACCCTCTACGTGCAGGTGGAGGACGGACAGCGCATCGACCTGCTCGACACGGGCGAGCCCTCCGCCGAGCCGCCGGAGCCGGAGGTGCCCCACGAGCTGGAGCCGGAAGACGCCGAGCCGTCGGAGCCGCCCGCGCAGAAGAAGCCCGGCAAGGACACCGACATCGAGCTGTAGGGCTCCGTCGGAAATGACGAAGGGCGCGCCCCGGGATGTCCCGGTGACGCGCCCCACGGTGTCACGGCCCGCCGTCAGACGGCGGTGCGGACTACTTCAGCTTCTGGATGCCTTCGCGCAGCGCGGGCAGGACCTTGAAGAGGTCGTCCACGAGGCCGTAGTCGGCCACCTGGAAGATGGGCGCCTCCGGATCCTTGTTGATGGCGACGATGGTCTTCGAGGACTTCATGCCGGCCAGGTGCTGGATGGCGCCGCTGATGCCCGCGGCGATGTACAGCTTCGGCGCGACGACCTTGCCCGTCTGACCGACCTGCAGGTCGTTGGGAACCCAACCCGCGTCGCACACCGCGCGGGACGCGCCCACCGCGGCGCCCAGCAGGTCCGCCAGCGCTTCGACTTCCTTGAAGTCGCCCTTGGTGCCGCGGCCACCGGACACCACCACGCTGGCCTCGGTCAGCTCCGGACGGGCGCTCTTCACCTCGTTGAAGGACACGAACTTCGTCTTGGAGGCCTCCAGCTTCGGCTGGAAGGACTTCACCTCCGCGGACGCGCCCGCGCCGGCGACCACCGAGAACTCCGTGGCGCGGATGCTGATGACCTGCACCGGCGTGTTGAGCTTCACCTCGGCGAACACGTTGCCGGCCCACATGGGACGGGTGAACGTGATGTCCGCGCCACCGCCGTTGATGGCGGTGATGTCGGTGGCCATGGCGGCCTTCAGCCGGGCGGCGACGCGCGGCAGCAGGTCCTTGCCCTGCGCCGTGGAGGCCGCGCCCACGAAGGTGGCCTTCAGCTCCTGCGCCAGCCCGGCGATGACGGGGGCGTAGACCTCCGCGAGGTAGTGCTCGAACTCAGGAGCGGCGGCGGTGTGGATGGCCTTGGCGCCGGAGCCCTTGAGCTCCTCCGCCAGCTTGGACGGGTCCTTGGACAACAGGACGAGGTGCAGCTCGGCGCCGGCCTTGTCGGCCAGCTGCTTGCCCGCGGCGATGGCGTTCAGGGAGGCCTTGCGCAGGTTCCCGTCCGGCTGCTGCTCGGCGACGATGAGGACGATGGACATGGTGTCTGTCTCCGGAATCGTTGGAAGGGTTGGGAGCGCGGTCAGACGACCTTCGCCTCGTTGTGCAGCTTCTCCACCAGGGTGGCCACGTCCGGCACCTTGATGCCCGCCTTGCGCGCCGGAGGCGACGCCAGCTTGAGCACCTGGATCTTCGGGGTCACGTCCACGCCCAGCTTCTCCGGCGTCAGCTCCTCGATGGGCTTGCTCTTCGCCTTCATGATACCCGGGAGGCTGGCGTAGCGCGGCTGGTTCAGGCGCAGGTCCGTGGTGACGATGGCGGGCAGCTGGACCTCCAGGGTCGCGAGCCCGTTGTCCACTTCACGCACCACCTGGACGCTCTTCTTGTCCGCGGTCAGCTTCACCGCCGGCGCCTTGGCCTTCTCCTCCGCGCTCTCCAGCGACTCCACCTTGGAGGCGAACGTGGCCTGGCCCCAGCCCAGGAACTCGGCCAGGTACTGGCCCACCTGGTTCTGGTCGTCGTCGATGGACTGCTTGCCCAGGAGGACGACGTCCGGCTTCTGCAGCTCCACGACCTTCTGGAGCAGACCGGCGATGCCCAGCTGATCCAGCGGGCCCGTGTGGTTCACCCACACGGCCTTGTGCGCGCCCATGGCCAGCGCGTGGCGCAGCTGCTCCTGCACTTCCTTGGGCCCGATGGAGACGACCACCACCTCGCCGCCATGGGCCGCGGCCAGGCGCAGGCCCTCTTCCACGCCGATTTCATCGAAGGGGTTGATCTTGTACTTCAACCCCTCCTTCACGATGTCCGAGCCGTCCGGCTTCACCTTGATCTTCGACTCGGGATCTTCCACGCGCTTGGCGGTGACGAGAATCTTCACGGCGGGCTCTCCTCAGTGGGGAGTGTTTGGAAATCGGGGCGGCTTGACGCGTCGCGCATCAGGGCCGGAGTAATAGACATCCGCACACGGCGGCGGCAACGGGAAAGCCCCGCCGGGCACAGTTTTGCTTTTCTACCTGAACAGTTCCTTCGCGATGACCAGGCGCTGCACCTGGCTCGTGCCCTCGTAGACCTGGATGAGCTTGGCGTCGCGCATCAGCTTCTCCACGGGGTATTCCTTCATGTAGCCGTAGCCGCCGAACACCTGCACGGCGTCCGTGGCGACCTTCATGGCCATGTCCGCGGCGAAGCACTTCGCATAGCTGGACTGGAGGGTGTTGCGCTGTCCTTCATCCAGCACCTGCGCGCTCTCGTAGGTGAGCAGGCGCGCGGCGTGGGTGTTCATGGCCATCTCCGCCAGCATGAACTGGACGGCCTGGTGCTCGCGGATGGGCTTGCCCATCGTCTGGCGCTGCGCGGAGTACTCCAGCGAGTGCTCCAGCGCCGCGCGGGCGATGCCAATGGAGATGCTCGCGGTGAGCGGGCGGCTGTTGTCCAGCGTGGCCATGGCGATCTTGAAGCCCTCGCCCTCCTCGCCGATGCGGTTGGCCACCGGGACACGCACCTCGTCGAACGTGACGGTGGTGGTGTTGCTGGCGCGCTGGCCCATCTTGTTCTCGTGCTTGCCGGTGGTCAGGCCCTGCGGACGGCCCTCCACGACGAAGCAGGTGATGCCCTTGTGCTTCTTGCCCTTGTCCAGCGTGGCGAACACGGTGAACTGATCCGCGTAGCCGGCGTTGGTGATGAAGCACTTGCTGCCGTTGAGGACGTACTCGTCACCCTCGCGGCGCGCGGTGGTGCCCATGGCCGCCACGTCCGAACCCGCGGCGGGCTCCGTGAGACAGAAGCAGCTGAGCTTGAGCTTCTCCCCAAAGGGGGCCAGCAGGCGCTTCTTCTGGTCGTCCGTGCCGTGGAGGATGATGGGCAGGTTGGCCAGGTCGTTGGCGATGAGGGACGTGGCCACGCCCGCGCAGCCCCACGCCAGCTCCTCGCACACGATGACCTGCTCCAGGTGCGTCAGGCCCACGCCGTTGTACTCGGACGGGATGGCCATGTTGAGCAGACCCAGCTCGAAGGCCGCGGAGATGAGGTCCTTGGGGAAGTCGGAGGTCTCGTCGTAGTGCGGGGCCTTGGGGCGCACCACGTCACGGGCGTACTTGCGCGCGGCGTCCTGCAAGGCGCGCTGGGACTCGCTGAGCTGGAAATCCATGGGGCGTGCTCCGGGAGGGTTGATTCAAATATCAATCCGCTCCTCCTGCCATACCGCTCCCGCCGTCCAGGCGCCAGCCCCCGCGAGGGTCCCCCCGTCGTTCCAGGGACACCGGAACGGCGAGGGGGAGGCTCGGAAGCCCGGGTGGCTACTTCCCGGCGGGCTTGCCCTGCTTGGGGACCTTCTCCCAGTCCGCGAGGAACTTCTGGATGCCCGCGTCGGTGAGGGGGTGGTTCGCCAGCTGGGTGATGACGTTGTAGGGCAGCGTGGCCACGTCCGCGCCCAGGCGCGCGGCCTGGAGGACGTGGACGGGGTTGCGCACGCTGGCCACCAGCACCTGCGTGGTGAAGTCGTAGTTCTGGTAGATCTCCAGGATGTGGGCGATGAGCTCCATGCCGTCCTGGGAGATGTCATCCAGCCGGCCCACGAAGGGCGACACGTACGTGGCGCCGGCCTTGGCGCACAGCAGGGCCTGGTTGGCGGAGAAGCAGAGGGTGACGTTGGTGCGGATGCCGTCGGCGGTGAGCGCCTTGACGGCCTTCATGCCCTCCACGCCCATGGGAATCTTCACCACGACGTTGTCGTGGATCTTCGCCAGGCCCTGGCCTTCCTTGATGAGCTCCGGGGCCGTCAGCGACACGCACTCGGCGCTGATGGGACCGTCCACGATGGAGCAGATCTCCCGGATGGTCTCTTCCAGGTTGCGGCCGACCTTGGCCAGCAGTGACGGGTTGGTGGTGACGCCGTCCACGCAGCCCATTTCGTGGGCCTTGCGGATTTCGCCGACGTCCGCGCTGTCGATGAAGAACTTCATGCCGTCCCCTCGGTTTCCGGTGGTGAAGAAGGTTTCCCCGGCCACGGGCGGCCGGGCGGGCAGGCCGTAGCCCAGGCCCCCCCATGCGTCAAGGATGGCCGCCCACGGCGTGGCGGAGTAGAGGTAGCGCCCATCCATGGCCCGCGCTCCCCGCTCCACCGCCAAGAAGCCCAAACTGCGTGCCCTCCCCGGCCGCGCGCCGTCCCCTGCGCCCGTCAATCCTCGGGCCCGGGACGCGGATGACGAGGCCGCGCTCACGTACGCGCGCGGCGTGCTGGAGGCGGAGGCCCGCGCGATCCTGGGCGTCACGGACCGGCTGGGGGACGCGTTCCTGCGCGCGCTGAAGCTGGTGCGCGACTGCCCGGGCCAGGTGGTGGTGACGGGCATGGGGAAGGCGGGCCACATCGGCCAGAAGCTGTCCTCCACGCTGGCGTCCACCGGCATCCGCTCCGTGTTCCTCCACCCCGCGGAGGCCGTGCACGGAGACCTGGGCCGCGTGGGCGCGGGCGACGTCATCCTCGCGCTGTCCAACAGCGGCAGCACGGAGGAACTGCTGCGCCTGTTGCCCCTCTTCAAGCGCATGGGCACGCCGGTGGTGGCGCTCACCGGGGACGCGGACAGCCCGCTCGCGAAGGGCGCGGAGGTGGTGCTGGACATCGGCCGGATTGAAGAAGCCTGCCCCATGGGGCTGGTGCCCACCGCGTCCACGGCCGCGCTGCACGCCGTGGGCGACGCGCTGGCGATGACGCTGTTGCGCTCGCGCCCCTTCGGGCGGGACGACTACGCGCTGCTGCACCCGGGCGGAAAGCTGGGGCGCTCCGTGCTGCGCGTCTTCGAGCTGATGCGCACGGGCCCCGCGAACCCGCTGGTGCTGGACACCGCGCGGCTGTCCCAGGCGGTGGTGGTGATGACCAACACGCCGGGCCGGCCGGGCGCCGCGTGCGTGGTGGACCGCGACGGGAAGCTGGAGGGCATCTTCACGGACGGAGACCTGCGCCGGCTGGTGGAGCGGGGCCACACGGACTTCGAGGTGCCGGTGCGGCAGGTGATGGGCAAGCGCCCGCGCTGCATCACCCCGGACACGCTGGTGCTCACCGCCGCCACGCAGATGCGCGAGCTGAGGGTGGACCAGCTGCCCGTGGTGGACGTCGAGGGCCGCGCGGTGGGCCTGCTCGACGTCCAGGATCTGCTGGCGGCGAAGTTCGTCTAGCTACTGCGACAGCTTCGCCTGCAGCGCGGCCTTGTTGGGGTAGTTGGGCACGTCCTGGGCCAGCTTCTCCCAGAGGGCCTTGGCGCCCTTCGCGTCGCCCTTGGCGAGCAGCGTGTCGCCCAGCTTCTCCACCGCGCCCGCGTCGGACTCCAGCGCCACGCTCCACACGCGCGCGCCCATGGGACGGCCCAGGCCCACCAGCGCCCAGGCCATGCCCGCCTTGGCGCGGCCGTTCTCCGGCTGGAAGGGCACCACGCGGGTGTAGTTGGCCAGGGCCTCCTGGTAGCGGCCGCGCGCCAGGTGCTCCTCGCCTTCATCCACCAGCTTGGTGAGGCCCGCCTCCAGCTCCGGCGTGCGCTCGGTGTTCTTCACCGCGTCCACCATCTCCGGCGACAGCGGGCGCGGCGCGTCCGACGGCATCGCGGCGGCCTGCGCGGTGGACTGGGACAGGCGCACCTTGCGGTCCGCGGCGCGCGACGCGAGCCACTTCTTCCGGCCGCCGGCCTTCACCGTCTCCTCGATGCGCACGCTCAGCTCGCGGGCCATGGCCGCGCGCTGGGATTCCGGGTGCGACGTCACCAGCGCGTCGAAGCCCTCGCGCGCGGACTTGAGCGCCTGGAGGTCCTCGCCCTTCGTCTCGAAGAGCAGCGACGAGTGGGCATAGAGCGCTTCTTCGTGGCGGGGCGCCACCTCCAGCACCCGCGCGTACGCCTTCAGCGCGTTGGCGCTGTCACCGCTCAGGTACAGCGCGTTGCCGCGCAGCACGTCCACGTCCAGCGCGGGCACCAGCGCGGCCAGGGCGCACGCGGCGGCGCCGGCGGCGTCCCCGGACTTCGCGCGGGCCTGCGCCACGGCCGCCATGGAGTCCAGCGCCTGGCCCGGCGTGAAGCCGCAGTTGGCGGCCTCCGGGGTGGGGATGGCGGCATTGCCCAGCTTCTTGCGGGACGCGAGGAACAGCGCGCGCGCGCCGTCCGCCTTGGCCTGCGCCTGGCCCAGGTAGGACAGCGCCTCCGCGTTGCGGCCGTTCATGTAGTAGAGCTTGCCCAGCGACGAGGCGATCTCGAAGGTCTTCTCCCGCTCGCGCAGGCCTTCGGACGAGTCGAGCTGCTTCATCAGCTCCTCGGCGGAGGGCGGCAGCTTGTTCGTGTCCACCGTGGGGTGGCCCGACGGCAGCGGCGTGCCCGGCGCCACGGGGGAGCCCGCGGGCATCGTGGGGTGGCCGGCGGGCAATGCGCCGTTGGGGGCGGCGCCCATGCCGGTAGGCGACGCCTGGGTGCCGGGCGGAATCGTGGGGTGGCCGGGAGGCAGGGAGGTGGGCTCGGCCGCGAGCAGCGCGGTCGTGGCCAGGACGAGGGACAGGCTCATAGTTCGTGGACGGGGAAACGGGCGCCCATGTCGGGCCAGAAGAGGGCCTCGCGCTTGCGGACGTCCTGGGGGGCGAGCTTCGCGAGCAGTTCCTGCACCGTCACGCCCAGCACCGGGTGGCGGGCGTCGGGGGCCAGCTCCGCCAGGGGCTCCAGCGCGAAGCGGCGCTTGTGCAGTTCAAGGTGGGGCACCTGGAGGTTCGCGTCCGCGACGACGGAGTGGTCCTCTTCGTCCCACAGGAGGATGTCCAGGTCGATGGTGCGCGGGCCCCAGCGCTGCATCCGGCGGCGGCCCAGGTCCTGCTCAATCCGCTGGAGGATGCACAGCAGGCGCTGCGGCGTCAGGTCGCACTCCAGCGCCACCACGGCGTTGAGGAAGCGCGGCTGCGCGGGCCCCACCGGGGCCGAGTCATAGAGGGAGGAACAGCCCAGCACCGACACCGCGTCGATGCACGACATCGCGGCAAGGGCGGCCACGAGGTGGGACTCGCGGTCGCCCTCGTTGGAACCCAGTCCTACATAGACGGTAGCGCTCAAGGCTCCATCTCAACCGGGTTCACCAGGGTTCCGATTCCCTCCAGCTCCACCTCCACCGTGTCCCCGGCCTTGAGCGCGCCCACGCCGGACGGAGTGCCCGTGCTCACCAGGTCGCCGGGCAGCAGCGTCATGATGTGGGAGATGAAGGAGACCAGGCGGGCGGGGCTGAACACCATGTCGGACGTGCGGCCATCCTGGCGCACCTGTCCGTTCACCCGGCACACCACCCGCAGGTCCGCGGGGGACAGGCCCGTCACGGCCCAGGGGCCCGCGCAGGCGAAGGTGTCGTAGCCCTTGGCGCGGGTGTGCTGGATTTCCTTGCGCTGGATGTCGCGCGCGGTGACGTCGTTGAAGCAGGTGAGGCCCCAGATGGCGCGCGCGGCGGTGGCCTCGTCGGCGTTCTTCAGGCGCTCACTGATGACGAGCGCCAGCTCCGCTTCGTAGTGCACTTCCTGGCTCGCCTTGGGGAGGCGGATGGGCGCACCCGGGCCGTTGAGCGCGGTGGAGGGCTTGGTGAAGATGAGCGGCTCCGTGGGGATGGGCTTGCCCATCTCCTCCGCGTGCTTGCGGTAGTTCTGGCCGATGCAGACGACCTTCGACGCGTCCGACGGCGTGAGCAGCGTGAGGCCCTTGAGCGAACGGCGCAGGCCGGTCTCCTTGCCGCCGGCCCACGGCGCGGCGGTGAGC
This sequence comes from Corallococcus exiguus, assembly GCF_009909105.1. Classification (NCBI taxonomy): domain Bacteria; kingdom Pseudomonadati; phylum Myxococcota; class Myxococcia; order Myxococcales; family Myxococcaceae; genus Corallococcus; species Corallococcus exiguus. The sequence continues at coordinate 643,925 of NZ_JAAAPK010000003.1, forward strand.
ACCACCACCTCGTTGCCGTCGACGCGGCCGTAGCTGGCACGGCCCTCGACCTGGAAGCGGCAGTAACGGGCGGTCATGTCTTCCCCTGGAGGCCGAGCACGTCGGCCATGTCATAGAGTCCCGGAGCGCGGCCCGCCACCCAGCGCGCGGCCCTCAGCGCCCCTTGCGCGAACTGATCACGGTTCGTCGCGCGGTGGGTGAGCTCGATGCGCTCGCCCTCGCCGAAAAAGTAGACCGTGTGCTCGCCCACGACGTCCCCGCCGCGCAGCGCCTGCACGCCAATCTCACCCGGCGGGCGGGCGCCCGTCTGCCCCTCGCGCGCGAAGGTGAGGTCGTCCTTCGTGCGGCCCAGCGCGTCCATCAGCACCTCCGCCAGCTTGAGCGCGGTGCCGCTGGGCGCGTCCTTCTTCATGCGGTGGTGCGCCTCCAGCACCTCCACGTCGAACGACGGGCCCAGCACGCGCGCCAGCTCCGCCGCCATGCGGATGACCAGGTTCACGCCCACGGACATGTTGGGCGCCGCGACAATGGGAATCCGCTTCGCGTGCGCTTCCAGCTGCGCGCGCCCTTCCGGCGTGAAGCCCGTGGTGCCCACCACCAGCGCCACGCCGCGCTCGGCGCAGATGCGCGCGTGCTGCAGCGTGGCCTCCGGGCCGGTGAAGTCCACGACGACGTCCGCCTTCGCGCCGTCCAGCGCGCGGCCCAGGTCGTCGTGCGCAATCACGTCCAGCGGCGCGCCCAGCCGGGCCACGAGCCCCGCGTCCTGACCGGAGAGGGGGCTGCCCGGGCGCACCGTGGCGCCCACCACCGGAAGGTCGCTGGCGGCCTTCGCCAGGCGCACCAGCGTGCTGCCCATGCGGCCGGAGATGCCGGTGATGACGGTGCGGGTCATGGCGCGCTTTCCCTTCAAGCCTTCAGCAGGCCCAGCCCGGACAGCTCGGCCTTCAACTTCGCGGCGTTCGCCTCGCCCATGGGCACGAGCGGCAGCCGGACTTCCGGGCCGAACATGCCCATCAGGTGCAGCGCCCACTTCACCGGGATGGGGTTGGACTCCACGAAGAGCAGCCGGTGCAGTGCGTTCATCCGCACCTGGAGGCCGCGCGCCTTCGCGATGTCGTTGCTCCGCGCCGCCGCCACCAGGTCCGCCATCATGCGGGGCGCGACGTTGGAGGACACGGAGATGACGCCCTTGCCGCCGCACGCGATGAAGGGCAGCACCGTGAAGTCGTCGCCGGACAGGAAGGTCATCCGGTCGCCGCACTTCTCCACCAGGTCCACCGCGCGGATGAGGTTGCCCGTGGCCTCCTTCAGCGCCACGACCTCCGGGATGTCACACAGCTGGAGCACCGTCTCCGGCAGCAGGTCCACGCCCGTGCGGCCCGGCACGTTGTAGGCGATGAGCGGGAAGCCCGGGTGCGCCTTCGCGATGGCGCGGTAGTGCTCCACCAGGCCCGCCTGCGTGGGCTTGTTGTAGTAGGGCGTGACGATGAGCGCGCCGTCGGCGCCCACCTCGCGCGCGCGGCGCACGGAATCAATGGTTTCACGCGTGCTGTTGCTGCCCGCGCCCGCCACCACCGGCACGCGGCCCTTCACCTCGTCCACGACGACGGCGATGGCGCGCGCGCGCTCGTCCGCGTCCATCGTCACGGCTTCGCCGGTGGTGCCCATGGGCAGCAGCACGTTCGTGCCGCCGTCCAGTTGGAAGCGCACCAGGGCCCGGAAGGCCCCCTCGTCCAGCGCGCCGTCGAGGAACGGAGTCGCCAGCGCCGTCATGGAGCCTTCGAAGGTCTTCATTCCGGCGCTTATACGTTCAGGCCCGCTCACCGCGCCAGAGGTCCTCGACGCGCTCGCGCTCCCGTACGACACGCCAGGCCGCTCCGTCCACCAGCACCTCCGCCGGCCGGGGCCGCGAGTTGTAGGTGGAAGCCATGCTCATCCCGTAAGCCCCGGCGCTCATGAAGGCGTACAGGTCGTCCTGGCGGGGCAGCACCAGGGGGCGCGCCCGCGCGAGCACGTCCGTGGACTCACACACCGGCCCCACGACGTCCACCTCCACGTCCCGGCCGCGGCGCTTCACCACCGGCTGCAGGTCGTGGTGCGCTTCGTAGAGGGCCGGGCGCATCAGGTCGTTCATGCCCGCGTCGACGACGACGAAGGTCCGCGCCTCCGTGGGCTTGCGGTACAGCACGCGCGTGAGCAGCACGCCCGCGTTGCCCACGAGCGCCCGCCCCGGCTCCAGGAGCAGCGTGGCCCCGGTGGCCTCCGTCGCGTTCAGCACCGTGCGCGCGTACTCCTGGGGGCTGGGCGGCGTCTCATCCGAATAGGTGATGCCCAGCCCACCGCCCACGTCCAGGTACTCCAGCGCGTGGCCCCGGTCCTTGAGCGTGACGTAGAGGTCCGCCACCTTGGTGAGGGCAGCCTTCATGGGGGCGGTGCGCGTGAGCTGCGAGCCGATGTGGCAGTCCAGCCCCAGCGCCTTCAGCCCCTTCATCTTCTTCGCCTTCGCGTAGAGGGCGACCGCCTCCTCGAAGGGCACACCGAACTTGGACGTCTTCAGGCCGGTGGAGATGTAGCGGTGCGTGCGCGCGTCCACGTCCGGGTTCACGCGCAGGGCGAACGGCGCGCGCTTGCCCAGCTTGCGCCCCACGGCATCCAGCGCCTCCAGCTCCTCCGCGCTCTCCACGTTGAAGAGCAGGAGGCCCTGGGACAGCGCCTGGGCCATCTCGTCCGGCGTCTTGCCCACGCCCGCGAACACCGTCCTGCCCGGCTCGCCGCTGGCCTGCTTCACGCGCGCCAGCTCGCCGCCGGACACGATGTCGAAGCCGCTGCCCAGCCTGGCGAAGAGGCCCAGGATGGCCAGGTTGGAGTTGGCCTTCACCGAGTAGCAGATGAGGTGCTTCTGCCCCTGGAACGCCTCCGTCACCGCCTGGAAGCGCTCCGTGAGCGCGGCGGTGGAGTAGACGTACGTGGGGGTGCCGACCGCGTCCGCGATGGCGGGCAGCGGCACCTTCTCGGCGTGCAGCACGCCCTTCTGGTGGTGGAAGAAGCTCACTCGGGCAGCCCGGCGTCCACGGTGGACGGAGGCACCGTGGGGCCGGAGGGCTCCACGGGTCCGCGTGGCGATTGCTGCGCGGGAATCGTCTCCGCCGTGGGCGCGGGCAGCGGCGCCGGCCGGGGCGCGCGGGGGCTGCCCTTGATGCCGCACGCCACCAGCGCGAACGTCAGGCTGGCGGCGGCGAACAGCCGCGGGAGGGAGGAGCGCATGGGCTAGAACCGGATGGCCAGCATGCCGCGGATGGCGTGCGCGGTGCTGAGCTCCTGGCCCGGCAGGTTCAGGTCCTTGAGGCCGTCCAGCGGGAAGAGGATGCCGTAGTCGATGCCCGCCACGAAGCCGTCCTCGGTGATGTAGCGCGCGCCGATGTCCGCCTCCAGGCCCAGGCTCTTGCTGATGTAGGACGGCGTCGACTCCGCGTAGAACGCCTGCGAGTAGATGACGCTGCCGTAGACGTCGAAGCCCTCCGCGATGGAGTACTTGAGGCCCGGCTTCACGTAGAACGCGTCCGTGACGCCATTGAGGATGGACCGCCACAGGATGACGTCCACGCGGTAGTCGCGGTTGAAGCGGAAGTTGCGGATGGCGTTGTCGCTGCAGCCACCGTTGTCGCAGCTGTACTGACGGCCCTCCACGTCGCCCGGCGCGGTGTTGCCATCCGAGCCCGAGCCCTGGCGGCCCGGGTAGTTGCCGAAGCCCGGCGCCCTGTCACCGGAGGCGAAGCCCATCTCGATGCCCAGGTGCAGCTTGTTCTCGATGACGTGGAACTCCGACTGGAGCACGCCGCCGAACTGCGCGATGCGCAGCGACTGGGTGGTGGGGTCGTTGGCCGTGAGGGCGCGCCCGTCGATGGAGCCCAGCTGCGCGGCGAACTCGGCCTCGACGCGGAACTTCTTCTCCTCGTACTTGAACCACAGGTCCGGGATGTAGAGCGTGCCGCCGCGCGGGACGAACGCCGGCGTGGTGACGGTGATCGGGTTGGAGGGGTTCGCCACGTCGAACGGGACGCCCGTCTCCGACAGGGTGGAGTACCGCTGCGTGCGGTAGGTGAAGTACAGGCCGTAGTTGAGGACGCCCTGGTTGTTGTCCAGCTTGGCCTTCTGCTGCTGCTCGGTGTCGCGCCGCGCGATGGCCAGCACCAGGCTGTGCGCGTCGTCGGACTGGGTGAGGTCCACCGGCTCGCCCAGGGTGTTGGCCTTCTCCGTGGACAGGCCCTCCGAGTTGAAGTCCAGCATGGGCGTCACGTACCAGCCGGCGAACGGCTCGGTGACGAACTGGATGCGGTCCACCGTGTCGCCGTAGTCGCAGTCCAGGCAGTTGCCGTCGTTGCGCAGCATGCCCAGGCCCCAGTGGCTGCCCATGCGGCCGAAGCGCAGGATGCCCACCGGCGTCGTCACCTCACCGTACGCGCGCCGCACGATGACGGAGTCCTTGAACGCGTTGACGGCGGAGTTGGACGGGGACTCGTTCTCGGAGAAGAGCGTGAAGTTGTTGCGCCCATCTCCGCTGTAGGCGCTGTCCGGGTTGGAGCCCAGGAGGACGTTGTCCAGCGCGTCCACCTGCGCCTTGATGCGCACGTCCTCGGAGACGTTGAAGGACGGGTCCAGGCGGAAGCGCATGTTGGCGCCCGCCTGGGTCTGCTCGGAGGCGGAGCGCGGCGAGCGCGTCCACAGCTGGCGGCCCAGGGGCGTGCCGGAGGGCAGAGCGGGCTTGCCCAGGTCGAACTTGTAGAAGAGCACGGGGCGGACGCGCAGGTAGCCGTCCAGCGTGAACAGCTCCAGCTTGCGCTTCTCCTCCGTCCACTCCTCCTGCCAGTCATTGTTGGCCACGGCCTGGGTGGCCGTCTGCGCGCGGATGTCCTCGCGCAGCTCCTGACGCGTGGCCTCCAGGCGCTGCTCCAACTCCTCGCGGCTGACGGAGCCCTCCGTGGTGGGGGCGGGGGAAACGGCGGCCGGAGCCGCGGGAGCCGCGGCGGGAGCCGACTCCTGGGGTGCCGAAGGCGTGGTGCCACCATCGGGCACCGGCGTCTGCGCGGTGGCCGTGGACGAGGCGACGAGCAGCGCCGCCAGCAGGACGTGAGACATGGTCAACGGTCTCCGGGGCCGCGACATGACGCGGCCGGGTGTAAAGGGCGGGCGATTCAAGCCATGCCCCCCTGGGGTGTCAACGTCTACGGGATCGGGGTTTCGGGCCGATGACGGCGGAAGCCGGCCCCTTCCCCGCCGCCGTCCCCTTCCGGGACGCGCGGACAGCAACCATGGAGAGCGGCTGACATTTCGGACAGAAATGCGTGGTGCGCCCACCCTGGGTGAAGGACTCCACCGTCGTTCCGCACTTCGAGCACGGCCCGTTCGCCCGTCCGTAGACGCGGAAGCGGTTCACGGAGCCCGCCTCCTCTAGATAGGTGATGTCCTCGCCCTCCTGCTCCTTGAAGGCGAAGTCGAACGCGGCGTGGATGGCCCTGGCCAGGTGCTTCCAGTCGTCAGGCGTGAGGGTGCCGGGCTTGCGCGCCGGGTGCAGCCCCGCGCGGAAGAGCGCCTCCGCGGCGTGGATGTTGCCCAGGCCCGCCACGCGGCCCTGGTCCATCAGCGCCACCTTCAAGTCCTGCTTGGAGTCCCCCACCGCCTCCTGGAGCTGGGGGCCGGTGAGCCCTTCCGTCAGGGGGTCTATCCCCAGGGCCTTCACCGAGGGCAGCTCCCACAACTCCTTCGCGGGCACGGGCTCCATGCGGCCAAAGAGGCGTGGATCACTGAAGTGGACCACGTGGCCGTCATCCAGGTGGAAGCGGGCGCGGCTGTGGGGGACGGGCTCGCCTTCCTTCCGGCGCACGAACTTGCCCGTCATGCCCAGGTGGGCCATCAGGCCGTGGCCGCCCTCCAGGCTGAGCAGCAGGTACTTCCCCTTGCGCTCCAGGGCGGTGACGCGTCCGGTGAGCCGGGTGAAGTGGGGCAGCTCCGCCCCCCGGAAGACGCGGGTGGGGTCCGCTTCCGCGCGCACGATGCGGTGGCCCTTGAACCAGCGCTCCAGGTTGCGCCGGGCGATCTCCACTTCCGGTAGTTCAGGCATCCAGGCGCCGGGGCATACCACCGGACTGTCTCCGGTGCATGTCCCCCGGTGGATGGCGCGCCGGGAAGGTGCTTGCCCGGAACGTGGCGGCACGGCTACGACGGGCCGCGAAGGCCTCCAACCCCCAAGAGAAGGACGACTCGCCCATGCAACGGATGGTCACCGCACTCCTGACCCTCACCCTGGCCTCGGGCCTCTCCACGGGCTGCGCCAAGCAGCGCGTGGGCGCGGAGAAGGCGATTGCCAGTGTCCTCATCTCCGACGAGCAGGAGAACCAGCTCGGCCTCCAGGTGAAGAAGGAGCTGGAGACGAAGGAGAACATCAAATACGTGGAGGACCCGCAGGTGCTGGAGTACGTCCGCGGCATCTCCGGGCCCATCCTCGCGCAGGCCAACAAGGACCGCTCCGGGGTGAAGTGGAAGGTCAACGTCATCAATGACCCGAAGACGGTCAACGCCTTCGCCACGCCGGGCGGCTTCCTCTACGTGTACACGGGCCTGCTGCTCGCGGCGGACACGGAGGCGGAGTTGGCGGGCGTGATGGCGCACGAGGCGGGCCACGTGGTGGGCCGTCACTCCGCGCGCGCCATGGTGAACGCCTACGGCCTGCAGGCCATCACCCAGGTGGCGCTGGGCCAGAACCCGGGCACGGCCGCGCAGATCGCCGCGCAGCTGGCGGGCGGCGGACTGCAGCTGGCGCACGGCCGCAGCGAGGAGACGGAAGCGGACGAGTACGGCGCGAAGTACTCCTCCGCCGCGGGCTTCGACCCCAACGGCCTCATCACCTTCTTCCAGAAGCTCCAGAAGGAGCAGGGCTCCACGCCGGGCGTGCTCAAGTGGCTGTCCACGCACCCCACCAACGAGGACCGCATCGCGCACCTGCGGAAGATCATCGCGCAGCAGGGCCTCAAGGGTGACCGCAACACCGCGGGCGGGCTGACGGCCATCCAGGCGAAGCTGCCCAAGCAGTAGTCACCCCTTCTCCGGTCCCCGGCGCTCTCAGTGCACGGACGGGTTGTCACTCCCGTCCTGCTCGAGCCCCGGGGGCTCCGGATCCTTGCCCTCCGCCACGCGGCGCTTGCGCTTGAACAGCGCGAGCCGCGTCTTCCGGGCGCTGGCGGCGCTCTTGGCCGCGCCGGGCGTCTTGAGGGGCGGCTCCAGGGGCGCGGGCTGGCCGAAGTCCCTCGCCCCCTTGGCCTTCCCCTGCGCGGAGGCGTGTTCGAGGATGGCGTTGAGTTCCCCTCCGAGGATGAAGATGAGCCCGGAGATGTAGAGCCACAGCAGCAGCACCACCACGCCACCGATGGAGCCGTAGGTGACGTCGTACTTGCCGAAGTGCTCCACGTACTGGGTGAAGCCCCAGGTGCTGCCCAGCCACGCCAGCGTGCCAAGCACGGAGCCCGGGGTGATGTACTTGAAGCGCTGCTTCACGTCCGGCAGCAGGTAGTAACAGAGCGACAGCATCAGCATCACCAGCGCCGCGGTGAAGGGCCAGCGCAGCCAGGACCAGACGAGGTGGAACTCGTCGATGAGCGCCAGCTTGTCCGCCACCCATGCCCCCACCTGCCCGCCCAACAGCAGGATGGCGAAGGACAGGGGAATCAGCAGGCCGCCCACCAGCGTGACCAGCAGCGCCAGGCCCTGCGTCTTCCAGTAGGGCCGGGACTCCGACACGTCGTAGGCCAGGTTGAGCGCCTTGCGCAGGGCATCCACGCCGCGTGACGCCGTCCACAGCGCCACGACGAGACCCACGGTGAGCAGCCTGGGGCGCGTCTCCCCGACGATGGAGGTCAGGTGCTGGCTCACCACGCCCAGCGCGTCGCCGGGCACCAGCGGGCGGATGCGCTCCATCATCGCGTCCACGGCGCCGGGCGCGAACGGCATGTACGCCACCAGAGTGACCAGGAAGAACAGGAAGGGGAACAGGGAGAAGATGAAGTAGTAGGACAGCTGCGCCGCCACGTCGGTGACGGTGTCCTCTTCAATCTCCTTCCAGAAGCGACGCGCGAACTCCCTCCACGTCAGGTACTTGAGCCGTGGCAGCCCCATGTGCTTCCCCCTCCGGGTCTGTGGGGAGCCAATGTGGGGTCGGTCCGGGCATTCGGCAGCAGGCAGGCGGCCGAGCGCTCACGGTCAGAGGCGCTGGCGACGTGCCGGGTGTTGAACGCTAGACGAGCCCGGAGGGCAGGTAGCGGCCCAGCAGCGGGCGCAGGCGGCTCTTCACGTCCGCGGGGATGCGGGTGCGGTCGGTGAAGATGGCCAGCGCGAGCGCGCTGGCGCAGCGGCAGGTGGTGGGCGTGCTCGCGATGCGGGGCAGCGCGCGGCGCAGGAGCGCGGCGCCGTGGGCGGTGACGGCGTCCAGCCGCTGGGTGAACTGCGGCAGGAGCGCTTCGGGCTCCTGGCCCACGGGCTGCGAGCGCCAGGAGTCGTGGTCGGTGGGCAGCGCGATGAGGGCGTAGTGCAGCTCCGCCTCGCGGGCGAGCCGCGCCTCCGGCATGGCGGTGAGCCCCACCAGGTCCCCGCCCCACGTGCGGTACAGCTGGCTCTCCGCCTGGGTGCTCAAGGAGGGGCCCTCGATGCAGACGTAGGTGGCGGAGGTGTGCACCTCCGTGTCGCTCGTCGTATCGCTCTTGGGGGCCGCGTCGATGAGCGTCTGGCGCAGGGTGGCGCAGAAGGGCTGGGCCAGCTCCACGTGCACGGCGACGTCGTCGTAGAACGTGCAGGGGCGGCGGTAGGTCCGGTCGATGACCTGATCCGGCAGGGCCAGGTGCAGCGGCTGGATGGAGTCACGCAGGCTGCCCACGGTGCCGGTGGCGAGGACGTGGGTGACGCCGAGCGTCTTCAGGGCGAAGAGGTTGGCGCGGTAGGGGGCGCGGGTGGCGTTGTGGACGTGACCCTGACCGTGGCGGAAGACGAAGAGGATGGGGACGCCGTCCAGCTCCGTGGCGATGAGTGGGGCGCTGTGGGGCCCGAAGGGCGTCTCCACGGAGAGGTGTTCGCCGCGCCCCTGGAGTCCCAGGGCCTGGTAGAGGGCCTGGCCCCCGATGATGCCCACCTTGACCGCCGCCATGCGTCTCCTCTCGCCCGGTCGCCGGGCGTAGGCCTGACGATATCGCGGGGGGCTCGCCCAGGAAGCTCGGAAGACTGGTAGCTTTCACATTTGCCATGCGTCTTCTTCCGCGCCTCGTCGTCCTCAGCTTCCTGTTTGGAACCCCTGCCCTGGCCGGTCCCGTCCCGCCCGGATGCGAGGAGGACGCCACCATGTGCAAGGAGGACTGCACCATCGAGTACGGCGGCAACGGCGCCGCCATCAAGAAGCTGACGCGCTGTTTCGACAGCTGCCTGGACAAGCGCACCCAGTGCACCCGCCAGTTCAACGCGGTGAACAACCGGGCGCCGGACGCACCGGAGGCCGCGCCCGAGCGCCGGACGAGCAAGACGGAAGCGGCCAAGCTGCGCGAAATCGAGGAGAAGGACCGCCGCCGCGAGGAGGATCCTTTCGGCGACGAGGAGAACAAGCAGCCGCGCGCGAGGCCGGTGCGCGACTCCTACGATGATCCGCCGGAGCCGCCCCCGGAGCGCACGGGCTACCGCGCGTCGGACGAGAAGCCCGCGAGGAACAACGGGCGGCAGCAGGCGGCCGTCCCGGCGAAGGCTCGGGAGCCGGAGCGCACGCCGCCCCCGCCTTCTCCGGCCGTGGCGCCCGACCCGGAGCCCCGTCGCTCGGAGGCCCCGGACATTGACGCCTTCGCGGAGCCGCCGCCCCGCGCGGATCCGCCCCCGCGCAAGCCCGAGCCGAAGCCCGTGGTAGCCGAGCCCGTGCAGCCGAGCCGCTCGGACGACGACGACGCGCCCGCCCCTCCGCCTCCGCCGGTGGCGAAGAAGGAGCCGCCGCCCCGTATCGCGCCGCCGCGTCCCACCGTTCCGGCGGAGCCCGCCCGGAAGGACATCTCCGAGTGGGACCCCAACGGCGACTGACGCCGTCTCCCGCACAGCACGCAGCCAGAGGCCCTCCGCGAGGCATCCTGCCTTCGGGGGGCTTCGTGCTTCAGCCCGCGCGCACCACCACCGGCGCGGCCTTCACCGGCGCGCCCTGCGTCAGCCGCACGCCCACGAGCACCAGCGCGCCACCCAGCGCCAGCTCCCAGTGCAGCGCTTCGTCCAGGAACAGCCACGCGACGAGCGCCGTCACCGCCGGCTGCAGGTTGGAGAAGATGGCCACGCGCGACGCGGGCACCTTCGACAGCGCGTAGGACCAGAGCAGGTACGCCACCACCGACGTCATCAGCCCCACGTACACGATGGAGGCCTTCGCCGCGGCGCTGGAGGCCCACAGCGCCTCGGGTTCCAGCACGAATGGGGCGAGCGGCAGCTGCAACACCGTGGCGACCGTCATGGTCCAGGCCGTCGCGCGCAGCGGTCCATGCTCGGTGGCCAGGGGCTTTCCTTCTGTCGTGTAGACCACCCACGCCACCACCGCCGCGAGGATGAGCAGGTCTCCCCCCAGCGTGCCCCGCGCGCTCGCGAGTCCCCGGCCCAGAAGCAGCACCACCACGCCCACCAATGCAGTGAGGATGCCCGCCGTCGTCCGCGTGGACGCGCGCTCCCGTCCAAGCACCAGGCTGGCCACGTACACGCCCAGCGGTGTGAGCGCGTAGAACAGTGCCGCGTGCGCCGCCGTGGAGCGCGACAGGCCGGAGAAGAACAACGTCTGGTTCACCGGCCCGCCCATCAACCCCAGCAGCACGATGCGCGGCCACGCATGGCGCGGCGGCAGCTTGGGCCCCGGCGTCACCGCTAGCAGCGTCACGAACGCGACGCCGCAGACGAGGAAGCGCCACAGCACTACCGTGAACGGCGACAGCTCCGTCATCGCCCGCTTGGCGGCCAGGTACGTGCCCGCGCTGATCAGCACCTGCACCGTCAGCGCCGCGTACACCCGCCCGAGCGGCGGCGTCGCGGAGGACGGCGTCACGGCTCCAGTTGCAGAAGCGCCCATCGTGCGGCGCTGCGTACCAGCTCGCTGTCGTCGCCGCTGAGTTTTTCGAGCAGCGGCCGGGCGTGCACCTGCCGTGCGACGCCGAGTGCATACACAGCGTTGCGCCTCAAACCGTCGTACCGCGCGCGCGCCAGCGCCGTGCCTGGAATGAGTTCCTTGTATTGCTCGGGTGTCAGCCCCGCCAGCTCCAGCGTGCCCAGCGACGCCACCGCGCGGGGCACGAAGCGCTCGTCTTCCGCGAACACCGGCTTGCGGTTCAGCGGGCACACCTGCTGACAGATGTCGCAGCCGAAGATGAGGTTGTCGAACTTGAGCCGGAACGCCTCCGGCACGTCACGGTCGCGGTTTTCAATCGTCTGGTACGACAGGCACGCGCGCGCATCCACCTGCCGGTTGCCCACCAGCGCGCCCGTGGGACACGCCATGAGACACCGCCGGCAGGAGCCGCAACGGTCCGCCACCGGTCCATCCGGGTACGCGTCCACCTCCGCGTCCAGGATGAGCGTGGCCAGGAGCACCCACGAGCCGTGCGACTCCGTGATGAGGCAGCCGTTCTTGCCCACGTAGCCCAGGCCGCCGCGAGCGGCCCAGACCTTCTCCATCATCGGCCCGCTGTCCACGCCGCCGTAGGTGCCCAGCCCCGGGTACCAGGCGTTGATGGTCTTCCGGAACGCCTTCATCCGGTCGCGCAGCGTGGAGTGGTAGTCGCGGCCCCTCGCGTAGCGCGCGATGGGCGAGCCCTGCGAGGGCTCATCATCCCGCCAGTAGTTGTTCGCGAAGGACAGCACCGTGCGCGCGCCCGGAAGGAGCACCGATACGTCGAGCCGCTCCTCCGCGCGCGACCCCATCCAGTCCATGTCCGCGTCGTAGCCGGCCTCCAGCCACGACATCAGCGACGACGGCGGAATGGGCTCCGCGCGGGCGAAGCCGATGAGGTCGAAGCCCACGTCCTGGGCGAGCTGCCGGAGCCGGGCAGTGGGCAGTTGTGTCGCGTACACGGCTTACTTCGTCGGCTTCTCGGGGATCCACTTCACGTCCGGCAGCCCGGCGCGGAAGTTCACCAGCCGGGCCACCACGAAGAGCAGGTCCGACAGGCGGTTCAGGTACATGGCCACGGCGGGCGGGGCCTTGTCCTCGCGAAGCAGCGTCACCACCCGGCGCTCGGCGCGGCGGCACACCGTGCGGGACAGGTGCAGCGCCGCGGCCGCGGACGAGCCTCCCGGGAGGATGAAGTGCGTCATCTTCGGCAGCTCCTCCTCGTAGCGGTCGATGTGGCGCTCCATCTCCTCCACCCACTCCGGGCGCAGCTCCGGGATGTGGGCCGCCGCCTTGGTGTGCGGCGGTGTGGCCAGCACCGCGCCCACCGTGAAGAGCTGGTCCTGGATGCGCTGGAGGAAGTGCTCCAGGTCCGCCGGCAGCGGGAACGTGCGAGCAAGGCCCAGCGTGGCGTTGAGCTCGTCCACCTCGCCGTAGGCGTCCACCAGCGCGTCGTCCTTCGCCACGCGGCCGCCGCCGAAGAGGCCCGTCTCTCCTGCATCGCCGGTCTTCGTGTAGATCTTCATCGCAGCCCTTGTTTAACGATGCGACACGGTGACGCCGTGCGCGGGTGGACAGCGGCCGATATTTTGCTCGCCTGCCCGACCCCTCCTAGGGAAAAAGGGGCCCATGCAGCCTTACCTGAGTCTGATGGAGCACGTCCTGAAGCATGGGACGAAGAAGGGCGACCGGACCGGCACGGGGACGCTGAGCCTCTTCGGCCACCAGCTCCGCTTCGACCTCACCCAGGGTTTCCCCCTGGTGACGACGAAGAAGCTCCACGTGAAGTCCATCATCCATGAGCTCCTGTGGATGCTCCGGGGTGACTCCAACGTGCGCTCGCTCCAGGAGGTGGGGGTCACCATCTGGGACGAGTGGGCCACCGCGGACGGAAGCCTGGGCCCCGTATACGGACACCAGTGGCGCTCCTGGAACACGCCGGACGGCGGCCACGTAGACCAGATGCGGCAACTGGTGGACGGGCTGAAGAAGAACCCGGACTCGCGCCGGCACCTGGTGAGCGCGTGGAACGTGGCGGACGTGCCCTCCATGAAGCTGCCGCCCTGCCACGTGATGTTCCAGTTCTACGTGGCCGACGGGAAGCTCTCCTGCCAGCTCTACCAGCGCAGCGCGGACATCTTCCTGGGGCTGCCCTTCAACATCGCGTCGTACTCGCTGCTCACGATGATGGTGGCGCAGGCCACGGGCCTCACCGCGCACGAGTTCATCCACACTATTGGTGACGCACACCTGTACCTGAACCACGTGGAGCAGGCGCAGGAGCAGCTGAAGCGCGAACCGCGCCCCCTGCCGCGCATGCGCCTGAACCCGGACGTGAAGGACCTGTTCGCCTTCCGCTACGAGGACTTCACGCTGGAAGGCTACGACCCGCACCCCGCCATCAAGGCGCCCGTCGCCGTATGAGCCCGAGCATCTCCGCCATCGTCGCCATGGCAGCGAACCGCGTCATCGGTCAGGGCAACACCCTGCCCTGGCGCCTGCCGCCGGACCTGGCCCGCTTCAAGCGCCTCACCATGGGCCACACCCTGGTCATGGGTCGCAAGACGTACGACTCCATCGGACGTCCCCTGCCCGGCCGAACCACCGTGGTCCTCACCCGCCAGCGCGACTGGGCCGCTCCGGCAGGTGTCCGTGTGGCCCACTCCGTGGACGAAGCCCTGGAGCAGGCGCGCGGCGACAGCGAGGTCTTCATCGCGGGCGGCGCGGACATCTACGCGCAGACACAAGCGCTGTGGCAGCGGATCTACCTCACCCGCCTCGAACGGGACGTCCCCGGCGACGCCTTCTTCCCATCCGTGGACCTCGGCAGATGGAGGTTGGTGGAGGAGGACCGATACCCGGAGGGTGACCTGCCCTTCGGTTTCTTCACCTACGAGCGTCAGGGCTAGCCCTTATTCCTGGCGTTCTCTGGCTGACTTACCGTGCGGGTTCCTCTCACCGAAGGAGCGTGCATGCGTCGTCGTCTGGTTCGTGGACTGGGGCTGTTCGCGGCGCTGGGCCTGGCGGGCTGTGGCGGACCCATCGAGGAAGGCACGGCCGCGGAGCTGGGGGCGCAGGAGCAGGAGCTGCGGCTCTGCCCGGACAGCGGAATCTGTCCCGCCGGTGAGGTCTGCTACTTCGGCCCGGGCGGCGCCTGCTATCCGTGCCGGCAGTACCCGCAGTACTGCGAGCTCGATTAGCGCTGAGTCGTCCCCGGGAACACCCCGGGTGTTGACCCGTGTGCCCCCCTCGGTTCCTGAGGGGGGTCTCATAAATTGATCTTGATTCGCAGAATTGAACACCCGTGACGTGGTTGGTAGAAGACGGCCGTGAAACACGCCGCCTCCCTCACGTTGTGCCTGCTGCTCGCGCTGTCCTCTTCTGCCCGGGCTGAAGCTCCGGCCACCGACGAGGGGCGCACCTGGCACCGGCTGGTGGGCATCCTCCAGTACCTCCAGGCGGACTATCCGGCGGCGGTGTCGTCGCAGTCGGAGTTCGAGCTGACGGAGCAGAAGAGCTTCGCGGCGGAGGCACTGTCAGCGGCGAAGGACCTGGGCCCGGCGGCGGCCACGTTCGTGCCCCGCGTGGAGGCCATCCAGGCGCGCGTCAACGAGGCGAAGGACCCGGAGGGCGTGAGCCGCGACTGCGGTGAGCTGGTGGAGAGCCTGGTGCTGGCGGGTGGCCTGGCGCGCAGCCCTCGCGTGGCTCCGGACCTGGAGCACGGCAAGAAGCTGTTCCAGGCCAACTGCACGGCGTGCCACGGCGTGGAGGGCAAGGCGGACGTGGCCATCGCGGCCAACATGGAGCCTCGGCCGGCGAACTTCCACGACCCGGAGCTGATGGAGGACGGGCTCACGCCTTACAAGGCCTTCAACACCACCAGCTTCGGCGTGCCCGGCACGGCGATGCCGGCCTTCCCCACGCTCACCGAGGACGACCGCTGGTCGCTGGCCTTCTTCGTCTTCACCCTGCGCCAGCCGCCGTGCCAGGGCGAGCCGCCCAACGTGTCGCTGGAGCGGCTGGCCACGTCCACGGACGCGGAGCTGGCGAAGACGTTCGGCGCGGACAAGGTGGCGTGCCTGCGCCAGAACATGCCGGACGCGGACGAGGAGAAGGTGCTGCTCAACGCGCGCGCGGCGGTGGGCCACGCGATGCGCATGGGCGCGGAGGGCGACTACGTGGGCGCGAAGAACGCGCTCCTGGACGCGTACCTCAACGGCCTGGAGCCGGTGGAGCCCAAGCTGCGCGGGCGCGATCCGGAGCTCACCCAGAAGCTGGAAGAGGCCTTCATGCAGGCGCGGCTCGCCGCGGAGCGCAAGAGCCCGCACCTTCAAGACGAGGGGCGTGAACTGCTGTCGCTGTTGGACCAGGCGCGAAAGACGACCGGGAGCACCACGGACCTACTGTCCGTGGCGTGGCTCACGCTGCTCATCCTGCTGCGTGAAGGCTTCGAGGCGACCATCATCGTCACGGCGCTGCTGGCCGCGCTGAAGAAGATGAAGGCCATGGACCAGGTGCGCGTGGTGCACGCGGGCTGGGTGTCCGCGCTCATCGCGGGTGCCCTCGCGTACATCGTGGGCCGCAAGCTGCTGGCGGGCGCGCAGCGCGAGTGGCTGGAGGGAATTACCGCGCTGGTGGCGGTGGGCATGCTGCTGTACGCGGCGCTGTGGCTCAACGCGCGCGCCAACGTGAGCCACTTCATGGGCGAGCTGCGCCAGAAGATGCAGGGCGCGCTGGGCCGGGGCAGCACGGTGGGCCTGTTCGTCATCGCGTTCACGTCCGTGCTGCGTGAGAGCTTCGAGACGGCCATCTTCCTCCAGGGCCTGGCGGTGGACTCCGCGGCGGGCGTGGTCTGGGGCGTGGTGGGCGGCATCGTGGCCCTGGCGGTGCTGGTGCTCTTCATCAACCGCATGGGCTACCGGCTGCCCATGAAGACGCTCTTCAACCTCTCCACGGTGGTGATGGTGGTGACGGCGGTGATGCTGCTGGGCAAGGGCATCCACTCGTTGCAGGAGGTAGGCGCGCTGCCGCTGGTGCCGGTGCGCTTCATCTACGTGGACATGCTGGGCCTGTATCCGGATGCGCTGTCGTTGGTGCCGCAGGCGCTGCTGGCCGTGGCGCCGCTCGTCTACCGGGCCCTGCGCCGCCGCCCTCGCGAGGAGACGCCCACTTCCGGTGACAGCGCGACGCCGACGCAGCCCTTGCGGTAGCCTCAAGTCCTGGTGAAGCGCACACGTCTGTCCACACTTCTCGCCCTGCTGCTCGTGTCGGGCCTGGCCTCCGCCCAGGAGACCCCGGCCGAGCCGGCACAGGTTCCCGCCGGGAGCCTCACGCCCCCACCGCTGGTGGGCGCGCCGGACGAGGACGTGCCTCCGCCCCCGGACGTCACCCAGGGTGACGAGGTCCCGACGCGCACCTCCGTCCCCTCCCAGGCGCTGCCTTCCGTGAAGTCCGCGCCGCCCGCCGCGAAGGACCCGGTGCCGCGCGTGGCGGTGGAGGTGCTGAGCGGCACGGCGGGCGGCGTCGTGGGCGCGACGGTGCTGGGCTCGGTGGGGTACCTGCTGGGGTCCGCCACGGTGGGCTGTGACGAGTGCCTGGTGATGGCCGTCGCGGGCGCCGCGGCGGGAGGCATCATCGGCATCCCGGTGGGCACCTACGCGGGCGGCCGGTTCATGGGCGGGCGCGGCCGCGTGGGCGCGACGGTGGCCGGGAGCATGGTGGGCTGGGGCGCGACGTTCCTGGCGCTCACGCTGGTGAACAGCGGAGGCACGGAGGCGCCGCCGGCCCTCAACGCCGCCCTCTTCATCCTGCCGGTGGTGGGCGCGAGCGCTGGCTTCGAACTGTCCAATGCCAATGCCCTGCGCCAGGAGGCCGCGATGCAGGCAGCCCCCGCTCCGACCGTGCGCCTGATGCCCGTGGCCACCTACAGCAGCAAGGGCCCGCACCTGGGCCTGATGGGCAGCTTCTAGCTAAGCCCCGACGCGGAACCAGGTGAAGGACTCCTCGCGCACGCGGCCCTCCGCCACCAGCTTCTCCAGCGAGGCCAGGGCGCTGCGCTCCGCCACCGGATGCAGCAGGGGCGGCGTGTCCGCGTAGGCCGTGGCCACCACCTCCGCGAGCGTCGCGCCCGTCGCGGGTACGGCCTCCAGGATGAGGGCCTCGCGCTGGGCGCGGTGACGCAGGTACTCGTTCAGCTTGCCCGGGCCATCCGGCACTGGAGACCCGTGCGCGGGGTACAGCGTGGTGACGGGCCAGTCACGCAGTCGCTTCAGCTGCGTGAGGTACTCCACCATGTTGCCCTCCGGCGGGTCGATGACGATGGAGCCCACGCTCGCCACCATGTCGCCCACGATGGCCGCCTTGCTGCGCGAATCCACCAGGCACAGGTGCCCACGCGCGTGCCCCGGCGTGTGCAGCACGTGCCAGCGCTGCACCATCGGCCCGTCCAGGTTCAGCACCTCGCCGTCCTCCAGCAGCCGCTCCACCGGGAAGTCCAACCGGTCCGCCGTGCGCGCATGGCACCAGAGCGGAATGCCCAGCCGCTCCTTCACCGCGAGCGCCCCGCCCACGTGGTCGCCGTGGTGGTGGGTGAGCACCACCGCCACCGGACGAGCGCCCTCCGCCTTCAGGCCCGCCACCAGCGACAGCAGCTTCGCGTACTGCTTCACGTCCGACGAACCCGGGTCCACGATGAGCAGGTCGCCCGTGCCCAGCACGTATGCGTTGGTGTGCGTCGCCGGAGGCAGCGTGGGCGTCTCCAGCGCCACCACGCGCACGCCGCGCTGGAACTCGATGCGCTGGGCCACGTAGCCCGGGCAGTACGGCGGCGTGCTCAGCTTCGCGCGCGCGTCCGCTTCGTTCGTGAAATCCGACAGCACCTGCAACGCGTGTTGCGCGGGCGGATGCAGCAGCGCCGTGCCGTCGCTCCAGCGAGACAGCGCGTCCTCCGGGCGGATCCACGCGCCCTCCGTCAGCTCGCCCGGGATGATGCTCGCCGCCGCGCCCTCCGGCAGCTCCACCAGGTAGAAGCGCGTGTCGAAGCGCACCGGGATGGCCGGCGGCGTCACCCAGCGCCCCGCGGGCTTGAGGTCCTCCGCGCGCAGGGACAGCGTGTGGCGCGTCAGCCACTCGCTCCACTTCACCGTGCCCGCGAGCAGCCCCGCACGCCCCTCCTCCAGCGCCTCCGGAGACAGCGCACGCGCGCCTTCCGCCACCAGCACGCCCGCCTCCTCGAACAGCTCGCGCGCCGCGGCGGAGCGCAGCGCGGCCTCTTCTCCCTGGGCGCCCTGCACGGGGACGTCGTGGTCGTCCTTGTCCAGCTTGCCGCCGGGGAAGGCATAGAAACCGCCCGCGAAGGTGAGCGCGCGCTCGCGCTTCACCCAGAACACCTCCACGCTGGCGTGCATGCGCCGGTAGAGGATGACCACCGAGGAGGGCCGGGGCTCCACGGGAGTGTGGGGCGCGAAGAGGCCCATGCCAGGAAGGGGCTCGCTCATGGTTGCACCGTCGTCCTTCAGGATTGCGTCGTCTGGCCGAGCAGCCGGCCCATCATCTCGCGCGCCCGCTCCGCCTGGTCTGGCCGGACGTAGAGCCGCGTCAGTCGCACCGCGCCACTGTAGCGCTGGTAGAGCGGCGTGTAGCGCGCCACCTCCGTCAGCCGCCCCGTGGACACATCCAGGATGAACAACCCCGGGTTGCCGCCTGCCCCGGAGGACCCCACGTACTTGCTGAGCGCTCCCTTGGACAGCACGGTGTAGTGCTCGAAGCCGCCGCTGGTGAGCGCGCTGTTGAGCACCTCCAGGTCGTAGCCGGTGTCGCGCTCCGTGAACTGCGCCAGCAGCTTGAAGCCCTGGCGGCGGCTGATGCGCTCCGCCCACCGGTTCTTCGAACGGCGCAGCGTGTACCAGAGCGCCGCGTCGTCGCAGAGGAGGAAGGCCTCCGGGTCGTGGGGAATCTCGAACTCGCCGGGCGTCTCCTCGTAGTACCGGCGCAGCATGTGGTCGAAGTTCACTGACGTGTGGTGCAGGTACACCGACACGAACATGTGGTAGCGGCTGAGCAGGAAGTCCTCGAACGCGAACGCCGCCGCGCGCGACAGGGCCAGCACCGCCCTGCCATCCTTCACCGCCGGGTTCAGGTTGGAGACGATCCAATCCATGTCATACCGGCCGTAGTTCACGCCCGTGTAGAACGAGTCGCGCAGCAGATAGTCCATCCGGTCCGCGTCCAGCTCACCAGAGACGATGGCGCGCAAGAGCGGCGTCCAGTCCACGCCCTTGTACGTGAAGCCTGGATCCTTGGGAGGCTTCGCACCGGTAATCAGCGCCACCGCCGCCATGGGGGTGATGCCGCGCGAGCCGAACTCCTTCTGGATGATCTCCGTCAGCGAGCTGTCCAGGAGCAGCTTCGCCGTGTAGTCCTCGTGGGTCGCCTGCTCCCCTTCCGCCACGGAGTCCAGCCAACCAGGCAGCCGCAGCAGCGACCGCCGGGGCGCGATGCGCTCGGACGCGTGCGACAGGGGCATGTGGCCCAGGTCGTGGCAGAGGACCGCCAGGCGCACGGCGGTGCAGAAATGTTCACGCACATCGTCCGGCAGGTCGGAGCGGCTGGCCACGGCGTTGAAGACGCGCGAGGCGACGAACATGGCGCCCAGGCAGTGGGCATGGCGGGTGTGGGTGGCGCCGGGGAAGGCCATGTCCCCGAAGCCCAGCTGCCGGACGTAGCGAAGACGTTGGTAGAAGCGACTGTCGATGACGGCCTTCTCCGGGTCGCTCACCGGGATGACGCCGTGGATGGGGTCGCGAATCCGCATGTCGTCCTTGTCGGGACCTGAAGCCGGGGGTGGCCGGTTTCCGCTCCGACGGGTCCACCCACCGTAGCGCATACCCTGGCAGGCGGTAGCCCTGTGAGGGACCGACCGGCCACCACGCCACAGGCTGGGAAGGTCCGTGGGGACGTGCTAACCCTCGGGGCACTCCGAATGCACATCATCCTGCTGCACAATCGTGACCACGACCTCCTCGAGGACGACCCCGGGCGCGAAGCCCGCGAGGACGTGGTCCGGGTGGCCGAGAGCCTGGCCCACGCGCTCAGCCGGGACGGCGTGGTCGCCGAGCCGCTCGCCATCGAAGGAGACAAGCTGGACTTCGTGGAGGCCCTGCGCTTCCTCCAGCCCGACCTCGTGGTGAACCTCTGCGAGTCGCTGGCCGCGGACAGCCGCGGAGAGATGGCCGTCCCCTGCCTGCTGGACGCGCTGGGCCTGCCGTACACCGGCTCGTCCGCCCTGTCGCTGGGGCTGGCGCTGCACAAGCCCAAGGCCAAGGACATCCTGCGCGCCCACGGCGTCTCCACCCCCGCCTCCTTCGTGGTGCGCAAGCGAGAGGACGCTCTGGCGGTGGACCTGCCGTGGCCCCTCATCGTGAAGCCCGCGCGCGAGGACGCCAGCGTGGGCATGGACTTCGACTCCGTGGTGACGGAGCGCTCGGCGCTCGTGCGGGCGTGCGAGTCCGTGCTGCGCACCTTCCACCAGCCCGCGCTGGTGGAGCAGTTCATCCAGGGGCGGGAAATCTACGTGCCCCTGCTCGGCAACAGCCCGCGTCAGGCGCTGCCGCTCACGGAGATCCACTTCGGTCGCGCGTTCGACGGCCGGCCGAACATCGTGTCGTACCGGGCCAAGTGGGAGGCGGAGTCACCGGAGTACCGGGACTCGCCCACGGGGCCCTGCCGGCTCGACGCAGTGCAGGAAGCGCGTTGCATCCAGACGGCGTTGGAAGCATTTGCAGCGCTGGATTGCCAGGACTATGGACGCGTGGACCTTCGGGTGTCGCCCGAGGGTGTGCCGTACGTCATCGACATCAACCCCAACTGCGACCTTCACCCGGGCGCGGGGTACGCGAAGGCGGCGCAGGCCGCCGGCATGGACTACGCGACCCTGGCCTCGCGACTCGTGGAGGTCGCTCTCGAAAGAGCCCATGGAAATCCGCACACTCGAAAGAAAGGACCGGGAACCGCTCGCCGCGTTGATCCGGCGAATCGAAACCTTCTCGCAGGAGGAGCAGGACTGCGCCATCGAGCTGGTTGACACCGCGCTCACCGCGGGCAACCGGGACTACTCCATCCTCGTGGCGGACCGCGGGCAGGACGGCGGCGGGCTGGTGGGCTACTGCTGCTACGGCCCCACGCCGATGACGGAGCACGCGTTCGACCTGTATTGGATTGCCTCCGCGCCGGAAGTTCGCGGCCAGGGCATTGGCGCGCAGCTGGTGTCCTCCATGGAGGGCGACCTGCGCCGCCGCAAGGCGCGGCTCATCCGCGTGGAGACGAGCGCCACGGAGGCCTACGGCCCCACGCGCGGCTTCTACGCGTCCATGAAGTACGGCGAGGAAGCGCGCCTGCGCGACTTCTACAAGCAGGGTGACGACCTCATCATCCTGACCAAGCGCCTGTAGTCCCCCATCAGGAGCGAGCAGATGCCTTCCATGAACCGACCGATGCGACGCACCCGTCTGGGATTGTTGAGCCTGCTCGCCCTGCTGACAGGGGCGCCCTCCGCGGCCTGGGCCCAGGCCCCCGCACTGAAGAACCAGGTGAAGGCCGCGGCGGCCAAGGCGCAGGCGAAGACGTCCCAGGCCCCGCAGGCCCAGGAGCTCTCCGACGCGCTGAAGGCCCCGCGCCCCAAGGGCGGCGAGTACTTCGGCCTGTACCTGATGGACAAGAAGGTGGGTTGGTTCTTCACCGACCTGACGGTGCTGCCGGGCAACAAGGCGCAGAGCATCAACGAGCTCATCTTCAAGGCGCAGGTGGGCACGCGCGTGTCGGAGCGCGTGCACCGCGAGGTGCGCGTCTACGAAGCGAAGCCGGGCGGCAAGCTGCTGTCCTTCACCGTCACGCAGAAGGGCGACGGCGGGGACAACGAGCTGGTGGGCACGGTGACGGGGGATTCCCTGCGCGTGGTGCGCAAGCGCCCGGGCCAGCCGGATGAAGTGCTCAAGCCCATGCCGCTGCCGAAGGAGACGGTGGAGGACGCGGACCAGGCGCGCGTGGCGCTGCTTCGTGGCCAGAAGGTGGAGGGCTCGACGCTGGACGGCACGGACCTGGAGACCTACCGCACCGTCACCACGGTGGAGGCGCCCGAGGAGCAGATGCTGGGCGGCGTGAAGGTGAAGCTGTCGCGGGTGAGCACGCTGTCGGACAAGGAGAAGGTGCCGGTGGCGGCCTTCCTGACGTCGGACGGCAAGATGGTGCGGGTGGACTTCGGCCAGACGATGCAGGCGCGGGCCGAGTCCGAGTCCGTCGCGAAGCGGATGGACCTGGTGGAGGTGTTCGGCCTCACGCGCGTGGTGCTGCCCAAGCCGCTGCCCGCGAAGGCGCGCGAGATTCCCGGCCAGGTGAAGCTGGTGATGAAAAACCTGCCGGAGAAGTTCCAGCAGGACACGTACCGGCAGAAGTACCAGCGGCTGCCGGACGGCCGCGTGGAGGTGACGCTGCTGGCGGCGCCGCCTTCGCCCAAGGGCCGCGCGGCCCGGCCGGTGGCGGACCCCGACAAGGGGGAGAACCTCAAGTCCACGCTCGCGGTGGAGGCGGACGCGCCGGCCATCAAGGCGCAGGCCAAGAGCATCATCCGCGAGGAGAAGGACGCGTACACGGCGGCGCGGATGTTGTCCGCGTGGGTGTACAGCAACCTGCAGAAGGACTACGGCGCCAGCGCGGACCGGGCCACGGACGTGCTGCGCCAGAAGAAGGGCGACTGCACGGAGCACTCGCTGCTCACGGTGGCGATGCTGCGCGCGTCCGGCATCCCCGCCCGCCGCGTGGACGGCGTCATCTACATGGTGAACTCCGACGGCGTGCCCGCGCTGTACTGGCACGAGTGGGTGGAGGCTTTCGTGGGCGAGTGGACCCAGTTGGATCCGACCTTCAACCAGCCCGTCGCGGACGCCACCCACTTCTACGTGGGCTACGAGGGGAACGCGGAGATCACGCCCCTCATCGGTTCGCTCCAGGTCACGGACGTGAAGTAGTCCGGTGCACCAAGAACCGGTACTCACCAAGACAGTCGCTTCTCGCTCAGGACTGCGTCAACTTAAATACAGGCAGCCATGCCAACTAATTACCTGCAAATTCCCAAGCAACTAAACAGTGTTCTTGGCCGGAATCCCAAGCTTCAGGGCGCCATAATGCTTAGTCTCGGCGAGTTCGAGCCCTGGATCGCAGACAACAAGCTTCCATTCTTCCCCGAATATACCGACCACGGACCGACGCACATCAACGAGGTATTCATAACCGCCGAAGCACTAATACATGACAACACATGGGAGCACATTACACCCGAGGACTCATCTGCTCTCATACTAGCCATTCTTCTTCACGACTGCGCAATGCACTTAAGTGAAGATGGATTCATTGCGCTGCTCAAGAATCCAGATTGGGCGAAGCCAATCGTTTCTATCGACTCCGCATCTTGGCCAGTTCTCTGGAACAATTTTCTACAAGAGGCAAGCCGCTTCGACGGCCGGAGACTAAAGAAGCTCTTTGGGGATACTGAGCCCATCAGGCCTCCTCCGCTCAACTCCAATGACATGAGCAGGAGAGACCGTCTCCTAATTGGAGAATTTCTTCGTCGGCATCATCCACGACTGGCTCATGAAATTGCGTTATCAGGCATTCCTGGACCGACCAAGACGCCATTAAAGCTACAAGGCATCGAACGCAAAACCGCAGACATTTGCGGCCTCATTGCACGAAGCCATGGCATGGATTTACGACAAGCCGTCGAGCATCTGCCAATCGATGAGCGTCGTGAAGTTCGTGGCATCCATGCTCCTTTCATCATGGGCGTACTGCGGGTAGCAGACTACCTGCAAATCCATGCAGAGCGAGCGCCTGCAAAATTACTCAACGTACGAGCGCTTCAAAGCCCTATCTCAACTGGTGAATGGAAGAAGCACGACTCCATCGACAACATTCACAGTAGACATGATGATCCCGAAGCACTCTACATCAAAGCGCTTCCTTCTGACGGAGGAACATACATAGCTCTCAAATCCCTCTTCTCATCAATCCAGAAGGAACTCGATGACGTCTGGGCGGTACTAGGAGAGCTATATGGGCGGATCTCAGGATTAGACAGCTTTGGAATCATGCTTCGTCGCATTCGGTCAAATCTTGACGACGAAAAGACATTTGCTGCAACAGCAGAGTATGTGCCTGGCCAAGCTGAGTTTCGCACAGCCAGCGCCGACTTGCTTAAACTCCTAGTTGGCCCACTATATGGCGATTCTCCAGAAGTCGGCATCCGCGAGCTAATGCAAAACTCGGTCGACGCATGCCGCGAACTCTCTGACTATCTAAAGAGTCGCCAAAGCACACCCAAACCCGAACTAACTCAACAAGACGCTGACGTCGCAATAACCGTCGAAAGAGACAGCAAGTTCGCAACAATCACCATCAGCGATCGCGGCATTGGGATGACCCCCGAGATCGTAAAAGACTACTTCCTTAAAGCCGGAGCATCATTTCGAAGCAGCGACGCGTGGAAGAAGCAACACACAGATGAATCTGGCCATTCCCGAGTAGCCAGGAGCGGTCGTTTCGGAGTGGGCGTACTCGCCGCTTTCCTACTAGGGGAGCGAATTGAGGTATCAACCCGCCACATCTCGCAAGCCAGGGGGATATCATTTTCCGCGGGCATTGACGATGAGTTGGTGGAATTGCGCTACATTGAGCGCCCCGTCGGGACAACCATTCGAATCAAGAGCAACGCCGCCGAAACAAAGGCACTAACAGCTTACGACGCCAGATGGGATTGGTACTGCCTTAACTCTCCCTCCGTAGTGCGAACAATCAAAAACAAAGGGGCTCGAGAACTAAAACAAGACCACCAAATACCGGACAGCAACGACCCTCTCGACCACCAGTGGCGCCGAATCAGCCATGCCCAATTTTCAGACATCCAGTGGACATACTGGGACAACAACTCCAGTCCAGCACTAGCCTGCAACGGGATTCAAGTCCCTATCGGCAGAGACTACGACGACTACAATGACGAAGCCCACCACGACGATCCTGAACCAGAGTACCAATACGAACAACTCCCTCGCATTGGCTTCCGAACTCCTCGCGTATCGGTCTTCGACCCCGACGGGCATCTCCCACTAAACCTACAACGGACTTCGCTAACCACACGCAAGTTTCCCTTTCATGACGAACTCTACGACGACGTCTGCAAAGACTTCATTGCCTACCTACTCGTAAACCACCCAACAATCCCACCCAACAGTCACAAATGGAATCGGTACAACTCGACCACAAATATCGGACCGACAACAGAATGGACCGAAACATGGCTCAGTGAGTCCGGATGGGGAATTTCCGAGTCATCGATATTAACCCAGATGAAACACAATACAATACTAGCACCAAGCCGTCCCGGTCGCATCTGGGAGGACTGCCTCAAAACACCGAACCATATGGTTCTCCCATATCAATCGCTCTCGGCATCCTCATTCTATAGTTGGATTCGCTCAATGCTGAGTCCTCACTATAGTTCCTGTGGTCCCCTAGGCTCATTAGCCGCCCAAGGCCGACGATTGCTTCTTAGCAAGCCCGAGTACGATCGCATCAAGAAGCACAGCCTGATTGCAAAAGGGCTTTGGGCCAACTACGCCGAAGAATGGTCAAATAAAAATTGGATCATCCTATCGTCTGGCACATTCAAATCCGACGACAGTAGTCTTCGACAAATGGCCGACCGCGCTCCCGCAGCCGAATTCGAAGCGGTTTCAGAATGGCACTTGACTGAAACGCAACCTCAAATCAAGGATTCCAGAGTCGGCAGAATCTGGCGTGAAACAATTGGCTCCGCTATGGTTCCGTTTGACATGGCCGAACGAGAGCGACGGCTCGACAGTGCCTACGTGAAACTTAAGAAATATATTGAGGCTCACAAGCTACTTCAAAAGGATGAAACAGACTCAGACGCCTGACTTTCGGCGCACTGCGCCATTTGCCTATATGTTTCGGGATGTCATCAAGGGACCGAATTTTCATTGGGTACACCAATTGCTCGAATTAGATCGTTCGGCGATCTAATGGGCCGCTCGCAGACGAAGCCGCGGCAGAGGTACGCAGCGCCCTTCCCTTCCACCGGGTCGCGTCCCTCGAAGAGCTCCTGGAGGCGCGCGGGCGGAGCGGAGCCCGTGTCGTTCCAGCCGAAGGAGAACACGGGCGCGTAGGTGCGGTTCGCTGCGGCCAGCAGCGGGGCCACGGCCTCGCGAGTCCCCGCGAAAGTGACGCCCGACGCGCCGTCCACCAGCGAGTCCGCCGCGAGCCCCAGGTGGCCGTAGCCCATGGGGTTGCGCACCAGTTGGTCGTGCAGCTTGGCGACGTAGTGCTCCGGCTGATCCAGGTGGCACACGTCACCGGTGAGCGCGGAGAGCGTCACCTGCGCCTCGGTCAGCGTGGACGCACCTGACGGGAAGGCGTTGTCGAAGAGGGAAAAGGCCGCCACCACCAGGTCCTTCTGTCCCCGGGGCGCGGACAGGTACGCCTGCTTCTCCTCGTCCCAGAACAGCTCCACCGCGCGGTGCGCGAGCGCGTCCGCCGCGTCCAGGTACTTCGCGTCGAAGGTGGCCTGGTAGAGCGCGGTGAGCCCGGAGGCGAAGTCGCCGTAGTCCTCCAGGAAGCCGTCGATGCGGCCCTGGCCGTGCTGGTACGAGCGCAACAGCCGCTTGCCGTCCCACATCTTCGCGAGCACGAAGTCCGCCGCGCCCGCCGCCAGCTTCGCCCAGTCCGGACGGTCGAACACGCGCGACGCCAGCGCGAGCCCGCGGATCATCAGTCCGTTCCAGCCCGCCAGAATCTTGTCGTCACGGCCCGGCTTCACGCGCTGCTCGCGCAGGAGGAAGAGGACGCGGCGCGCTTCGGCCAGCTCCTTCTCCACCGCCTCCACGGAGCGGCCCTGCTCCTTCGCGAGCTGCTCCACGGGGACGACGACCTCCAGCACCGTGGCGCCGTGCTCGAAGTTGCCGCCGGGCTTGATGCCGAAGTGGCGCAGCACGGTGTCCGACTGCTGGCCCACGGACAGGGCCGCGCGGACCTCCTCGGGATGCCAGACGAAGAACTTCCCCTCCTCGCCTTCGCTGTCCGCGTCCTGCGTGGCGTAGAAGCCGCCGTCCGGGTCGGTCATCTCGCGGCGGACGTACTCGACGGTCTCCTCCACGACCTTGCGCCAGAGCGGCCGTGACTCCACCTGCTCTGCTTCCGAGTACAGGTGCAGGAGCTGGGCGTTGTCGTAGAGCATCTTCTCGAAGTGGGGCACCAGCCAGCGCTCGTCCACGGAGTAGCGGTGGAAGCCGCCACCCAGCTGGTCGTAGATGCCGCCCAGCGCCATGCGCTCCAGCGTGCGGAACACCGCGGCCTTGAGGGGCTCGCCGCCGCCGCGCCGCCACGCGCGCAGGAGCAGCGCCACGTTCATGGGGTTGGGGAACTTGGGGGCGCCGCCGAAGCCACCGTTCA
Organism: Corallococcus exiguus; assembly: GCF_009909105.1. Lineage (NCBI taxonomy): Bacteria > Pseudomonadati > Myxococcota > Myxococcia > Myxococcales > Myxococcaceae > Corallococcus > Corallococcus exiguus. The sequence continues at coordinate 671,592 of NZ_JAAAPK010000003.1, forward strand.
CCGGATCCATGCGTTTCAGCATGGACTGGCCCATGGCGACGATGTCCTCCGCGGACAGGTGCGCGGGAGCGGCGTCCAGTCCGTGGGTGGACAGTTCTCCCAGGCCCTCCTGGAAGCGCCGGGCCTGCTCCTCGATTTCGTCCGCCTTGTTCTCCCAGGCGTCGCGCAGCGCGGTGAGCAGGCGCGGGAAGCCGGGCCGGCCGTAGCGGTCCGAGGGCGGAAAGTAGGTGCCGCCGTAGAACGGGCGCAGGTCGGGAGTGAGGAACACGGTGAGGGGCCAGCCACCGCCCTGCCCCATGAGCTGCACGACGCCCTGGTAGATTTGATCCAGGTCGGGGCGCTCCTCGCGGTCGACCTTGATGTTGATGAAGCCCTCGTTCATCAGGCGCGCGATGTCCGGGTGCTCGAAGGACTCGTGGGCCATGACGTGGCACCAGTGGCACGCGGAGTAGCCCACGGAGAGCAGGATGGGCTTGTTCTCCGCGCGAGCGCGGGCCAGGGCTTCGTCCCCCCAGGGGTACCAGTCCACGGGATTCGTGGCGTGCTGGCGCAGGTACGGCGACGGCTCCTGGGCCAGACGGTTGGTATGAGCGGAGGGGGGATGGTCTGCCATGGGGTACTCCCGGTGTGCTGCGGCTTCGCGGCCCTTCACATTGTGAGCCTGGGTTCGCGGGGGCAAGCTGAAATGGTCTCACTCCCCGCTGGCCAACGGCCCTCCGGTGCGCTTTGTCCAGGGGCGTGCGTGCGTCCGCCCACTCCAGCCCCGGCCCGGGAATGAAGGCGTGCCTCGTCCTGGTGGCGATGGGCGTGGGGGTGCGGCTCGCGCTGGCGATGGGAACGGACGTCTACTTCGACGAAACCTATTACTGGCAATGGGCCCGGCATCTCGCATGGGGATATTTCGACCATCCGCCGATGGTGGCGTGGCTCATCGCCGCGCTGGGCATCCGGGGGACGGCGCTCCTGTGCGGGCTGGGGACGGGCGTGGCGGTGTGGGGGCTGGCGCTGGACGTGTATCGGTCCAGGGACGCGGCCTGGAGGGCGCTGGCGCTGTGGAGCGCGGTGCCGGTGGGCATCCTCTCCGGAGTCTGGGCCACGCCGGATTCGCCCATGCTGCTGTTCTGGGCGCTGGGGTTGTGGGCGCTCTACCGCGAGAAGTGGGTGCTGGCGGGGCTGACGTGTGGCCTGGCGCTGCTGTCCAAGTATCCGTCCGTGCTGCTGGGGCTGGCGTTCATGGTCGCGGCGCTGCGGGCTCGGCGGTTGCCGGCGGGAGCGTGGGTGACGGCGGGGCTTGGGTTGCTGTGCTTCCTGCCGGTGGTGTTGTGGAACGCGAGCCATGAGTGGGTGGGCTTCAAGTTCCAGCTGAACCACGGCCTGGGCGGGCGCGGAGGGTGGGCGACGTTCGGCGAGTACGTGGCGGGACAGTTCGCCATGGGCGGGCCTGTGCTGTTCCCACTGGCGCTGGTGTACGCGGTGCGCGGGCCGAGGGAGCAGTTCCTGCTGCGCATGGCGGCGGTGATTCCGCTGTTGTTCTTCGGCTACGCGGCGGCAAAGACGCGGGGCGAGGCGAACTGGCCTGCGGCGGCATACGTGGCGGCGTGCATTGGGGTCGCGGGGATGCGGCCGGTGTGGCAGCGGGCGGCGGCGTGGAGCGGGATGGCGGTGGTGCTGGCGGTGACGTCGCACCTGTTGTTCCCGGTGCTGACGTTCGAGCGCGACGTGGTGCTGGCGCGGACGCACGGCTGGGGCGTGCTGGAGCGGCTGAGGACGCCGGAGCAGTTGTTCCCGGGCATGGTGCCGGGGCCCACGGCGGTCTACGCGCCCACGTACCAGCTGGCTTCGCAGGTCGCGTACACGGCGGGCGTGGAGACGGACACGGTGGGGCCGTCACGGCGCAAGAGCCAGTATGACCTCTGGCCTGAGCTGGAATTGAAGCCGGGACAGGACGTGCTGTGGTGTTCGGAGAACGGCGCGGCGCCTCCGGAGGAACTGGTGCAACGCTTTGGTTCCGTGGAGGGCCCGGTGAAGCTCACGGGGGTCTTCCGGAGGCGACGGCTGCACACGTTCACGGTGTGGCGGCTGAGAGAATCCAAGACCACCAGGGACTGAGCTGACACGCGCAATGCACGCCCCCGGGAGCCCCGAGGGCGTGGCAATGCACTCACGTCACGGACAGAGCGTGCCTTCGCGGCGGCACACGCGGTCGCCGCAGAAGCAGGAGTAGCCCGACTGGCAGGGGCCACACTGCGGGGGCGGATTGGTGCCTCCGCGGTAGCCCTCACCCGTCACGGTCGCGGTGGCGAGCAGCGTGGTGTGCGCCCTGCCCGAGTAGAGCTTGAACGCGAAGGTGTTGCCCGCCGTGATCCAGGGCGCGGCCTGGCAGAAGTTGTCGCCACGCGCGAAGAGCACCTCGGACTGGTTGTTCACGCTCAGCCAGACCTCTCCCTCGGTGACGCCGCTGACATCGAAGCAGATGTTCGTCGTCCCCGTCTGCGTCACATCCAGGTTGATGCGCACATTCGTGGGCGTCGCGCTGATGGTTCCGACGATGGGATCCGGCTTGAAGCAGAGGGTTTCGTTGTAGCCCAAGGGCGAACACGAGTAGCCCAGCGCCGAGCAGTGCGACGAACAGAGTTGACCGACACGGGTGTAGCCGACCGGGCAATTGAGCGTATGGGAACCGCAGAGGGAATAGGTGACGGCGTTCTCCTGGGTCGCGATGGATTCGCTCCCAGCCCCTTCGACGGATGCCCCCTCCTCTCCTGGCTCCTGGAACTCAGGGCCCGAGCAGGCCAGGGCGAACGTGGCAATCATCAATGACAGGATGCGCTTCATGGACATCACTCCTCGTACGGGTTCGAGAGAGGAGCAGCAGACCATGTTCACCCCGTTCCAGCCATACCCCAAGTGAACCCATCAAAGCAGGTCTTGAATTGGGACAACCGGCTTACTGCCCCTCGGGAGACACCGGTTCGCAGCGGACCAGCACCTCCAGCTACTCCCCGCCACCACCCAGGTAGAGGGTGCCTGTCGTGGGCGTCGCATCCGAGTACTGGCGCCCCACCGCCACCCGCACGTGGTGCGTCTGCGTGAGGATGCCGTTCGTGGGGTCGAAGCCCTTCCACCCCACCTCCGGCAGGTAGACCTGCACCCACGCGTGAGAGGCTTCCGCCATCACCGCGTTCGCGTGCTTGGGCCCCGTGTAGAGGTACCCGCACACGTAGCGCGCAGGCACTCCCAAGAGGCGCGCCAGGCAGATGAACACGTTGGCGAAGTCCTGACACACGCCCTTGCGCGCCGAATACACGCTGAAGGCCGTGGTGTTCAGCGTCGTGGTGCCCTGCGCGTACTGGTACTCCTTGAAGATGGAGTAGTTGATGTCCAGCAGCGTGTCCAAGAGGTCGAAGTCGTTGCGGCGCGCGAAGCTCATCGCGTACTCCAGCAACTCCTCCAGCTGCGTGTCCGGCAGCTCCGGTGGCAGCAGGTACGGCTGGAGCATGTTCGCCTGCCACGGCATCCACACCAGCGGCAGCACCGAGCACATGTGCAGCGGCCGGTATCCCAGCGGCTCCGTGTCCCGCGGCTCCACGCGCGAGCGGGCCTCCATCACCAGCTCCGTGTAGGGCGTGTCCACCACCGCCCGGCGCACGCGGTTGCCGAAGACGTCTTCGTACTCCGACAGCGTCACCCCCACCGACAGCGTCACGTCATGCGACAGCAGCGACTGGAGCCGGTCATGCATGGGCGTCAGCCGCAACAGGTGCGAGCTGCGCTCCACCGGCTTCGCGTAGCGGTAGACCGTGCGGTGCAACACGTCCACCACCCGCACCGGCATCTCCGGCGGACGGCGCAGGCGGCTTCGCGCCTCGAACTCCGCCGCCATCATGGGCGCCACCGTGTCCTGCCCTCCCGCCTCCGGCGGCAGCACCTCCACGAGGATCGCCCCCTGGCACACCAGCACCCCACAAGACATACGACACCCTGCGTCATCCGCACTGTAGTGGGGGCCGGAGGCGTGCGACAGAAGCCGGCAGCACTCATGTGGGTTCGCGAGGGCGGCGGCCAGTGGTGAACACATGAAACAGGTGTGACACCGGCAGTGCGCAAGCTGTCGGACAGTCGGACCGGGCGCGGGTTGTAGCCCGGCGGGGGCGTGATGACGGTGCGCCCCCAGCAGGACAGTTGGCGGGCAGGCGGGCGTGGAGGCGGGCATGGGGATGGTCAGCGGTCGTGCGTGGCTTTCGGCGTTGGCGTTGGCGGTGGGCGCGGCCCCGGCGTTCGCGCAGAGCTCCTCCGTCCAGATGGATCCGATGACGGTGCGCCGGGTGGCGGACGTCCTCTCCGAGCCCCGCCTGGAGCTGGACTCCCGGGGGCCTGACACGCGGCCCACCGTCGAGCTGAACGGGCGCCTCTATTTCCTCGCCACCCCGGGCAACGCCGGCTCCGGATCCGACGTCCGGGAGCTGTGGGTGACGGACGGGACGTCCGCGGGCACCCGCTCCGTACAGGAGGAGCTGCTGCCCGCGGGTGCGCGCATCGACCCGGGCTCGCTGCGCGCCACGCCGCACCGCCTGTTCTTCATCGCGACGTCGGCGGAGACCGGACGCGAGCTGTGGACGAGCGACGGCACGCGCGAGGGCACCTACGTCACGCGCGAGCTCAACCCCGGCCCGATCCATGGCATCGCCTCCCAGACGCCCGTCTTCGTCTTCGGGGACTCCGTGCTCTTCGCTCCGGCGGACACGCAAGCCGACCTCTGGAGGTCGGACGGCACGGCCGAGGGCACCGTGCCCATCAAGGACATCTACCCGGGCTTCGCCCGAGCGAACGCCGGGGGCTTCGCGCGCGTGGGGGACACGGTCTTCTTCGCCGCGGAGAACGAGCTGGGCTTCGAGCTGTGGCGCACGGATGGCACCGAAGCGGGCACAACGCTCGTGCGCGACATCAAGGCCGGCGTCGGCGACGCGTATCCCGAGAACCTCACCGCGGTGGGCGACACGCTCTACTTCACCGCGGATGACGGCCAGCATGGCCGCGCGGTCTGGAAGTCCGACGGCACGGAGGCCGGCACCGTGCTCGTCAAGGGCTTCAATACCGCCGCCACGGGCCGCATGCCCACCGTGCTCGCCGCCCTGGGCGACGCGCTCGTCTTCCTCGTGCGCAGCTCGGAGGAGGCCTCCCAGCTGTGGCGCACGGACGGCACTGACGCGGGGACGCAGCAGTTGGCGCAGCTGCCCAACGCGATGCTCCACGGTTATTCTGGCCAGTTCTTCGTCACGGCGGGCAACCGCCTCTACTTCGTGTCCCGGGGAGCCACGCTTGGGGACTCGCTGTGGGTGACGGACGGAACAGCCGCGGGCACCCGGCGCCTGCCGCACCCTACCGCGTACGGGCATGAGTCCGTGCGCGGCGTCGCGCCGTGGGAGGAAGGGCTCGCCGTCATCGTGACGACGGAAACGGGGGCGAGCGAGCTGTGGCGCACGGACGGCACCGACGCGGGCACGTCCCGGCTGACGCGGCTGCCGTCGGGCAAGGAGTTCGCGCTGCCCACGGGGCTGGTGCCGTTCCAGGGCGCGCTGCTGACGACGGCCGGAGACCCGTGGACGCCCCATGCGCTGTGGCGCATGGAGCAGGATGAAGCGGCGCCGACCTTCCTGTGCCCGGCCGCCCAGGACATGCCATCCAACCGTCCGGAGGGCACGGACCTGATCCACTACCGGCCCGAGCTGCGCACCGGACCGGAGCAGGCGTGGATCCGCACCACCTTCATTGACGGCCACCTGCTTCCGCTCAACCTGCCCATCGCCATCACCTACCAGGCCGGGGATGCGCAGGGCCGCCTCACGTACTGCACCACGGTGCTGACGTCGCGGGACCTGACGGCGCCGGCCATCCACAGCTGCCCGACGGCGCTCATCCTGAACGCGCAGTCGCCCCGGGGCACGACCTTCTACTATCCGGACCTGGGCATCGGGGATGAGACGAGCCGGGACGTCGTCATCACCTTCAGCCCGACGAACGGCAGCGTGCTGCCCCTGGGCACCACCCAGGCGAACGTGACGGCGAGGGACGCGTCCGGCAACGAGAGCACCTGCTCCTTCCCCATCACCGTGCGCGACAACCAGGCGCCCGGCCGGGCCTGCAAGGTGAACGAGGTCCGCGTGGAGGCGGAAGGGCCCGAGGGCGCGCACGCGTTCTGGCCGGACCTCACGCCTGGCGACAGCATCTCCAGCCAGGTCACCGTCACCAGCACGCACGCGTCCGGCGACCTGTTCCCGCTGGGCCTCACCCGCGTGGCCGTCGTCAGCACGGACGACGCGGGCAACAGCAGCACGTGCGAAATCCAGGTCCGGGTGCGCGACTCGCGCCCGCCCGTGCTCACCTGCCCGGAGGACCAGACGCTCACCACCGCGGTGATGTCCGGCACCCGCGCGGAGTACCCGTCCGCCAGCGCCAGCGACAGCGTCTCCGAAGCGGAGCTCCTCTACAGCCCCGTCGTGGGCACGCCGCTCGCGCCGGGCCTGCACTCGGTGCAGGTCACCGCCATCGACGCGGCCGGCAACGCGTCGCTCTGCAACTTCCAGCTGACCGTGGAGTACGACCCGACGAGCGGCATGCGGCAGGGCCTGGGCTGCTCGGTGGGCAGCAGCCCGGAGTCGGCGATGGGCTGGGTCGCGCTCGTCGCCCTCGCCTGGACGCTCAGCCGCCGTCTGAAGGACGGCAAGCCGCGCGGGTGAGCCATGAGCCGTGGCGGCGAGGGGGACTTCCGCTACAGTCCCCCGGCGCCCCATGGACCTCATCCTCTTCGTCGTCGGACTCGTAAAGGTCGTCCTCGGTGGACTCGTGGCCGCGCTCGGCATCGGCTTGAGCATGCGCGGCCTGAGCCGCCTCCTGGACAGCCACCCCGTGGAGGAGCTGCGCCAGGGCAACGTCGCCGCCGGGCTGGTGCACGCGACGAGCCTCGTGTCGCTGGGCCTGCTCGTGCAACACGCACTGAAAGCCACCAGCGACGCGGTGGACCTGGCGGTGCAGAACCCGCCCGTGTCCGCCGTCTCGGTGCTCCAGCTGATGGGCCTGGCGCTGGTGCACGTGGCGCTGTCGCTGGCGGTGGGCGTGGCGGTGCTCGCCCTGGGCGTGCGGCTGTTCGACAAGATGACGCCGGGCATCGAGGAGCTGGCGGAGGTGCGCAGGGGCAACATCGCCGCCGCGCTCCTCTTGTGCGCCTTCCTGCTGGTCATCGCGCTGCTCACCGCGCCGGGCCTCCAGGCCGCGCTCAACGGACTCATCCCCTTCCCGCAGCTGCCCACTGGCGTGCTGCGCGCGCCCGCCTGAAGCCGCCATGGCCGTGCGCTCGTGGAAGACGCTGCTGTCGCTGGTGCTGATGGGCGCGCTCATGGCCTTCGCCAGCTGGGAGCTCGTGCTGACCCGGAAGGCGGGCCGGCTTCCGGATCCTCCCCAGCCGGGGACGGAGGTTCCCCCGGCGGACCCGCAGGAGGCGATGCGGGATCTGGGCATCGTGCTGGTGCCGGAGGACACGCCGCTGGAGCGCGCGAAGTCCTATGACTGGCGCGTGGAAGGCATGGAGCCCGCCCGTCAGCAGCTGGCCTACGGACTGGGCGAAACGGTGGAGCGCGGGTTGGCGCAGGCCCACCGCGACTACAGCGTGCGACTGCGCTACCGAGCCATGGGCCCGGAGCGCTTCACCTACGTGGCGCCTCCGGGCTGCGGCACGGACATGCGCTGCATCTACGCGGAGCTGATGCGCAGCAACGCGGAGCCGGTGCGCGTGCTGGGCGAACGCTTCGCCACCTCCATCCGCGAGCGTGACCTGGACGCGGCGCAGGCCACCGAGCTCATCCTCGGCTTCGTGCGCCGCATCCGCTACGAGCTGCCCGGCGACGAGCCCTTCGGCATCGTCCCGCCGGGACTGGTGCCCGCGCAGGACCGGGGCGACTGCGATTCCAAGGCGGTGCTGGCGCTGATGCTGCTCAGGCAGGTGGGCGTGGACGCGGTGATGCTCTATTCGGATGCGCTCGCGCACGCGGCCATCGGCGTGGGACTGCCCGGCACCGGCACCCGCATCCCCTTCGGAGGGCGCGGGTACCAGTACGCGGAGCTCACCGCCGAAGGCTGGCCGCTGGGGATGATTCCGCCGCAGTACGACAAGCCGCAGCTGTGGCGGGTGTTGCCGCTGCCGGACGTGCAGGGCTGAGCGCCCCTGGCGAATCACAGCAAAAACAGCTATTCCTGCTCTATCCGGGATGCTCGCCGAGCGCGGGCATCCCCATACCCAAGCGGGGGCAGGCACATGGCGGCTTCACGGACGTGGATGATGGGCCTCACGGTGGCGCTGGCCAGCGGCTGTGGCCCGGCGACAGACGCGGAGTCTCCCGCGATGGCCGAGGCAGCGCAGGCGCTGGGCGCGTGCACGCACTCGGTGACGACGAACACGTACAACGGGCCGGACTACTGGGGCACGCTCGTCTTCAAGAACACGGGGACGGTGGCCATCGCCAACCCGGTCATCGCGCTCGACGTGCCTACGGGCGTGACGTGTGACGATGATCAACCCGGCTGGACGCACACGCAGTCGGGCCGCACGTGCACCTTCACGCGCACGTCGTCGCTGACGGTGGCCGTGAACGCGTCCTACACGTTCAACTACTCCTCCACCTCCAACACGTCCTTCACCGCGACCAACGTGAAGGTCCAGTCCGACAGCTGCGGCGGCACGTCCCCTGGCGGTTCCGGCCTCACCGCGAACCAGAAGAAGGTGGCGGAAGGGCTGACGAGCATCTGGGAGAACGACACGCCCACGATGGACTACGCCTATTCGGAGAACATCAACGACGGGCGCGGCTACACCAACGGGCGCGCGGGCTTCTGCACCGGCACGGGAGACGCCATCCAGGTGGTGCAGTGCTACCGGGCCCTGCGCACCGAAGCCAATGGCAACCGCCTGGCGAAGTACTGGAACGCGCTCACCGTCATCAACAACCGCTTCCTGTCCACCGGCCAATCCCAGGCGTCCACGGCGGAGCTGGATGCCGTAGGCAACTGGACCTCCGACTGGGCGGCCAGCTTCAACACCGCCGCCACCAAGGCGGACTTCAAGCAGTGCCAGGACCAGGTGAGCGACGCGCTCTATTACACGCCCACCCTCACCGAGGCCGCGAAGTGGGGCCTCACCCAGGCGCTCACCAAGGCCGCGCTCTACGACGCGTCCATCAACCACGGCTTCGACGGCATGAAGGACCTCATCCGCAAGGCCAACACGGCCCTGGGCAACAGCGGCCAGGTGGCGCCGGTGATTGGCTACAACGGCATCACGGAGACGGCGTGGCTCCAGAAGTTCCTGGAGAAGCGCCGCGACGTGCTGGCGGCGGACCCCACCTGGGTGGAGGCGGTGGACCGCGTGGCCGCGTACGAGAAGCAGCGCCGAGTGGGCAACTGGGACCTGGGCACCGCCCTGCGCAACGACGTGCGCGCCCGCGACTGCTGGGGAACCACCTACCCGGCGAGCGGCTACACCGTGCGCGCCATCAACCCGGACGGCACCTGGAGCACGCCGTCCTCGTACACGTACTCCTGCCAGTAGGCTGGACAGTCCGGCACACGGGCCGTGACGGCGGGCGCCCCGGGATGGCATGACCGGGGCATGGCCCGTGACGTTTCGTTCTTCGACAAGCTCGGCTCGCTGCTCGCCCAGGAGCGCGAGGCCGAGAAGGCTCGCATGACTTCGCTCGCGCAGGGGCTCACCCTGCGCGAGCGTGAAGAGCAGGGCCTGTCCGTGCTGGACCTGGAGACCGTCGAGGAGGAGGTGGGCCTGGGCGGCCGCATCCTCCTCACGCTCGCCCGCGCGGACCGGGGCAAGCTGCCCACGCGCGTGTCCAACGGCGACCTGGTGGCGGTGCTGCCCCGCCGCGCGGAGGTGAAGGACCCGGCGAAGGCGCTCGTGTCGCGCGCCACCTCCACCCGCATCCAGCTGGCCTTCGACCGCGAGCCGCCCGCCTACCTGTCCGAAGGCCTCCTGCGCCTGGACGTCGTCCCCAACGACGTCACCTACGAGCGCGTGCGCGCGGGCCTCCAGCGCGTGAAGGCGATGGACAAGGGCCAGGAGCGACACAAGCGCGAGGTGCTGCTGGGCAACGAGCCCCCGCGCTTCGACAACACCAAGGACTTCACCCCCACCCGCCCGCTCAACCCGGAGCAGCAGGACGCCGCGAAGCGCGCGCTCGCCGCGGAGGACTTCTTCCTGATCCACGGCCCGCCCGGCACCGGCAAGTCCACCGTGCTGGCGGAGGTGGCGGCCCAGGCCGTCGCGCGCGGCGAGCGACTGTTGTGCACAGCGGCCAGCAACGCCGCGGTGGACCACCTGCTGGAGCTCTGCCTGGAGCAGGGCCTGCGCGCCATCCGCGTGGGCCACCCCGCGCGCGTCGCCGCCCGCTTGCAGGAGCACACGCTGGACATCGTGGTGGAGGAGCACCCGGACCGCGTCGTCAGCCGCGACCTGTTCGACGAAGCCTTCGACCTCTTCGGCTACGCGCGGCGCCAGCGCAACCAGGGCCGCAGCCGCGAGCGCTTCTCCAATGCCCGCTCGTCCACGGCCGAAGCCAAGGACCTGATGGACGAGGCGCGCAAGCTGGAGAAGAAGGCCGTGAGGGCCGTGCTCGCTCGCGCGGACGTGGTGTGCGTGACGCTCGCGAGCCTGGGCTCCGGCGTGCTCGCGGGCGAGGAGTTCGACCGCGCGCTCCTGGATGAAGCCACCCAGGCCACCGAGCCGCTGGCCCTGCTGGGCTTCCTGCGCGCGCCCAAGGTGGTGCTCGCCGGAGACCCGCAGCAGCTGCCGCCCACCGTGCTGTCACAGGAGGCCTCCAAGGCGGGCCTGGGCACAAGCCTCTTCGAGCGCCTGCTCAAGGACCACGGCGACGAGGTGAAGCGCATGCTGCGCGAGCAGTACCGGATGAACGCCGCCATCATGGCCTTCCCCTCCCAGGAGATGTACGGCGGCGAGCTGCGCGCCCACCCCTCCGTGGCGGACCGCACGCTGCCCGGAGTGCTCAACGCCGGCGCGGAGGTGGACGCACCGCCCGTGCTCTACCTGGACACCGCGGGCAAGGGCTTCGACGAAGAGGTGGAGCCCACCACGCACTCCCTCCTCAACCCGGGCGAGGCCACCTACGTCATCGCCCGCGTGCGCCAGCTGCTGGCGCTGGGCCTGGCTCCGCGCGAGGTCGCCGTCATCGCCCCGTACAGCGCCCAGGCCCGCCACCTGCGCGAGGCCTTGGAGGCCGTGCACCCGGAGGTGGAGGTGGACACCGTGGACGCGTTCCAGGGGCGGGAGAAGGACGTCATCCTGGTGAGCATGACCCGGTCCAACGGTGAGGGGCAGCTGGGCTTCCTCAACGACCTGCGCCGCATGAACGTGGCCCTCACCCGCGCCCGCCGGCACCTGTTCGTCGTGGGCGACTCCGCCACCCTCAGCAGCCACCCCTTCTACGCGCGCTTCATCGAAGGCACCCAGACGGACGGCGGCTACCGCTCGGCGTGGGAGTGGCCGGACCCCGCCGACCCCTGATTGTCATCCCAACGACTCAGGCCTGCCCCGGGGGACTACGCAAGGAGTGCGACCCGGGCGCCCGAAATTTGTCGCCTCGCTGAACGAATTTTGTCACCTGCTCGGTCGCCGGGCGTGGGAGATGGCCGGAAATCAGGCATTTGGCTCCTTCCATGAGGTCGGCACGAAGGATGCTTTCTCTTCTGAACACGGAGGGAATGCATGTCTCAAGCGCCTGTGGTGACCAAGGAGAATGACGTCTGGGTGATTCGGATCGACCGGCCCAACGGCAAGACCCAGGAGTACCGCTGCGCCACGGAGAGCCAGGCCCGGCAGCTGGCCCTGGTGCTCGGCAAGCCGGACACCGGCGGCCCGCCGCGCCCGGCGGCGTCGTCGTCCAGCACCGTCGCGTAGGGTCGCCAGCACCCGGGGGGACGGAGTAAGGCGTGAAGGCACGAGGAGAAACCCGTGCCCGCCGCCGCATTCGAATCCCTCACCGTCGACGCAGAAGGGCTGCCGCTGCACGTGCGGCAGCGTGGCCCCCAGGGCGCCCCCGCCGTGCTGATGCTTCACGGGTGGCTGGACCATTCCCACAGCTTTGATCCGCTCTGCGAGCACCTGCCCGAAGCCTGGCGCACGGTGCTGCTCGACTTTCGAGGCATGGGCGAGAGCGGCCACGCCGGCCCCGGCGCCGCGTACCACTTCAGCGACCACCTGCTGGACATCGAGGCCACCCTGGACGGGCTGGCCCTGCCCCCGGTGCACCTGGTGGGGCACTCGCTGGGCGGCATCGTCGCGCTCGCGTACGCCGCCGCGCGCCCGGAGCGCGTCAGGAGCCTGACCCTCATCGAAAGCCTGGGGCCGTCCGGTGGCCCGCCCACGGGCGCCGTGCAGCGGCTGCGCGGCTTCCTGGACGACGCGCGCCGGCCGCCCAACCGCAAGCGCTACCCCACCGTGGAGGCCGCCGCGGAGCGCCTGCGTCAGACGAACCCCACCCTCTCCCCGGACGCGGCGCTGCTCTTCGCCCGCCATGGCACCCGGCGCACGCCGGAGGGCGACTTCGCCTTCACCTTCGACCCACGCCACCGCCGCCGCTTCGGCCAGGGCTACGACGAGGCCCAGTGGCTGGCGCTGGAGGCCGCCGTCACCTGCCCCGTGCAGCTGTTGCGCGGCACCGAAGGCCTGTCCCCTGCCCCAGAGCTGATGGAGGGGCGATTGGCCGCCCTGCGCACGCTGGCCGGTCCGCCCCGCCTCTTCGAAGGCGGCCACCACGTGCACCTGGAGCAGCCCGCCGCCATCGCCGCCGCGATCGCGGCCTTCGTGCATCAAGCGTCGGGTTCATGACCTGAAAAGTTGGGGGTGCTCCTTGGCAAAGGGTCAGGAAAAACCTTTCACCCTCCAGGGCACCTCTCTTCCCTCCAGCGCTCACTTGGTCGCTGGACCGTCCGCCAAGTCCCTGATTTCCCGGGGGCACTGAGCAACCCCTACGCGCGGCACGGGTCTTGATTAGGGGAAGCCCGAGATGGATCACGTGTCCCGGGCATCCGTGTGCGTGTGGTGGGGAAGGGTGGGGAGCGGACAATGGTGATGGGGTGGAGGGGTCGGATCGTCCTGCTGGCGTCATTGGTGGCAGGGACGATGGCGTGTCACGAAGAGGACCAGACGCGCGGGGTGAAGGCCACGGCGGTGCTGGACGTGGACGCGCTCGACTTCGGCGAGGTGCCGGTGGGCGAGTGGCGTGAGAAAGAGGTCCGCATCCGCAACGTCGGCTACGTGCCCTTCTCCGCGCTGGAGGCGTTGGGGCTGGGCAACAACCCGTCCTACCAGGTGGAGCTGACGGACGGCGGCGGCCGCGTGCCGCCGGGCGAGTCGCACGTCGTCAAGGTGCGCTTCCATCCGCTGGGAGAAGGGCCGGTGGAGGAGACGCTGCGCGTGACGACGGACGCCAACGTGGGCGCCCTCCAGCAGTTGCCCGTCATGGGCCTGGGCACGCCCACGCGCATCGGCGTCAACCCGCCGGTGCTGGACTACGAGACGCTGGAGGTGGACAGCGACCGCACGCTGGAGGTCACCGTCACCAACCCGGTGGACCTGCCGCTGACCCTGAAGGTCGCGGGCGAGAGCGCGGATCCGTTCACCGCGGACACCATCACCGTGCCGCCCAACAGCACGCAGGTGGTGAAGACGAAGTACCTGCCCCGTGCGCTGGGGCAGATGGGCGCGCGGCTGGAGGTCGTCTCCTGCGAGACGTGCACCCCGTCCGTGGTGGACCTGAAGGGCAACTCCGTGGCGAGCGCCTTCGTGTTCGACCCGGCGCCCGTGCCCTTCGACGAGATTCCGGTGCACGAGCGCACCGAGTCCTTCACCCGCGCGCGCAACATCACCTGGCGCCCGGTGACCATCTCCGCGCTGGCCACCAGCGACCGGGCCTTCTCGCCGCTGTCCAAGCCGGAGGGCGCCACGGTGCAGCCGAACGAGGTGGTGGAGATGCGCATGGAGTTCGCCGCGCGCTTCTCCGGCCCCAACGTGGGCAACCTCACCGTGGCATACGCGTCCGACAAGGCGCGTGAGTCGCGCGTGATGCTGGACGCGCGCGGTGGCCGGCCCACGCTGGCCGTGGCCCCGGTGGCGCTGGACTTCGGCGAGCTGCCGGTGGGCGGCAAGGTGGAGCAGGTCATCCGCATCACCAACGCGGGCAGCAACGGCCCCCTCACCTTCACCGGCGTGCGCGCGGACGGCGACGCGGTGCAGTTCGACGTGGCCACGCCCACGCGCGGCACGCAGAACTACCCCTGGAAGGCCGGCACCTGGCCCGCGCTGGAGTCCAACGGTCTGCAGATCGACCCGGGCGACGACGCGCTGGAGCTGAAGGTCTACTTCGAGCCCAAGAACGAGGGCACCTTCACCGCCACGCTCTACGTGCAGTCCAACGACTTGTTCACGCCGGAGCGCGCCATCACGCTGACGGGCCGCGCCCGCACGTCCGGCCCCTGCGTGTACGAGCTCTTGCCGCAGCCGTCGCTGGAGTTCGCCAACGTGGTGCCGGGCCGGGGCGCGGTGCTGGGCTTCTACTTCCGCAACCCGGGCCGGGCCGAGTGCGCCATCAAGAACGTGCACCTGTCCAATGACGGCGGCGGCGTGTTCACCATGCCGGGCGGTCCCATCACGGGCGGCGTGGTGCTCTACGACACGGCCTTCAGCTCCATGATTGCCTTCCGCGCGCCCACGACGGGCGGCGAGTTCAACGGCGAGCTGATGCTCACCGTCAACAACCCGGCCCACCCCACGGTGACGCTGCCCATCCACGCGGTGTCCAACCCGTCGTGCCTGGTGGCCACGCCGTCCTTCGTGGACTTCGGGCCCATCCGCTACGACTGCCCGGCGAAGCCGCGCAAGACGTTCCTGTCCAACCGCTGCAGCGAGCCGCTCACCGTGTCGGACGCCATCATCGGCAACGGCACGTCCAAGCAGTTCTCCCTGCTCACGCCGGTGACGGCGCCCATCACGCTCCAGCCCGGCGAGGGCTTCGAGATGGAGGTGGACTACGCCCGCAGCGTGCTCGGCCAGCACTACAGCCCGCTGTACTTCCAGACGGACACGGAGGCGAACCGCTTCCTCGTCCCGATGCTGGCGGAGACCAACCACGAGGGCATCCAGGTGGACCGCTTCACGCAGGGCACCGACAGCCAGCTGGACGTGCTCTTCGTGGTCTCCAACACCACCACCATGGAGACCTACCAGCAGCGCCTGCGCAACGCGGTCCCCGGGTGGCTCGCGCGTGCGAAGGAGCTGAACGTGGACGTGCGCGTGGGCGTCACCAGCACGGGCCTGGTGCAGCGCCAGGGGCTGTGCGGCGGCGGCGCCAACGGCGGTGAGGCCGGCCGGCTCTTCCCGGTGGACGGCAGCCGCGCTCGCGTGGTGTCCGGCAACAGCGCCAACGCGGCGGCCACCATCCAGTCCAACATCGAAGTGGGCCTGTGCCACAACCTGGTGCAGGGCCTGGAGACGATGCGCCAGGGCCTGTCCGCTCCGCTGTCCGAGCAGGCCGACGACGTCCGCACCCCGCAGCCCAACGACGGCAACCTGGGCTTCACCCGCGCTGCCGCCCGCATGGCGGTGGTGGTGCTGGCGGACGAGGACGACCACTCCGGCTTCGGACCGGACAGCTACATCCAGTTCCTCCAGACGCTGAAGGGCACGGGCATGTCCCAGCGCAGCAACCTGCACGCGCTCGTCCCCAACGGGACGTCCTGCTCCACCGCGGGCTCCAGCGCGGACCGCTTCGCAGCGGTGGCCCAGGGCACGGGCGGCTCCGTGGGCTCCATCTGCGAGGGCGACTACCGCGGGTTCCTGGACCCCATCATCCAGCAGGCCGGTGAGCCGCAGGCGGACTTCCACCTCACCGCGACGCCGGCTGGCACCGCGGAGATGAGCGTGCGCGTGAACGGCCGCACGCTGGGTGCGGATCAGTGGACCTACGACCCGGTCCGCAACGCGGTCATCTTCGCGGCGGGCTCCGTGCCCACCCCGGGGCAGGCCGTGGAGATCCGCTACCGCAGCATCTGCGCCGCCACTCCCTAGGTTGACGGGTTCGTGACGCAGCGCGGCCGGGCCGGTCCCACAGGGGGGCCGGCCCGGTTCGCGTTTTTTGCGGAAGCCCGGGCTTTTGAGATCCGCGCTGACGCGGCTATCGTCACGGCCGGAGTGGAAACGTTCGGCCGCTATGAATTGCTGCGCAAGCTGGCCACCGGCGGCATGGGGGCCGTCTATCTGGCCCGGCAGAAGGGGCCCGTAGGGTTCCAGAAGCTGCTGGTGGTGAAGCGGCTGTTGCCCCACCTGTCGGAGGACGACGAGTTCCTCCAGATGTTCCTGGACGAGGCGCGCATCGCGGCGCTGCTCAACCACCCCAACATCGCGCAGATCTACGAGATGGGGGACGTGGACGGGCAGTACTACATCGCGATGGAGTACGTGCACGGCGAGCCGCTGGGCTCACTGGTGCCGCGCGCGTCGGCGCACCCGGGCGGGTTTCCGCTGGGCCTGCGGTGCCGGATCATCGCGGAGGCGGCGGCCGGCCTGGATGCCGCGCACAACGCTCGCAGCCCGTCCGGCCGGAAGCTGTCGCTCATCCACCGGGACGTGTCCCCGCAGAACGTGCTGGTGGGCTTCAACGGCGGCGTGAAGCTCATCGACTTCGGCGTGGCGAAGGCGCAGGGCAAGCTGTCGCAGACGGTGGTGGGCACCATCAAGGGCAAGCACGCGTACATGTCCCCGGAGCAGGCGCGGGGTGAGCCGCTGGATGCGCGCTCGGACGTGTTCGGCCTGGGGACGGTGTTCTACGAGCTGCTGACCGGCGGCCGCCTGTTCAAGCGCGAGACGGAGATGGCCACGCTCAAGGCCGTCGTGGGGCACAAGATCGTCCCGCCGTCGGAGGCGGTGCCCGGGATTCCGAAGTCGTTGGACCCCATCGTCTTCAAGGCGCTGGCGCGCAAGCGCGACGACCGGTTCACCACCGCGGGCGAGCTGCAGCTGGCGCTGGAGGAGTTCCTCCAGCAGGAGAAGCTGCACGGCACCAGCGCGCACCTGGCGGCGTTCATGCGGGACGTGTACTCGGACGAGCTGGAGGAGGAGCGCTTCGCGGCCGAGCCGACGATGATCTACTTCGACCCGCGCCTGATGGCCCGGCCGGGCAGTGCCGCGCCCGCGAAGCCACCGGCCTCCGGGACGACCTCGTCCTCGGGCAAGGCGCAGCCCCCCGCGAAGACGCCGCCGCGCGCGCCAGAGCCGTCGGTGAGCCAGTCGTCGACGAAGGCCGCCGCGTCCCCGGAGGACTCCGGAGTGGGGCTCACCGCGGAGCGGACGTCGCGCACGAAGGAGAACTCCGGCCTGAGCCGCCCGGAGGCCCGGCCCGTGAAGACGCGGGAGAACACGGGCGTGAGCCTCGCGGACACGCGGCCCCTGCATGACGAGGACGCGCGCCGTCCCACCGCGAAGCACGAAGCCATGCGCGGCGAGGCTCGCGCCTCCACCGGGAAGTTCGATGCCGTGCGCGAGGACTCGGGTCCGGCTCGCGCCTCCACCGCGAAGCACGATGCCGTGCGCGAGGACTCGGGTCCGGCTCGCGCTTCCACCGCGAAGCATGAAGCCGTGCGCGGTGAAGACACGGGCTCGGCTCGCTCCTCCACCGCGAAGCCCGAAGCCGTGCGCGCGGAGACGGGCCGGTCCTCCACCGCCCAGTTCGGCGCCGTGCGCGCGGATGGCTCGAAGCCGACCCGTACGCCCGAGGGCTCCACGGGAAGCCGTTCCGCGGCGAAGCCCGTGAAGGCCTCCGGGGATGCGACGGGGAGCCGCTCCGCCGCGAAGGCCGTGCGTGCGTCGGAGGACTCCGTTGGAGCCAAGGTGCCCTCGAAGACAGGACGCACCGAAGGCTCCGTGTCCTCCGCCCGCCGCCCCGTGCGCGGCAACGGGCCCGACTCCGACAAGTAGGACCCAAGGAGCGCTGCGACCGGTTGCCTCGGGCTCCGCTCGAAGCGAGCCCACGGGTCCCGCGAGCGACGCGGACCTCGCGGCGCCGGAACCGTGCTCGGCTACAGGCTCGCCAGGGCCACGCGGTACAGCGCGCGGTACCCCATGCGCGGCGCCACCTCGAAGCGGTCCGCGTTGAAGATGTCGCGCAGCAGCGCCTGCCCGTCCGGCGTGGACTGCAACCCCAGGAGCGCCGTCTCCAGCGCAGTCACCAGCGGCGCGGGCAGCCCCATGGCCACCGGCACGCCGTCGTTGGGGGCTTCATCCGTGTACGCCAGGAGCTCGAACTTCGCGCCCATGCCCGGCCCCAGCACGTCCTCAACGCCCGTGGTGAACGTGAGCCCCGTGGAGGACGGCGGACAGAAGACGCTCGTCACCTGCGCCCTGCCCTCCAGCACCGCCTCCAGCGCGCCCTGGTACGAGCCCGTGAACTGCTGCGACACGAACGCGCGCGACGGCTCCAGCCCCTGCGTCTTCAGGAACGCGCTGGGCAGCAGGTAGCCCGCCACCGAATCGCGGTCCACCCACGCCGCCGAGGCGCCCTTCAGCTTCTCCAGCGTCAGCCCGGAGCCCGCCCGCCCCACCAGCGCGGAGCGGTAGCTGGACATGCCCCGGCGCACCCCGCGCGTCAGCACCCGCACGCCCATGGCCTCCATGCGCGCGCACACGAAGGGCGGCGCCCAGGCCGCGTCCGCTCGCCCGGACAAAAGGTCCTTGGCCAGCGTCTCGTAGCTGGTGGCGACGTTCACCTCCACCAGCTTGCCCAACGCGCGTTGCAGGAACGACGCGAGCCGTTCCGCACGCTCGCGCGCCGTCTCGCTGCCCAAGGACGGCGGCAGGCCGAAACGGAAGGAGTGGCGCGAACCGGAGGGAACTTGCGGGGTCATACAATTCCCTGCTTACCCCTGCTGGTCCAACCGCGCCACTTCATCGTCCGCAAGACCGAACGTTGCCTGGAGCAGATCCAGGATCCGCTGCTCCGCGGTGCTCGTCCGCCCGGACGCATGGGCGATCTTCGTGGCCAGCTGGTAGGCCTTC
Source organism: Corallococcus exiguus (assembly GCF_009909105.1). NCBI lineage: Bacteria > Pseudomonadati > Myxococcota > Myxococcia > Myxococcales > Myxococcaceae > Corallococcus > Corallococcus exiguus. The sequence continues at coordinate 690,712 of NZ_JAAAPK010000003.1, forward strand.
ACCCGCTGGGAGTGCGTGGCCAGCCCGTGCGCCAGGACATGAAGCCGCTGCGGCAGCCCGTCCGTGGCCAGCGCCGCCACGGACTCGCTCACGAAGCCCTGCGCCCGCTCCGGGCTCACGTTCTGGAAGAGCGGATCCGCCGCGAAGCTCTCCACCATCGCGCGCGCCTCCGCCTCCTTCAGCTGGCCGTCCGCCGCCAGCACCAGGACCATCACCTCCGCGAACAGCCGCTCCAGGGGCTCGCCCAGCGCCTCCGACAGGCTGCCCCCCTGCTCGATGACGTCGATGATCTGCGCGACCTCGTCCTCGGAGATGCCCAGCGCCGCCTGGAACGTCTTCAGCAGCCCCAGCTCCGAGCGGGTGGCCCGCTGATCCGCCAGCGCCACCGCCGCCGCCAGGCCGAAGGCCAGCATCCGGTTCTTGTGGTCCGGCAGCCGCCGGCGCAGCGAGGAGAGGACGTCCTCCAGGTTGCGCGCCTCCGCCAGCCGCACGGCGCTGGTCTCCACCAGCTGGTTCAGCTCGCCCGACTGCGTGCCCTCGAACTCCGGGCGCTCCAGCACTCGTGCCAGCAACGTCTGCATCTCGCGCTGGGACACGCTGCCGTCCGCCATCGCGGCCAGCAACATGGCTTCCACCAGCGCCGCGTTGCGCTCCTTGCGCGCCTTTACTGCCTGCTCTCGAGCCATGGACTGGCGCTCCCTTGCGTGTCGGTGGTGGGGGGGGTGACCGCGGGCCCGTCTTCCGTCGCGTTCAGCGGGTCCGGGTTCAGCGTCTTGTCCAAGAGGTGCGTGGGCCGCACGTTCGACATCGCGTTGAGCAGGCTCTGGCGGACGTTGGGGATCTCCTTGCCCAGGTCCTCCACCAGCTTCTGCATCCGCTTGCGCTGCAGGTTCTCCTGCGACCCGCACAGGTCGCAGGGGATGATGGGGAACTGCTTCGCTTCCGCGAACTGGATGATCTCCTTCTCCGGCGCGTAGCACAGCGGCCGGATGACCACGTTGCGGCCGTCGTCGCTCTTCAAGAGCGGCGGCATCGCCTTGAGGCTCCCGGCGAAGAACATGTTCAGGAGCATCGTGTGGATGAGGTCGTCGCGGTGGTGGCCCAGGGCAATCTTGTTGCAGCCCAGGTGCACGGCGGCGTTGTAGAGGATGCCCCGGCGCAGGCGTGAGCACACCGAGCACTGCGTCTTCCCGGGAGGGGTCTTCTCCAGGACGATGCTGTAGGTGTCCTCCTTCAGCATCTTGTAGGCGTAGCCCTCCTTCTGGAAGTAGCCCTCCAGGATGTGCCCGGGGAAGCCCGGGTGGCCCTGGTCCAGGTTCACTGCCAGCAAGTCGAACTTCACGGGGGCTCGCCGCTGCAGCTCTCGCAGCAGGTGGAGCATCGTGTAGGAGTCCTTGCCTCCCGACACGCCCACCATGATGCGGTCCCCGGCCTCGATGAGGCGGAAGTCCGCGATGGCCCGGCCCATGTGGCCAAGCAGGCTCTTTTCAAGACGTTGGGCGTCGTTCATCGGCGGGGCCATCCTAGCGGCGGTTCGGGAAAAAACACGTCAAAGGGGCGGGCCGGTCCGCTAGCCTGCTCCCCGCGATGCCGACCTTCCCTCAGGGTGCCTTGGATGTGGTGGACCGCGCGGGCGAGGAAGCCGCCACGCGCATGCTGGAGGCCTCGCCAGAAGTGGCGGTGGACCTGGAGGCGGACGCCATGCACGCCTTCCGCGCCCGCCTGTGCTTCCTCCAGCTGGGCACCGACACGGACATCTTCCTCTTCGACACGCTCCAACCGGGCGTGGATCCGCGCCTGCTCTCTCCCATGATGGAGGACCCCGGGCGCACCAAGTACTTCCACGCCGCCCAGGGTGACCTGCAGTTCCTGGCGGAAGCAGGCGTGCGCGTGCGCGGCCTCTTCGACACGCACCGCGCGGTGACGCTCCTGGGGTGGCCCAAGGTGGGCCTGGCGGACCTGGCGCGCGAGCGGCTGGGCGTCGAGCTGCCGAAGGAGCACCAGCAGTCCGACTTCTCCCTGCGTCCCCTGCCCGAGGGCATGCGCGACTACATCGCCAACGACGTGCGCTACCTCTGTGAGCTGGGCCGCCAGGTGCGCGACGCGTGCCGCGAGGCGGACATCCTGGAGGAGGTGCTGCTGGACTGCGAGCGCATGTGCGCGGAGGCCGAGGCCCGGCCGGAGACAGGCGCCGAGTACAAGCCCAAGCTGTCCAAGAGCGGCCTGAGCACGACGCAGTACGCGCTCGCGCATGCCATCGCGCAGGGGCTGCACAAGCTGCGGCTGGAGTGGGCGGAGAAGGACAACGTGCCCATGGGCCGCATGCTGTCCAACATGGCCATCACCGACCTGGCCCTGAAGCAGCCGGACACGCACAAGGACCTGGCGCGCGCGGCCGGCGTGCGGGGCGCGGTGGTGCGCGCGCACGGCGACGACATCCTCGCCCTCATCCGCGACAACCAGCAGAAGGCCACCCGGGGCGAACTGGACCTCGACCGCGAACCCAAGGGTCCGCGCGACCCCCACCGGCGCAAGCGCGAGGACGCGCTCAAGGCGTTCCGCGTCGAGCAGGCCACGGCGCGCAAGGTGACGCCCAGCGTGGTGCTCACCAATCCGCTCATGGACGCGCTGGCGTCGAAGCCTCCCGCGGACGTCGCGGAGCTCTCGCAGCTGCCGTACTTCGGGGAAAAACGGATCAAGCTGTATGGCGACAAGCTGATCGCGTTGCTCAAGCTCTTTCCGGTGCCAGGCAGCTGACGTTCACCACGACGAAGAGGCAACTGCTGTACGCTTCGGCCGAATCGTGCGCGGCGCTTCTGCATCCCTTGCCGGCTCGCTGTCCATGACCCCGGAACGCAGGTGTTCAGGCCTCATCTGCGGCTCCGGTGCTGGTTGCGAGAACGGCGTCCGTGCGTACCTTTGACGCCGCACAGAGGGAGGGCGTGGTCATGTTGGGAGCCAGGACAGGCGGCGCGCGGATCGAGGTCTCCCGGTGCATCGCCGCGAGCCTGAAGTGCCAGACGGCCTGCGAGGCGGGCATGGCACGTCTGAGGGCCCAGGGCGTCGCGGCGGATGACGACGCGGTGCGCCTGCTGCGCCAGTGCGCGGAGCTGTGCGAGCTCAACGTGCGCGCACTCCAGAAGGAGAGCCGCCTGTCGCGCCGCACCGCCAGCCTGTGCTTCGAGCTGGGCAGCCAGGTGGCCCGCGCCGCGTGGCTGGAGGCGCAGGACCCGGACGCGCACGCGCTCGCGAGGGACGCGCTGCACCTGGCGCGCGCGTGCCGCCCGCTGGTGTTCGCGGCCTGAGGCTCTAGAGGGCGCTAGAGCTTGATGCCGTACAGCGCGCCGTACTTCGCGCGCAGGTACTGGAGGAAGTCCCGGTCCGTGAGCCCCTCGCCGGTGATGGCTCGCACCTGCTCCTCCGCGGGCAGCCGGAAGCCGTGCGAGTGCAGGTTCGTGCGCAGCCACCCCAGCAGTGACGACGTGTCGCCCCGCGCGAGGTCCGCCTCCAGCGACGGCAGCGCCCGGTTCGCGGCGGTGTACAGCGAGGCCGCGTACAGGTTGCCCAGCGAGTACGTGGGGAAGTAGCCCAGCTCGCCCCAGGCCCAGTGGATGTCCTGGAGCACGCCCTGCGTGTCGTCCGGGGGAGTCATCCCCAGGTAGCGCCGCATGCGCTCGTTCCACGCGGACGGCAGCTCCGACACGGGCAGCTCGTCGCGCAGCATCGCCAGCTCCAGCTCGTAGCGCAGGGCGATGTGCAGGTTGTACGTCACCTCGTCCGCCTCCACGCGGATGAGCGACGGCACCACGTGGTTGATGCCCGCGTGGAAGCCGTCCAGGTCCACGTCCGCCAGCGCCTCCGGGAAGGACTCCTTCAGCGCGGGGAAGTGGCTCACCCAGAAGGCGCGGCCGCGGCCCACCAGGTTCTCCCACAGGCGGGACTGGGACTCGTGCAGGCCCATGGAGGGCACGGACGCCAGCGGCGTGCGGTGGTGCTCCGGGGAGAAGCCCTGCTCGTACAGGCCGTGGCCCGCCTCGTGGAGCGTGCCGAAGAGGGCGGCCGGCGGCCACACCGGATCCAGGCGCGTGGTGAGGCGCACGTCCTGCGCGTGCACGCTGTTGGTGAAGGGGTGGATGCTCACGTCCTGGCGGCCCGACTCCAGGTCGAAGCCCACGGCCTTGAGCAGCCGCATCGTGAACTGCCACTGCTGGCCGGTGTCGTAGGTGCGGCCGGAGAGGAACGCGGGGAAGGCCCGCTTCTGCTCGCCGAGCGCGGCCACCATGGGGATGAGCGCCTCACGCAGCGCGGTGAGCACCGGCGTCAGTCGCTTCACGCGCATGCCGGGCTCGAAGCCTTCCAGCAGTGCGTCGTAGCGCTCTCCGTCGTGCCCCTGCGCGTCCGCCTGCTCACGGCGCAAGGCCAGCAGCGCCTCCAGCGCGGGCTGGAAACGCTCGAAGCGCTTCGTGGTGCGCGCCTCACGCCAGGCCTGGAGTCCCTCGCCCTGGGCCTCCGCCAGCGCGGTCACCAGCCGGGCGGGCAGGCGCACCGCGCGGTCGCGCTCTCGGGTGAGGACGCGCACCATGGCGCGCTCGTCGGGCGTGAGGGCCTCGAAGTCCTGGCCCCCTTCCCCGGCGCGGGCCAGGGCCTCTCCCAGGCGCGGATCCACCAGCCGCTCGTGGTGGATGGCCTGGACGGTGGCCATCTGCTGGGCGCGGGCGGTGGCCGCCTTGGAGGGCAGGTAGACTTCCCGGTCCCAGGAAGCCAGGTTGATGACGCTGTTCAGGTCATTCAGCTCATGCATCCGTGCGCGCAGCCAGGAGTCCATGGCCTGTGTTTCTAGCGCGCTTCCAGGGTATGAGGACGCCCGCGATGGCCAACATCCTCCAATTCTTCATGGCACCCGACGACGAGGTCGCCTTCTTCCGTCACCTGGAGCGACACGTCCTGGAGGTCTACCCCCGGCGCGTGCCGCCGGACTGGGTACCCTTCCGGGCCAACCCGGACAACATCTCGCGCCTGCCGGAGGAGGACCTCTACCTGGTGGCCAGCGAGATTGGCCCCGCCATGGTGGACAAGGTGAAGCGCGGCCCGGACAAGGGCTTCTGGCGCATCGACGAGGTGCGCTCGCCCGTCATCTTCATCGAGCGCTCGCGCCGCAACGAAGAGGGCGAGCTGCTCAGCGGGAAGATGTGGGTGGAGCTGGAGGTGACGTCCCAGACGGGCCGCCGCGACGCCGCCCCGGACAAGTTCCGCCGCCTCTACATGGAGGTGGAGGAGTTCGTGAAGAAGACCTTCCGCCGGGGTGACCCGAAGGACTTTTTCGTGGGCAACCGCGCCGCGCGCCTCTGCAAGGAGGGCCTGGTGCTGCGCGACTCCGCCTTCCGAGGCGGCACGGTGGTGCCGCACAAGTAGTCGCTGCCGGGCCGGGGGCTTTCCCCCGGCCCTTTGCGTTCCTAGCTGCCGGTCGCTGACGACGCGGACTGGCGCAGGAGCGGGGCCTCGGAGACGAACTTCAGCTCCGGGTGCTTGTCCTCGGCGTGCTGGAGCGCCCAGTCGTCGCGGAAGAGCACCAGGGGCAGCCCGTCGCGGTCCTGCACCGTCTGGCGGTTGCCTTCCCAGTCGAACGACTTCGGGTCGAAGTTCTGGCCCACCACCCACCGGGCGTGGCTGAAGGGCAGCCGGTCCAGGGCGATCTTCGCGCCGTATTCATGTTCCAGGCGGTACTGGAGCACTTCGAACTGGAGCGCGCCCACCACGCCGACGATGGGGTCCTTCATGCCCATGGCCAGCTGCTGGAAGATCTGGACCGTGCCCTCTTCGGACAGCTGCTCCAGGCCCTTCTCCATCTGCTTGCGGCGCAGCGGATCCTTGGAGCGCACCACCGCGAAGAACTCCGGGCTGAAGCGCGGCACGCCTTCGAACAGCACGTCCTGCGCGCCCTCCGCCAGCGAGTCGCCGATGCGGTACTGCCCCGGGTCGAACAGGCCGATGACGTCCCCCGGCCACGCGTCTTCAATGGACGTGCGCTCGGCGGCGAGGAACTGGCTGGGCTTCGCGAGCCGCACCTCCTTGCCCAGGCGCGAGTGGAACGCGTTCATGCCCTTCACGTAGCGGCCGGACACCACGCGCATGAACGCGATGCGGTCGCGGTGCGCGGGGTCCATGTTCGCTTGAATCTTGAAGACGAAGCCCGCGAACTTCGGGTTCGTGGGCTCGCGCGGGCCCTGCGTGGTGGGGCGCGACGTGGGCGCGGGCGCCAGGTCCAGGAACGCGTCCAGGAAGGGCCTCACGCCGAAGTTGGTCATCGCGCTGCCGAAGAACATGGGCGACAGCTGCCCCACGTCCGACTTCTCGCGCGTGAACTCGTCCCCGCCGATGTCCAGCAGCTCGATGTCCTCCTGGAGCTTCGCCAGCTCCGTCTCGGTGAGCACCGACTTGATTTCCTCCGAGTCGATGGACACCGAGCGCTCCGTCACTTCCGACTCGCCGTGCGAGCCCTCCGCGGAGAACACGTGCACCACGCGCGCCTGCCGGTCGTAGACGCCCCGGAACTCCGGCCCCATGCCAATGGGCCAGTTCATGGGGTACGAGCGGATGCCGAGCACCTGCTCCAGCTCGTTCATCAGCTCCAGCGGTTCGCGGCCGTAGCGGTCCAGCTTGTTGACGAAGGTGAAGATGGGGATGCCGCGCAGGCGGCACACCTTGAAGAGCTTCTTCGTCTGGGGCTCCACGCCCTTCGCCGCGTCGATGAGCATCACCGCCGCGTCGGCGGCGGACAGCGTGCGGTAGGTGTCCTCGGAGAAGTCCTGGTGGCCCGGGGTGTCCAGCAGGTTCACCGCGTGGTCGCGGTAGCTGAACTGGAGCACGGACGAGGTGACGGAGATGCCGCGCTCCTTCTCCAGCTCCATCCAGTCGCTGGTCGCGTGCCGCCGCGCCCTCTTGGCCTTCACGCTGCCGGCCAGATGGATGGCGCCGCCGTACAGCAGCAGCTTCTCCGTCAGGGTTGTCTTTCCCGCGTCGGGGTGGGAGATGATGGCGAAGGTCCGTCGCCGGGCGACCTCCCTCTCGAGCTCATTGGCCATGATCCGAGGCCAACTATCACGGGCGGTCGTTCCTTGCAGCTGTGCAAGCAGCGCCTGGAGGTCCGGCCGGGCTCCGGCCCTCCGGGGCAGCCCTCCCTCAGGCCCACATCGGAGCACGCCATGCAGCGCATCCTCCATGCCACCGGCACCCCCTGGGAGCCCCGGGTGGGCTACTCGCGGGCGGTGCGCACGGGGCCCTTCGTGTCCGTCTCCGGCACCACCGCCACGGACGCGGACGGCCAGCTCGTGGGTGAAGGGGACGCATACCGGCAGGCGGCCCAGGCGCTCGCCAACATCCGCGCCGCCCTGGAAGCGGTGGGCGCCCGGGTGGAGGACGTGGTGCGCACGCGCATGTACGTCACCGACATCTCCCGCTGGGAGGAGATTGGCCGCGCCCACGGCGAGGTGTTCGCGGCCATCCGCCCCGCCACCTCCATGCTGGAGGTGAAGGCACTCATCGACCCGCGGATGCTGGTGGAAATCGAAGCGGACGCGGTGGTGGCATCCGCCCTACCCTGACGGCCCAGGCCCCCAGACATCCAGGAGCAGGACATGACCATCACCATCACGGCCTTTGAACGCTCGCCGGATCGCGGCAGGGGACTGGCGCGGGACATGCGGGTGCGCTGGGCGCTGGAAGAGGTGGGCCAGCCCTACGACGTCCGCCTGCTGTCGTTCGAGGCGATGAAGCAGCCCGCGCACAAGGCGCTGCATCCGTTCGGTCAGATTCCAACCTACGAGGAGGGCGAGCTCGCCCTGTTCGAGTCCGGCGCGATTGTCTTCCACATCGCGGATCGCCATGCCGGCCTGCTGCCGGAAGATGCGAATGGCCGCGCTCGCGCAGTCGGGTGGATGTTCGCGTCGCTCAACACGGTCGAGCCGCCCATCTTCGACCGCAGCCTGGTGATGATTCTCGAGCGAGACCAGCCCTGGTACGAGCATCGCCTGCGCGCGCTGGACGACATCATCCGGAAGCGGTTGGACGACCTCTCCGCGCACCTCGGCGCCGCCGACTGGCTCGACGGCGCCTTCAGCGCGGCCGACCTCCTCATGGTGACGGTCCTGCGCAGGGCGCAGGGGTCGGGCATTGTCGACGCGTATCCGAACCTCGCCGCCTATATCGCCCGCGCCGAAGCGCGCCCGGCCTACCAGCGCGCGTTCGCCGCGCAGCTGGCGGTGTTCAACGCCGCCACTCCGACCGGGTGACGGCCGCCTGGTTTCGCCGAGCGGGCCGCCCTGGGCTCAGAAGTCGGGGGTGACATCGGTGGGCACGTCGTCCGGCGCGCCGGGGTTGCCGGGCTCGGGCGTCACTGCGTCGCCGGTGCCCTCCGGGGGCGTCACGTCGCCGCGCAGCTCCACCGCGGGGCAGGCCTGGGAGCTGCCCACGCGGCTGCCGGCCACCTCCGTGCAGTTCTCCGGGCGGCTCGAGTCCGAGCACTGCAGGAGGACACGGTAGACCTCCTTCTCCTGCGAGTCCCAGCAGGCGCTGCCCACGTAGTAGGTGTTCGCCGCGATGTCGCCGCCCCAGGCGCGCACGTCCACGCGGCCACCGGAGCCGGGGATGTGGCGCACGGAGGAGAGCACCTTCTCCTTCGCGGAGGTCGCGGTGCCGGGCAGGTTGTACGGGCCGAGCACGCGCACGCGGGTGACGCCGGTGGCTTCAATCTTGTGTCCCACGAAGGCGCCGGTGACGGCCTCGTGGGTGGCGGGGTTCGGGGTGAAGCTGGCCAGCCGGTACGCCAGCGACTTGCTGCCCTTGCCGAAGTGGGCGAACGACATCATCAGCTTGCCCTGGCCCGCGTAGGCCGGGGCCACCGCCTTGAGGTTGTCCAGGGAGATGGCCAGCGTGCCCCGGCCGCGGTGCGCGTCGCCGCTGCGCTTGAGCGCGCCCGCGGCGATGAGCTTGTAGGCGACGTCGTCCTTGCTGTTCAGCGGACGGGCCTCCAGCTTCCACTGGTAGCGCCCACCCGTGCCCTCGCGGATGGAGAGCGTGAAGGTGGCGTTGGCGCGGTCGGTGGGGCCGTACACCAGCACCTCACCGGGCTGCTCGTTGGCGGACTGCTTCGCCAGGTCCGCGATGGGCACCAGCACCTGCCGGAGCGTGTCGTTGAGCGCCTTCACCTCCAGGCGGGCGCCCTCCAGCATCGCGGCGCCCTGCCCGTCGAGCGACGCCTCCACCTGCATCAGGTCCTGGGCCACGAGCGCGGCGCCGTCCTGCGCGAGCGCGCTCGTGTTGATCTCCAGCGACGTGCCCGCGAAGTCCGGCAGGGACGCCACCGCCTCTTGATCATCCACCCCGCCGCACGCCGTCGAAAGCACCAGGGCCGCACCCACCGCCAACGTCTTGTTCCAGCGCATCGTCATCCTCCAGGTCGACTAGGTTCGCATGACTGCCTGCTGTTCCTTCCAACCCAGTGGACCCGGCGCGGTTGCGGGGCGGGGAATTTTCCCTGTGGGCGGCCGCCATGTGCGCGGGTGTCGGCTCACGGGGTGGCCGCCCTCCCGGGGAGCCCCTACCTTTCACGGACCATGGGCGTCGAATGGAAGAGCAACATCGACATCGCGGACGCGCTGGAGCGGGTGGCGGACTTGCTGGAAACGCAGGACGCGATGCCCTTCCGGATAGGGGCCTACCGCAAGGCGGCGGCGACCATCGCGAACTGGCCGGACTCTGTCGCGCAGGTGCTGGCGGCGGAGGGAGAGGCGGGCCTGCGGGCGTTGCCCGGCGTGGGAAAGAGCATCGCGGCGACGGTCGCGGAGCTGGTGCGCACGGGGCACGTGGGGCTGCTCGATCGGCTGGAGGGTGAAGCGTCCCCCGAGGGCCTGCTCGCCAGCGTGCCCGGCATCGGACCGGAGCTGGCGAAGCGCATCCATGAGGCGTTGGACATCACCACGCTGGAGGCGCTGGAGCTGGCCGCGCACGACGGGCGTCTGGAGCGGGTGGAGGGATTCGGGCCCCGGCGCGCGGAGCAGGTGCGCGAGGTGCTGGCGGCGCGGCTGGGGCGCAACCGGCGCGAGCGCGAGCGGGGACGGGAGCACGGGCGAGAGGACGGACCGCGCCCCACCGTGGCGCTGCTGCTGCGGGTGGACGCGGACTACCGGCGGAGAGCGGAGGACGGGGAGCTGCGTCGCATCGCGCCCAAGCGCTTCAATCCCTCCGGCGAGGCCTGGCTGCCGGTGCTGCGCGAGCACGTGGACGACTGGAACTTCCGCGCGCTGTTCTCCAACACGGCGCTGGCGCACCAGCAGCACGCCACGGATGACTGGGTGGTCCTCTACTACGACCAGGGCGACGTGGAAGGCCAGTGCACGGTGGTGACCTCCCACGCCGGCCCGCTCAATGGCAGACGTGTGGTGCGCGGGCGCGAGGACGAATGCCTCGCGTACTACGCCCGCGGGGACGCGGCGCACGAAGCACCGCACGCGGGGGCCTGAACACGGGGCAGGCAGCGCATGAACCCGCCCCGTGTGCCTCGGCTCAAGGCGCCGGTGTGTACACGTCGACAGCGGAGCGCGCGCCACCGCTTCCACTGCCGCCCGCGACCAGCACGCGCCCGGAGGGCAGCAGGGCCAGACCGTGGTGCGTGTTGCGCGTGGACTGGATGCCCGCGGGCGTCCACGCGTTCATCGCGACGTCATACACCTCCGAGGAGTCGAGCACGCCCAACCCCGAGCCGCCCTCCCCTGTCACCACCAGCACGCGGCCCGTGGCCAGCGCCGTGGCGTGCGGCAGGTAGCGCGGCATGTTCATGGACGCCACGGTCTTCCAGGTGCCTTGCGCGACGTCGTACAGCTCCGCCGAGCGCAGCGGCCCACCCACGCCCCAGCCGCCCGCCACCAGCACCTGGCTGCCATTGCCCAGCGGCACCGCGATGTGGCCGTAGCGCGCCACCGCCATGGACGCCGTGGGCCGCCACGTGCCCGTGGCCGGATTGAACAACTCCGCGCTCGCGGTGATGGCGTCCGCCCCGGTGGAGCTGCCACCCATCACCAGCACCTCGCCCGAAGGCAGCGGCACGGCCGTGTGGTACGTGCGCGCGTGTCCCATGGCGCCCGTGGCGCTCCAGGTGCCCGTGGCCGGATTGAACAGCTCCGCGCTGGCGAGCGTGGAGGACGTGCTCGAGCCCGACGCGCCCCCCGTCACCAGCACCTGGCCAGAGCCCGGGAGCAGCGTCGCGGTGTGACGAGCCCGTCCCGTCCCCAGGTCTCCCACCAGCGTCCAGGTCCCCGTGGCGGGCGCATACACCTCCGTGGCGGACAACCAGGTGGAGGCGTCCCGCTGCCCGCCGCTCACCAGCACGCGGCCGTCATTCAAGGGCGTGGCGGAGTGCAGGAAGCGCGCGGTGCGCAGCGAGCCGGTGTCCTGCCAGCTGTTCGTCGCCTCGTCGTACAGCACGGCGCTCACGAGCGCGGCGCCCGAGGAGGACGCCCCGCCCGCCACCAGCACGTCGCCCGTGTTCAGCCGGGTGGCACTGAGCTGCGAGCGCGCGGAGCCGAGGCTCGCGGCCGTGCTCCACGGCAGGATGGACGGGCGGTAGCGCTCCGCGGACGCACTGCGCGAACCCGCCTGGGGCACGCCGCCCAACACGAGGACCTCTCCCGTCGGGAGCAGCGCGGAGGCGTGGCTGATGCGGCGCGAGGCCATCGTCGCCGTCGCCGTCCAGACGCCGGTGGCCGGCGTGTAGAGCGCGGCGCTGTCCAGGTAGGGCTGGCCGCCCGTGGAGCCGCCCGTCACCAGCACCTGCCCGGAGGTGAGCAGCGTCGCGGTGTGGAAGACGGACTGGGACGGCAGCGCGCCCTGGGACGTCCAGCTGCCTGTACCCGGGTCGAACAACTCGGATGTATTCGTGGCGAGGCTGCCCGCGAAACCGCCCGCCACCAGCACCTGCCCGGAGAGCAGCAGCGTCGCCGTGTGCCCCGTGCGCTGCGTGACCATGGAGCCCACCGCCGTCCACGCGCCCGTCGCGGGGTCATAGCGCTCCGCCGTCGCGAGCACGTTCCCGTTGGCGCTGTCCCGCCCGCCCGTCACCAGCACCTGCCCATCCGGCAGCAGCGTCGCCGCATGGCCCAGGCGGGCCGCGCTCATCGGGCCGGTGACGGACCAGGAATGGGTCGCGGGGGAGTAGAGCATCACGCTGGACAGCGCGTTGCCAAAGCCGCTGTCGCCGCCCGCCACCAGCACCCGGCCATCAGGGAGCAGCGTCGCGGTGTGCTGGGTGCGGGGCAGGTCCAGTCCCGTCGCCGCGGACCAGCTGTTGGTGTCCGGGTCGAAGAGCTCCGCGCCGGCCGAGGCCAGCACGGAGGTGCCTCCACCCACGACCAGCACCTTGCCGGAGGCCAGCAGCGTGGCGGTGTGGCGCTGGCGGCTCGTGGCCATGGCGCCCAGCGAGAACCAGCGGCTGGTGCGCGGATCATACAGCTCCGCGGCGGACGTGCCTCCGCCCGCGACAAGCACATAGCCATTGCGCAGCAGGGTGGCGGTGGCGTCCACGCGCACGGAAGCCATGGTGCCGGCGCTGCCCCACGAGGACGCGTCCAGGCGAGAGGCGGAGGTGGAGGGAGCGTCAATGAAAGACGGAGCTTCGGGGGCACAGGCTGTCGCGCACGCAAGCGCGAGCGCGGCCAGCAGGCCGTGAAAACGGATACGGGTCATCGAGGGGGACTTCCTTCACTTCATGGGGGATGCGGCTTTCACCGCATGGGGGGCGGCCCCTTAACCCAGACGAAGGAAATACAACAACGGAATTCCTATCAATCAGCACCCGCAGGTATCATCGGGATTCATGAGAATGATTCTCGCCGCCACGCTGGCCGCCGTCCTGTGGGGCTGCGGCGCGACCCAGCCTGTCGTCGAGACCCACTACCGCTCCCGCTCCCTCCAGGAGCAGGGCGACCTCCGGGTCGGCGAATACATCTCCTCCCAGTGGTCACTTCAGACCGCGTCCTATTGGATTGAAGGTCCGGAGGGCCTGGTCCTCATCGACACGCAATTGCTGCCCTCCGCGCTGCGCAAGGAACTGGCGTTCGCGAAGGACGTCACCGGCAAGGAGGCGAAGCTCGCCATCGTCCTCCACGCGAATCCGGAGAGCTTCAACGGCACGGCCCTGCTCAAGGAGTTGGGAGTTACGGTCGTCACCTCCGGCCCGGTGCGCGAGCGCATTCCCGCCGTCCACGAGAAGTGGGCGCCCTCCCTCTTCAAGCAGTACTGGAACGGCCGCTACCCCCGGGAGCTCGTGCTCGCGGACAGCTTCGGCGACAGCACCCGGGAGCTGAGCGCTGCGGGCGTCACGCTGAAGGTCCACGTCCTGGGCGCGGGCTCCAGCGCGGCCCACGTCGTCGTGGAATGGGAGGGCCACCTCTTCACCGGCGACCTCGTCGCGCGGGACACGCACACCTGGTTCGAAGGCGGCGATACCACCGAGTGGCTCCAGCGGTTGGACGAACTGCGCGCCTTGAAACCGAAGTGGATCCACCCGGGGCGCGGCCTGCCCGGCGGCCCGGAGTTGCTGGACGCGCAGACCGCCTACGTCCAGGCCGTGCGAGAGGAAGTGACCCGCGAGCGGCGCTCGGAACACCCCAGCGGGGATCCACTCGCGGCGGTGGAGGCGAAGCTGAAGGAGCGCTACCCCGGCCATGCCTACGCCAGGCTGCTCCCCCACCTGGTGCGCGCGGAGTGGGCCCGGCAGGCGCCCCGGCGGCCCTGAGGCTTCAGCTGCTCGCGGACGTGTAGTGGCGGATGGACATCAGCCACACCCAACGCGCCATTGCAGCGAACGCCACCGAGCCCACCACCGCGCCCACGAGCCAGGTCCACGGCAGCCGGCCCAGCAGCGCGAGCGCGGGGAAGGTGGTCATCAGCGCCAGCGGGATGATGAAGGTGAACACCCACGCCAGCGAGCCCCGGAACACCGAGGACGGCCAGCGGGCCGCGTCGAAGATGGACGTGAACAGGTACGTGAGGTTGTCCACCTTCACCACGAAGAAGGCAGCGCTCACCACGAGGATCCACATCGAATACAGGATGAGCATGCTCGTCCCGAGCAACACCAGCGACGCGAACACGCCCGGCAGCGACGGCCAGCGCCCCAGCGACACGAACGCGTAGACGAACAGCCCCACGCCGGACAGCACGTTCACCGCGCGCCACGGCAGGAAGCGCTGCGTGGACACCAGGAACTGCGCGTCCGCGGGCTTGAGCAACACGAAGTCCAGCGTGCCCTTGCGGATGTGCTCCACCATGCCCGTGAGGCTGGGGCTGATGGCGCCCTCCAGCACCCCCTGGAGCAACGTGAACCAGCCCACCACCAGCAGCGACTCCTGGAACGTCCAGCCCTCGATGCTGGGCCGCGCGTTGAAGACGACGAACAGCGGCGCCAGCGCGGTGAACGTCCATGCCAACGACGTCAGCCCCTCCGCCAGGAAGTCCGCGCGGTACTGCAATGCCAAGAGCCCGGAGGCCTTCAACTGCACGCCCAGCAGGCGCAGGTAGCGCTTCGCGTTCACCACCGCCCTACCCTCCGAACGCCGCGAAGCGCGCCAGGCCCCGCCGCCAGACAGCCATGGACACCACGCCCAGGCCCAGCACCCACGTCCACTGCGCGGCCAGCAACTCCCACGCCTCCTTCGTCGCGTGCGCCCCCGTCATCAGCTCCACCGGCAGCCCCATCTGGTAGCGGAACGGCAACCACTCCATGACGGTGCGCACGCCGGGCGGGAAGAACTCCACCGGGAACATGTACCCGGAGCAGACGAAGAACAGCACCATGTAGACTTCCATCAGCTTCTGGCTGCTCTCCAGGAACAGGCTCAGCGTGCCCAGCAGCACGTTCAGATAGAACGTGATCAGCCACGCGCCCACGATGCCCAGCGCGAACAGCCCCCAGCCTCCCAGCGACGTGGGCACGGCGCGCTCGGCGCCCGCCACCCACAGGCTGATGCCCAGCACGGGCAGGACGATGGCGACGCGCAGCGGAATGCCCGCCAACACCTCCGTCGCGTACGCGAGCAGCGGGGAGATGGGCCGCAAGAGCCGCATCGCCAGCGTGCCCTGCTTCACCTCGTAGCTGACCAGCCACGCCACCCAGGAGCTGGTCATCTGCCGCACGCAGAAGGCCGCGAGGAAGTAGCCCGTGAACTCCGCCTGCCCGAAGCGCCCCACCGGCCCGCCGCGCGCCACCGCCGACCACAGCGCCAGCATGATGAGCGGCATGGTGGTGGCCAGCACCCAGATGATCATCTCCGCGCGGTAGGCCACCGCCTCGGAGAAGCCGATGCGCAGCATCGTGGGCAGCGCCTTGAGGGCCGTGCGCAGGCTCACGCCGTCACCGCCTCCCGGGCGGCCTCCGCCCGGCGCGCCTTGCTCTCCTGGAACAGCTCGCTCATCACCTCTTCCAGGGGCGCGTTCTCCACCGTCAGGTCCGTCACCGGCAGCGTGGACAGCGCGCGGCCCACCGTGGCGTTCACCGCGTCCTGCTGCACCTGGAGCACCGCCGAACCCGGCTCGTGCGACACCACCTTGCCCAGCGGAGCCAGCAGGCTTGCGTCCACCGGCTGGCCCAGCCGCAGCACCACTCGCTTCTCCGGGCGCACGCGCTGCACCAGCGCGTCCAGGCTGCCGTCGTAGGACAGCTGCCCCTTGTCGATGACGATGACGCGCGGGCAGAGCGCCGCCACGTCGTCCATGTAGTGGCTGGTCAGGATGAGCGTGGCGCCCGTCTGCTCGTTGTAGGCCTTGATGAACGCGCGCATCGTCACCTGCATGGACACGTCCAGGCCGATGGTGGGCTCGTCCAGGAAGAGCACCCGGGGGCGGTGGATGAGGGCCGCCGCCAGCTCGCACTTCATCCGCTCCCCCAGGCTGAGCTGCCGCGTGGGCTTGCCGATGAGGTCCCCCAGCTCCAGCAGCGACACCAGCTCATCCAGCGTCTGCTTGTACTGGAGGCGGGGCACGTCGTAGATGGCGCGGTTGAGTTCGAACGTCTCCGACGGAGGCAGGTCCCACAGGAGCTGCTGCTTCTGCCCCATCACCAGCATGATCTTCTTGAGGAACGCCTCTTCGCGCAGCCGGGGCACGTGGCCATCCACGGTGACTTCACCCTCGGACGGGTGGAGCAGGCCGGCGAGCACCTTGAGCGTCGTCGTCTTGCCCGCGCCGTTGGGGCCCAGGAAGCCCACGCGCTCCCCGGGCTTGATGTCGAAGGAGATACCGTCCACGGCCTTGACGGTCGTGTAACTGCGGTGGACGAGCGAGCGCAGGGCCGCCTTCAGGCCAGGCGGGCGCTTGTGGACCTGATAGTGCTTGCGCAGTCCTCGGACGGAAATCATGGCGGGATGGGTTTAACGCGGTCGCCTCCGGGTGGCGACCCCTGATGTGAAGGCAACGATGAGCAACGCATACAGCAAGGACCTGGAGCGATGGCTGCCCCGGCTCATCTCCGTGTGGCGCGCGTCCCGGGGCCGGGAGGACGGGCCGGAAGGACGCCTCACGCCGCAGGAGGTCAAGGAGGTGGGCGCGGGCGTGAAGCAGCTGTCCCACGGCCTCACCCGCGAGCGCCAGCTGGCCGGCGCCCGGTACATGGACGACCCGCGCCTGTTGGGCGCCTACCTCCTCTTCTACTGGCCGGTGTCCTACGCCCAGGCGCGCCAGGTGCTGGGTGAGCTGCCGAACCGCCCGCGGCAGGTGCTGGACCTGGGCAGCGGCCCGGGCCCGGTGGCCTTCGCGGCCATGGACGCGGGCGCCAGCGAAGTGACGGCCGCGGACCGCAGCAAGCCCGCGCTGAACCTGGCGCGCGAGCTGGCCACGGAGGCCGGCGAGGCCATGGCCACGCGCGAGTGGGATCCGATGAAGAAGAACGCCACGCTGCCGGATGGCCAGTACGACCTCATCACGATGGGACACGTCGTGAACGAGCTGTACGGCGCGACGGATGAAGCGCTGAAGCCGCGCGCGGCGCTGCTGGAGTCGGTGCTCGCGAAGGTGAAGAAGGGCGGCAGCCTGCTGGTGATGGAGCCCGCGCTGCGCGAGACGAGCCGCAACCTGCTCAAGGTGCGCGACCTGATGGTGGAGCGCGGCTACGCCATCCGCGCGCCGTGCATGTATCGCGGCGCGTGCCCCGCGCTGGTGAAGGAGACGGACTGGTGCCACGCCGAGCGCGCGTGGCCCATGCCTCGCGTGGTGGAGGAGCTGGCGCGCGTGGCGGGCTTCCACAAGGAATCGCTCAAGATGAGCTACCTGCTGCTGGCGCCCAAGGGCGAGCCGTGGCCGGAGCCGCCGCCGGGCCGGCTGTTCCGCATCGTCAGCGAGTCGCTGGAGGGCAAGGGCCGCCAGCGCTACATCGGCTGCGGACCGGAGGGGCGCGTGGGCCTGGCGATGCAGGAGCGCCACCGCTCGGAGAAGAACGAGAAGTTCTTCCACCTCCAGCGCGGAGACGTCATCGAGGCGACGGACCTGGAGACGAAGGGCGACGGCTTCGCGCTCGGGGAGAACGCCGAGGTGCGCATGGTGGCCCAGGCCGGACGCGGCGTGCCGCCCGCGCCCAAGCCGCCGGAACCGCCGAAGCCCTGAGCGCGGACGACCAGGGCACGGTGGCCGCTCCGTAGGAGGAAGCAGTCCCTCCCCCGGAGCCCTCCGTGCCTCGCAGTCCCTTCACGCTGCTCGTCCTCCTCGCCTCCGGCGTGAAATTTTCCAGGAGCGCGATGGCGGCCCGCATCAGCGCGGCACCATCCTCGAAGGAGGACCGTGGCGACTCGTTCTCGGGCTGACGTGGTATCTCTGAACGGCTCGCCCCGTGGGCGCCGTCTGTTGTTAGGTTGCGCCGCACCTCATTCCCAAGGAAGGAACTCCGTGCCCGCACCCACGCCGCTGCGAACGCTCTATCCCTCCATCGAGCCCTACCGCACCGGCCAGTTGAAGGTCACCGGTGGCCACACGGTGCACTTCGAGGAGAGCGGCAACCCGAAGGGCAAGCCCGTGGTGTTCGTGCACGGCGGCCCGGGCGGCGGCACCGACCCGAAGCAGCGCCGCTTCTTCGACCCCAGCGTCTACCGCATCATCCTCTTTGATCAGCGGGGCTGTGGCCGCAGCACGCCGCACGCCAGCCTGATTGAGAACACCACCTGGGACCTGGTGGCGGACATGGAGCGGCTGCGCGAGCACCTGGACCTGGAGCGCTGGATGCTCTTCGGCGGCTCGTGGGGCAGCACCCTGTCGCTCGCGTACGCGGAGGCCCACCCGGAGCGCGTCACGGAGCTGGTGCTGCGCGGCATCTTTCTGCTGCGCAAGCAGGAGATCGACTGGTTCTACCAGCGCGGCGCGAGCGCGATGTTCCCGGACGCGTGGGAGCACTTCCTCGCGCCCATCCCCGAGGAAGAGCGCGGCAACCTGCTCCAGGCCTACGCGAAGCGGCTGATGGGTGACGACAAGCATTCACAGCAGGAGGCCGCGAAGGCGTGGAGCGTCTGGGAGGGCCGCACCAGCTGCCTGTACCCCAACGCGGAGCTCATCGCGCGCAACGCGGGCGACGACTTCGCCATCGCCTTCGCGCGCATCGAGTGCCACTACTTCGTGAACAAGGGCTTCCTGCGCACGGACACCCAGCTGCTGGACGACGTGCACCGCATCCGCCACATCCCCACCGTCATCGTGCAGGGCCGCTACGATGTCGTGTGCCCGCCGGAGAGCGCGTGGGCTCTGCACCGCGCGTGGCCGGAGGCCCAGTTCGTCATCGTGCCGGACGCGGGCCACTCCGCCAACGAGCCCGGCAACACGTCCGCCCTCATCGAGGCCACGGACCGCTTCCGCGGCCTGTAACGGGCCGCGGGCACGGGCCAGGACGTCACATGTCCTGGCCTTCGGGCTCCGGGGCGTCCGATTGCCACTCGCACTTGCGGGCGTTCCACACGAGATGGGCCACGTGCTGGCCCGCCGTGGAGACATTGAAGCGCTTCCACGCCTCCGGTCCCGGCTGATCCGCCATGAGCTCCACCAGCGACAGGTCGTCCGCCCCGGGCTCCGTCAGGGAGGGCGACTCCACCAGCTTCCCGCAGCCCGGCGCCATCAGGACGCCGTCCGGCTTCTTCATGCTCACGATGGTCGAGCCGACGGCCACCACCGCCATGGGCATCCCCAGGTCGGTGACCACCTTCTGGACGCGTGCATCCCGGGCCATGCAGCTCGTGGCACTGTCCTTGAGGAGCAGCTCCGCTGTCGTGCTGCCCTGCTTCGCCTGGGCCTGAAGCGCCATGACGCGCTCCTTCGCCTGGGCTTGATCCTCCGGCGTGCACGGCCCCACGCACCGACCCTTCATCAGGACCTCCGCCAGCACGGCCGGCCCCTGAGCCACGCGCAAGAGCAGGTCCGAGGACTGGCACTCCATCACCGTGCGCGGGTTCAACCGGTGCTCGGTGAGCACCAGGCCCGGCGCGTTCGGGAAAGGATGCGAGGCCGCCACCTTCGCGTCCGTCTTGAGCGGCGACTTCAGCGCGTTGGGCGTGGGGCACGACAGCGCGGCGGTGCCGGACAGCTGCCGCACGGACGCGTCCTGCGCCCAGGGCAGCACCAGGGCCATCGCGCGGTCCGCGTCCTCCTTCGTGCCGCACACGCCCAGCACCGCGAACTGCTGCCCCTCTTCGAGCCCCGGAAGCGCCTTCGCGGCCATCACCTTGGGGAAGCCCTTCGCGGGCTTCACCCACGCCAGCGCGCGGTCCTTCTTCAGCTCGGCCAGCTTCTTGGACAGCGCGGGCGCAGTCGCGTCCTGACCCAGCACGACGGCCCAGGGCGCTTCCGCTCCCAGGGCCCCCGTGGAGGACAGGACACAGCTCAGGACGGCGAGGACACTCCAGACGGGACGGGGCGAGCGCATGAGGCGCGCACTCCACCCCATTCCCCGCTCAGCCGCGAGGGGTCAGCGACTTGGCCAGCTCCTCGTAGAGGTGGATGGCGGAGCGGATGGCCTTCTCCCAGTCGCCCAGGTGCAGGCTCTCGTTCTCCGAATGGGCGTACGTGTACGGATCCTCCACGCCGATGAGCAGCGCGGGCACGCCGCCCAGCTCCTTCGCGAACGGCTCCACGAACGGAATCGAGCCACCGCACCCGATGGTGACCGGCTTCTTCGCGTAGCCCTTCTCCAGCGCGCGGAACGCCGCCTGGAACGCCGGATGCGACGAATCCGTGTACCACCAGCCGGACGCCTGATCCTCGCGGATCTCCAGCTCCAGGCCCCACGGGCACACCTTCTTCAGGTGCGCCACCAGCCGGCGCTGCACGTCCTCCGGATCCATGTCCGGCACCACGCGGATGCCCACGCGCGCCCACGCGGACTCCACCACGATGTTGCGCGCGTCCTTGCGGCTGCTGGCCTGGATGGCGTTGATGGCCAGGCTCGGCTGGCGCCAGTTCGTCTCCCAGGGGTGCCGCCCACCGCCCAGCAGCTGCACGCCCTCGCGCAGGCCCACCTGCTCGCGGAAGGTCGCGTTGTCGCCGGGCAGCGCCTGGATGCTCTGGCGCTCCGCGTCCGTCAGCGGCTTCACCTGCTCCATCACACCTTCAATCGCGATGGAGCCATCCGCGTGCGTCAGTGACGCCAGCATCCGGCACAGCGCCATCGCTGGATCCGGAATGGGCCCGCCCCACATGCCGGAGTGCACCGCCTGCTGCATCCCCCGCACCTCCACGTCCACCGTCACCAGCCCGCGCAGCGCCGTGGTGATGGACGGCAGGCCCGTGTCGAAGTTGGTCGTGTCCGTCAACACGATGGCGTCCGCCGCCACCAGCTTCGCGTGCTTCTGGAGAAATGCACCCAGGTGGTCACTGCCCGCCTCCTCCTCGCCCTCGATGATGACCTTCACGTTGAGTGGGAGTTGGCCGGTGCTCTTGAGCCACGCGTCCACGGCGGAGGTGTGCACGACGATGCCTGCCTTGTCGTCCGCCGCGCCGCGTCCGTACAGGCGGCCGTCGCGCTCCTCGGGCTCGAAGGGCGGGCTCTTCCAGGCCGCTTCGTCTCCCGCGGGCTGCACGTCGTGGTGCGCGTAGAGGAGGAGCGTGGGACGGCCCGGCGCCTTGAGCACCTCGCCATAGACATACGGATGCGCGCCCTCGATTTCGAGCAGTTGAACGTTTTCAAACCCACGGTCCTTCAACAGGGCCGCGGTGGCCTCCGCGCTCTTTCGCACAAGGGCGGCGTCGAACCCGGGAAAGGACACACTGGGTATGCGTACGAGGGCCTTGAGGTCCTCCAGGTACGCGGCCTTGTGGGCCTCGAAATGGGACAGCGCGGGATTGGTGGACATGCCCACCCCTTAACCCAAAAGCCGAGCAGGCACGTGGGATGCGCACGCCCAAACGTCGCGCGTCTTATGTATCCTCCCGCCCATGCCCGGACTACCTACCCTGCTGTTGGTGGATGACGACAGCTTCGTGCGTCGCATCCTCAAGGACGTCATCGCGGACACGGGGATCGACCTGCGGCTGCTGGAGGCCGCGGACGGGGAGGAAGGGCTGGCGCTGGCGGAGAAGGAGCAGCCGGCGGTGATGTTCCTGGACCTCTTCATGCCGAAGAAGAGCGGGCTGGAGGTGCTGGGCGCCATCAAGACTGTTTCACCGGAGACGCGCGTGCTGGTCATCAGCAGCATGGACGCGGAGCCCGTGGTGGAGCAGGCCATCGCCGCGGGGGCCATGGGCTTCGTGGGCAAGCCCTTCCATCCCCTGGAGATCGCCGCCGCCGTACGCCAGGCGCTCGCGTCCTGATTCCGCTGAGGTCCTCGTGTCGTCATCCGTTGTCGGTTACTGGGTGGGAGATTCGCTCGGTCGCGTGCTGGGCCCCCTGCAACTGCAAGCCTTCCGCGACCTCATCGCCTCCGGTCGCTTGAAGACAGCCGTGCGCGCGTCGCGCGACGGCACGAACTGGGTCGCGCTCCAGGAGCTCCCGGAGGTCCGCGACCTGTTCACCACCGCGGCGCCCACGCCCTCCGTCGAAAACCAGCAGGCGGAGCGCCTTCGCAACCAGCTGCGCGGACTGCTGCACCTGCCGCCGCACGAGGTGTTCGGGCTCAAGCCGCAGGCATCGCTCGATGAGTTCCGGCTCGCCTTCTTCCGCATGGCGAAGCGCTTCTCACCGGAGCACCTGTCGTCGGATCTGCATCCGGAGCTGCGCAAGGTCTCCGTTGAAATCTTCGACTTCCTCTCGCGGCGGATCCGCGAGGCGGAGACGCTCTTCCTCCAGGGCGCGATGCAGCCTCCCGCGCCCCCGCCGCCCCGGCTGGACCTGAGCGGCGCGCAGCCCTCCGCGCCGCTGCCGATGAGTGGAACCGCGGTGCCCGCGCGTCCGCCGCCGGTGATGACGCCGCAGGCCTCGCGTCCTCAGGCCGCCGCGATTCCGCCGACGCCCGTGCCGGGTTCCCTCACGCGTCCGCCGGTCGCCGCGATTCCGCCAACGCCTGTTCCGGGGTCCTTCACGCGTCCGCAGGCCGCAGCGATTCCGCCAACGCCTGTTCCGGGGTCCTTCACGCGTCCGCAGGCCGCAGCGATTCCGCCGACGCCCGTGCCGGGCAGCATGACGCGTCCGGGGGTTCCGTCCGCGCCGCCCCGGCCTCCGCCGGTGATGACGCCCACGACGCGTCCGGTGACGCCGCCTCCGCCCGCGCCGGCTCCCGCACCGCCTCCGCCCGCGCCCGCGCCCGCGCCCTTCCGGCGCCCCATGGCCGCCCCCGCGCCCTCGTATTCGAGCGCCGAGTTCGTGGGCCTGGAGCGCCGGTCGGACGACCGGCTCCACGCGGACGTGAAGGTGTCGATGAAGAACATGGGCATCTTCACCGACCACCGCATCATCAACCTGTCGTCGGGCGGCCTGTTCATCGGCACGGACCGGCCGCTGCGGCTGGGGACGCAGGTGGAGCTCACCTTGCGCTTCGATGATCCGGAGCGGGTGATGACCCTGCGCAGCTCCGTCATCTGGGAGAACTCCCTGGACGACGGCAAGAACCCCAAGGGCTACGGGTTGCGCCTGAGCTCGCTGCGCGCGGAGGAACGGGACTTCATCCAGCAGTACGTCCGCCGCCCCAAGAAGCCCTGACAGGTTCCCGGGCGGGTGGCTCCGCTCGGGATTAGAACAACTGGCCCAGGAAGACCGCGCTCATCGCCACGAAGGCGACCCACACGGCCATGACGGACTTCAATTCCAGGTCCCGGCGGTCCAACTCGTTCGCGAAGTTCATGGTGTCTCCTCCAGTGCTCAACGCCTTCATCCCTTCCTACGGCGCACCCGCGCGGCGATTGCCTCCGGGCTCCCGTTCCCCTGGAACGCAGGGGCGGCGATGAGCGTCTCCGGCCCGCCCGGCTCGCTGGATGGCCTGCTGCCCGCGCTGCCGGTGCCGCTGTTCGTGATTCGCGGGGACCGGCTGGTGTTCGCCAACACCGCGCTGCGGACACTGCTGGGCCTGCGCGAGGACGAGCTGCCGTCACTGCTGGAGTTCTCCGCGCGCTTCGGACCGGAGGAGCGCTCCTGGGTGGAGCCCCTGTGCGAAGCGCTGATGCGCGGCGAGCAGCCCACGCCGGTGCGGCCCGCGTTCGTGCGCATGCGCGGCGCGGATGGACGCCTGCACCTGCTCTCCCCCGTCACCGCGCCGGGCCGCGTGCCGGAGGAGCAACTGGTGCTGCTGCTGGACGCGGAGGGCGGGGATGCGGTGCGCACGCTGTCCACCATGCTGGTGGCCACCGCGGCGGAGCTCCTGCGCTGCCGCGACGAGGACGCGGTGTTGGAGCTGGCGGTGGACGCCCTTCACCGGCAGGGCTTCTACGTCTCCGTGATGCTGCTGGAGGGGGACTTCCTGCGCCACGGGCCCATGCGCCAGGAGGCGGAGAGCCTGGCGGCGGCGTCGCGGATGTACGGTCAGGACGTGCACGCGGTGCGCTTCCACCGCTCGGGGCTGCCGCACCTGGCGGAGGTGCTCACGAGCCGCCGGGCGGCGTTCCACCCGGATGCCTTCGCCATGGCTCGGCGGCTGCACTCGCCAGAGGTGGCGGACAACATCCAGCGCATCTATCCGCCGGGCTCACGCGCGCTGGACTCGCCCATCTTCGTGGGGGACGAGCCCTTCGGCGTGCTGGCGGTGCAGTCCACCACGCTGACGCCCGCGAACGCGGGGGCGCTGGAGCTGTTCGCGCAGCTCATTGGCGGCGCGCTGGAGAACGTGCGGCATCACCGCGCGGCGGAGGCACGGCTCGCGGAGGTGTCCCGCCTGCAGAACGAGCTCATCGCCAGCGAGCGGCTGACGGTGCTGGGCGAGGCGGCGGGCGTCGTGGCCCACGAGGTGCGCAATCCCCTGGGCGCCATCCTCAACACGGTGGCGGTGCTCAAGCGTGAACCCCGCCTGGGGCCCGCGGGCGCCTCCGCCGTGGAGATGCTGGAGGAGGAGGCCATCCGGCTGGAGGACATCGTGCGCGACCTGCTGGACGCGGTGCGCCCGCTGGAGCCCCGGCCGCGCCCCGTCTCGCTGGGCGAGCTGGTGCACCGCGCGCTCGCACAGCTGCTCCATGGGCGAGAGGAATTGCCCAAGCCGCGCGTGGCATTCGACGAGGCGCCGGACGTTCCGGACCTGTCGGGCGACGAGACGCTGTTGCAGCTGGCCGTCACGCACCTGATGCGCAACGCCATCCAGGCCTCGCCGCGCGGAGGCACGGTGCGCGTGGAGGTGCGCCGCGTGCCGGACGGTGTCTCGCTGAGCGTGGAGGACGAGGGCCCGGGCATCGCCGGGTTGGATCCGCAGCGCGTCTTCGAGCCCTTCTTCCTCACCCGCGCCAACGGCCGAGGCCTGGGCCTGGCCATCGTGCGCCGCGTGGTGCTCGCGCACGGAGGCAAGGTGCGCGCGGGCGCGCGTCCCGAGGGCGGCGCGCGCTTCGAGCTGGTGCTGCCGCTCTAGCTCAGCCGCCCGCCAGCACCAGCAGACAGCGCAGCCCGCCGTTCTTTACCTGGAGCTGCCTCGCGCCCTTCAGTCCCAGCGCCGCCACGAGCTTCGGATCCTCGGGGACGATGAGCGCCTTGCGCCAGTCGCGGAATGCGCCGTTCAACGTCGCGCCCAACGCGCGGTAGAGGTCCGGCAGGTCCTCCGTTTCGCCCACGCGCTTGCCGTAGGGCGGGTTGGCCACCACGAGCCCAGGTGCGTCCGGCGGGGCCTTCAGCGTGCGCAGATCATGCCGCTCCAGCGTCAGCGTCACGCCCGCGCGTCTGGCATTGCGCCGTGCCGTGCCCAGCGCGCCCGCGTTGAGGTCGTATCCGCGCATGGGCGCGCGAGGCTCCGCCAGCCCTTCCGCTTCCGCTTCCGCGCGGCGGTGCGCCCAGGCCGCCTTGTCGTAGGACGGGAAGGACTGGAACGCGAACGTGCGCAGCAGGCCCGGCGCGCGGCGCTGGGACATCCACGCGCCCTCCACCAGGAACGTGCCCGAGCCGCACATCGGATCCACCAGGGGCACGTCACCCGCGTAGCCCGCGAGCCGGAGGATGCCCGCGGCCAGCGTCTCGCGCAGGGGCGCGCGGCCCACCTCCTGCCGGTAGCCGCGCTGGTACAGGGGCGCTCCGGACGTGTCCACGCTCACCGTCCAGCGCTCTCCTTCGCCGCGCACCAGCAGCGTGAGCTCCGGCCCCCCACCCTCCTCGTCCAGGTGTCCCGCGACCGTCACCTCGCACGGGTCCCAGGCCACGGCCGCGGACTCCAGCACCACGGCGGGCCCCGGGGCCACGGAGCGGTGCAGTGTCACGGACAGCCGCAGTGGCACCTTGCCGTCCCAGACGCCCGCCATGGGCAACGCTTGCAGCCCATGCACCAGCGCGTCCGCGGTGGGCGCCGTGAAGGTGCCCAGGCGCAGGAGCACGCGGCTCGCGGTGCGCACGCGCAGGTTCGCCGTCTGGTGCAGGCCGGACGGGCCCTCGCACTCGATGCCGCCCTCCGCGCGCCGGAAGGACAGCCCCAGCTCGCGCGCCTCCGACTCCAGCGCGGGCTCCAGGCCCGGCAGCGTGGACACGTAGATGGACTCGCCCGTCCGGGCCTGAGCGTCCGTCACGCCGACCGCGTCCGTGCGGAGGAACCCGCGTCCATCGCGGCCTGCTCCAACGCGCGCTCCATCTGGTTCAAGTCATACGGCTTGGGCAGCAGCACCACACGCTCCAGCGCCTTGCCGTCCTCGGCCGACACCGCGCGCGAGTCTCCGGAGGCAATGATGATTCGCAGGGCTGGATACAGCCGCACGGCCTCGCGCGCCAGCACCACGCCGGACTTGCCCGGCAGCGTCACGTCCGTGAAGAGCAGGTCGAAGGCATCCTTCGCCAGCGCCTCGCTCGCCGCCTCCGCGCTCTCCACCGCGAGCACGGTGTGCCCCAGGTCCGTCATCAGCTCGGACGCGGATTCGCGGATGTCCGCGTCGTCCTCCACCAGGAGGATGCGCAGCGCACCGTTCGCCTTCGCCTCCACGGGAGCGGGCGTGGGCGCGCGGTACGGCTTCGCCGCCAGCCGCTGCTCGCGTCCGCGAAGGAGCACGCGAATCTTTCGCGCCAGGTCCTCGCGCCGGTACGGCTTGGACAGCAGGCTCACGCCTGGATCCAACCGGCCGCCGTGCACGATGGCGTTCTCCGTGTAGCCGGACGTGAAGAGCACCTCGATGTCCGGCAGGTGCGCCTTCGCCAGCCGCGCCAGCTCCGGGCTGCGCACCGGCCCCGGCATCACCACGTCCGTGAAGAGCAGGTCCACCGGCAGGCCGCTCTGGATGACCGCGAGCGCGCTCTGGCCGTCGTGCGCCTTGAGCACGCGGTAACCCAGCTCCGTGAGCACCTCCACCACCGTGGCCCGCACCGCCGCGTCGTCCTCCACCACGAGGATGGTCTCCGTGCCGCCCTCCACCGGCCCCGTACCGGTCTCCGCCGGCTGCGCCGCCGCCTGGAAGGTGCGCGGCAGGTAGATCTTGATGGACGTGCCGTGGCCCAGCTCGCTGTAGATTTTGACGTGGCCGCCGGACTGCTTCACGAAGCCGTACACCATGCTCAGGCCCAGGCCCGTGCCGCGCCCCTCCGGCTTGGTGGTGAAGAACGGCTCGAACGCGCGCTGCATCACCTCCGGCGTCATGCCGGAGCCCGTGTCGGAGATGGCCAGCAGCACGTACTGCCCCGCCGTCACCTCCGGGTGCATCATCGCGTAGTGGTCATCCAGCATCGCGTTGCCGGCCTCGATGGTCAGCTTGCCCCGGCCGTCCATGGCGTCGCGCGCGTTGATGGCCAGGTTGAGGATGACGTTCTCCAACTGGTTGCGGTCCACGGACGTGTTCCACAGCCCGCCCGCGATGACCGTCTCCACCTCCACGTCCTCGCCCAGCGCGCGGCGCAAGAGGTCGTCCATGTCCCGCACCAGCCGTCCCAGGCTGAGCGCCGTGGGCGCCAGGGGCTGCCTGCGCGCGAACGCGAGCAGCTGCGACGCCAGCCGCGCCCCGCGCTCCACCGCGCCCAGCGCCGTCTCCAGACGCCGCTGCGCGCGCGAGTCACCCACCGTGTCGCGCTGGAGCAACTGGAGGTTCCCGCTCACCACCTGGAGCAGGTTGTTGAAGTCATGCGCCACGCCGCCGGTGAGCTTGCCCACCGCCTCCATCTTCTGCGCCTGGAGCAGCGCGGCCTCCGCCTGGCGGCGCTCCGCCTCGCTCTCCTCCAGCGCCCGCGTGCGCGCGCGAACCAGCTCCTCCAGGTGGTCGCGGTGGCGGGCCAGCTCGTCCTCCGCCCGCTTCTGCGCCGTCATGTCGTGGCCCTGGACGAAGATGCCGGAGACGCTGCCGTCCGCCTCGATGACGGGCTGGTAGACGAAGTCCAGGAAGGCCTCCACCAGCGGCCCCCCGGGCTCGCGCTGCACCTGCACGCGCATGCCGTGCCCGACGAAGGGCTCGCCGGTCGTGAACACCCGGTCCAACAGCTCGAAGAAGCCCTGCCCGGCCACCTCCGGCAGGGCCTCCCGCACCGTCTTGCCCAGCAGGTCCCGGTGCCCCACGAGCTGAAGGTAGGAGCGGTTGGCCAGCTCGAACACGTGCTCCGGCCCCTTCAGCGAACACATGAAGCCCGGCGCCTGTTCGAACAGGCGCCGCAGGTGCCGGCGCTCGTCGTCCAGCACCCGGTTGGCCTCCTGCACCGCCTGGGCGCGCGCGAGCACTCCGCTCATCAACTGCGTCCGCGGCCCGCCCCCATCCAGTGACGTCTCCGGGCCGCGCACGGCCTGCTTGAGCTGATGCAGCTCCGTCACGTCCATCGTGTGCTGGAGGATGAAGGCCACCTCGCCCCGCCCGTCCAGGAGGGGCGTGTGCGTGGCGCTCCAGTAGCGCTCCTCCAGCACCACGCCGCCGTCCGTCTGGCGAGGCACCCGGTAGGGAATGATGGCCAGCGTGTCCGGCACCCGCTCCGTCAGCACGCGGCGGAACGAGTCGCGCAGCATCCGGGTGCTGGCATTGGCCGGGTCGTCCGGGTCGTGCGGGAACGCATCGAAGGGGGTGCGCCCGACCAGGTTCTCCAGCCGGCTGGCGGTCACCCGCAGGTAGGCCGAGTTCGCGGTGACGTACCGCAGCTCCCGGTCCAGCAGCATGTAGGGATTGGGCGACAGCTCGAAGAGCGTCTGGAAATCGAAGGGTGCCTGCATCCATTCACGGGGAGGTCCAGCAACCTCCCCGCCTTTCCTGGGGCCGCCGCGAACGCGGAAAGGGGTTCCCGTCCAGTGTACGGACATCCCCTCCATCGCACCGGTCAAAAGGCGGTGGGCCCCCGTCTTCCCGGGCGCCAGGCCTCCCTGGGGGCAGCCTTCTGGACACCACTCAACATCTGTCCCACCCAGGCACCCATTGGACCTGCCACATCCGTCCGGGCTGTAAGACTGAGCGGGTCTTTCAGACCTCTCAATTCCCATGTTATGAGATTATTACCGCCAAGGCGGTGTAGTCCCACATGAACCGGGGTGTGCGGCAGGGGGTCGCCTTGGACGGGGGAGGAAACGACCTCCCGGCCTTCCGCCAGAGCGCTCGCGCCCGGCAGGAGGTCTGTCCCCAGATGCTCGCCGTTCCAGAATCGTTGTCGCTGGATGACTCGGAAGCGGTCACCTCCCGTGCGTTTGACCGTCGCGCCTTGACGGCGTCGGTGAGGGAGCTGTCGATGGTGACCAACGCGCGCGGCCTGTGGGCGGTGACGCGACAATGGCTCATCATCGCGCTGTCGGTGGCGTTCGTGGTGCAGGTGGACCGGTGGTGGGCGTGGGTGCTTGCCGCGGTGGTCATCTCCACGCGGCAGCACGCGCTTTTGAGCCTGGTGCACGAAGCCTCGCACCACCACCTGCTCACGAACCGCAAGACCAATGACGTGCTGGCGGACCTGCTGTGCGCGTTCCCCATGAACATCACCACGGAGGGCTATCGCAAGGAGCACGCGGAGCATCACCGCTATGTCAACACGGAGAAGGACCCGTACTGGCGCACGGCGCAGCGCGACCATGCGTGGATGTTCCCGCGCACGCGCTGGGGCATGGCGCGGGTGCTGCTGGGGGACATGGTGGGCTTCTTCACTCCGTCCCACGTGCGCATCATGATTCCCTGGTCCTATACGGGCCGCGCGATGGGCAAGGGTGGCCCGCCGCCGTCCCGCGCGGAGCACATCCGCTACGCGCTGTGGCTCACCGGCTTCATCACCTTCCTCACGCTCACGGGCGGCTGGCTCCACTACCTGCTCTTGTGGTCCATCCCGTCGCTGACGCTGATGATGATGGCCTTCCGCGTCCGCGCGGTGGTGGAGCACCCCTTCACCGCCGCCACCCCGGATGAGACGCACGAGACGCGGGACGTGGCGGCCGCCACCTGGTTCGAGCGCTTCTTCATCGCGCCCTTCAACGCCAGCTACCACCTGTCCCATCACCTCTTCCCGTCCGTGCCCTACTACCACCTGCCCGCGCTGCACGAGCGGCTCAAGCAGACGAACCTCTACCGCCCCGGGGAGAATCATTTCCAGACGTACCTGGGCGGGGAGACGAGCGCGTGGAGCTTCCTCACGTCGCTGGGCAGGAATGAAGGCCGTGTTCCATTACCTGTGAAGGATTGAAGCCGAACCCATCACGGCACGGCTTGCTTTCCCCTGGAGGCGCCCCCGTGGCGCCTCCAGGCGTGGGAAGGGCCCGCCCGCCCCAGCCGTCACCAGGCGTGTTTCCCTCTGAAGCCAGACGCCCGCCGCGCCGCTGACACAGCGGCCTGCCGTCCTGGCGACGTGCCGAAACACCCCACCCCATGGCTTGAACACAGACGATGAATCGCGGTGTTTCTCGCCCTGCGATTCGCCAGGTCCCCCCTTGCACGTCCGCCAATCCAGGCGCGGCGACAGGGCGACCGGGGGACCCCTGCCACGCGCCGCGAGCAGGGGGATGCGGTTCCCCCGGCCCCGCTCTTTTCACCTGGCAGCAGGAGAGAACTTGAGAAGGCAGCTCATTGGGTTCCTCGTGGCGTTGGGCGCCATGCACACCGGCTGCGGTGGCGCGCCGGACTTCACGTCCACCGCGGGCGACGACGACTCGCTGGGGAATTCCGGGGACGCGCTCGCGAGCGCGACCACGATGTTCGACGACGCGCTCGGCTCGGGCTGGCAGGACTGGTCCTGGGCGACGCACAGCCTCAGCGCGACGAGGCCCGTGTACGCGGGCACCCGTTCCATCTCCGCGACGTTCGGCCCCTGGACGGGCCTGTACTTCCACCACGCGGGCGTGCCCACCACGGGCCAAGGCTTCGTGGAGCTGCAGGTGAACCCCGGCGCGACGACGAACCCCGCGCTGGCGCTCTACGCGAGCGTGGGCGGCGTGGCGAAGTCGCCCGTGGCGCTCAACCCCACCTGTACGGGCGGCACGCTGAAGGCCAACACGTGGACGCTGTGCCGCATGCCGCTCTCCACGCTGGGCGCGGCGAACACGACGCTGGATGGCCTGGTGGTGATGGAGAACGCGGGCCGCTCGCTGCCCGTGATGTACCTGGACAACGTGCGCCTGGCGGCGGGCACCACCGCGCCTTCCGCGCCCACGGCCCTGAAGGCCACGGGCTCCGCCACGGACGTGGCCCTCACCTGGGGCACGGTGACGGGCGCTTCCGGCTACCACGTGTATCGCGCCACGTCGCAGACGGGCACGTACACGCGGCTCACTTCCTCCGCACTCACCGCCGCGTCCTACAAGGACACCAGCGCGGCCGTGAACACGACGTACTGGTACGCCGTCACCGCGCTGAACGCGGCCGGTGAGAGCGCGAAGTCCGCGGCGGTGTCCGGCAAGCGGACCTCCACCACGGGCGTGAGCGTCAGCGTCACCCCCGCCAGCGTGACGCTGTCGCGAGGCGGCGTGCAGACCTTCACCGCGCTGGTGACGGGCAACACCAACACGGCCGTCACCTGGAGCGTGCAGGAAGGCGTCACCGGCGGCACCGTCACCACCAGCGGCACGTACACCGCGCCCCAGACGGCGGGCACGTACCACGTCGTGGCCACGAGCAAGGCGGACACGACGAAGAAGGCCACGGCGGACGTGGTGGTGACGGGCCCGGTGGGCAACACCAACAAGTGGGTGTCCGGCTACTACACGGGCTGGAACGCGGATGACTACCCGCCGGAGAAGGTGGACTTCAGCGCGCTCACGCACATCATGGTGGGCCGCGTGACGCCGAACACGGACGGCACGGTGGACGCCATCTTCGACAACTCGAATGGCTCCGCCATGGCGAAGACGCTCTCCACCCGCGCGCACGCGGCGGGACGCAAGGCCATCATCATGGTGGGCGGCGCGGGCGAGCACGCCAACTGGGTGGGCGCTGCCTCTTCCGCCAACCGGGAGAAGTTCGTCCAGAACCTGCTCAAGACGATGGACGACCACGGCTACGACGGGCTCGACATCGACTGGGAGCCGGTGGAGGAGGCGGACAAGCCGAACCTGCTCGCGCTGGTGCAGCGGCTGCGTCAGGTGCGGCCCAACATGCTGCTGACGTTCCCCATTGGCTGGATCAACAACAACTTCGCCACGGACGCGTCGCTCAAGTGGTACCCGCAGCTGGCCCAGTACCTGGACCAGGTGAACGTCATGTCCTACGAGATGATTGGCGTCTGGGGCGGCTGGGATTCGTGGTTCACGTCCGCGCTCAAGGGCGAGTCCGGCACCCACCCGACCTCCGTGGAGTCCAGCCTCAAGGCCTGGGTGGCCGCGGGCATCCCCAAGGAGAAGCTGGGCATGGGCATCCCGTTCTACGGCCTCGCGTGGCGGCACATCACCGGCCCGCGCCAGCCCTTCACGGACTGGTCCGACTACGTGGGCGGAGACAACTCCTTCACGTACAAGAAGATCCTGGCGCTCTCCAAGACGGGCACGCTCCAGTGGGACGCGGCGGCGCAGGCCAACTACGTCACGTTCAACACGCCGGTGGAGGACGGCACGGTGCGCTGGATTACGTACGACGGTCCGGAGGCCATCCAGGCCAAGGGCCAGTACGCCAAGGCGAACGGCTACGGCGGCACCATCATCTGGACCATCAACCAGGGCTGCACCGACCCCGCGACGGGCACCAACCCGCTGCTCACCGAGGTCAAGAAGGCGTTCCTCCAGTAACCGGGATGGCCTGAAGACAGACGGCCGCGTGGGCACCCGCCCGCGCGGCCGTTTTCGTTGCAGCGTGACGCGGACTACGCGGAGGGCGGCACGGCGGAGGGCGGAGCCGTGGGGGCCACCGGCTCCGGGCCACCTGCATAGACGCCCTGGTACGCGGGCGGCAGCAGCGCGGCCACCCGGCGCATCATCGCGTCCACCAGCGCCTGGCGCGTGTCGGAGGAGCCGGACACCTCCGGCTCCAGGTCCGCCATGCGGAACGCGGGCCCGAAGGTCACGGTGACATCGGCGTGGAAGAGCCGCTCGCCGCCCATGTCGGAGTCGTTGATGGGCATCAGCTTCTCCGTGCCCGTGAGCGCCACCGGGACAATGGGCACGCCCGCGCGCTTGGCGATGAGCCCCACGCCCTTCTTCGCCTCGAGCAGGCCTCCGGAGCGGCTGCGGCCCCCTTCCGGGAAGATGAGGACGGACTGGCCGCCCTTGAGCAGCTCCACGCAGCGGCGCAGCGCTTCGATGTCCGGCGAGTTGGGCGTGATGTCGATGGTGTCCATCGTCTCCGCCGCCAACCGGGTCATCACGGTGCCGTGCAGCTTCACGCCCGCCAGGAAGACGACGCGCCGGGGACGCAGCGCCCGGTAGAGCGTGAAGCCGTCCGCGTTGGACAGGTGGTTGCAGATGAAGAGGCAGGGGCCGT
The DNA here is from genome assembly GCF_009909105.1 of Corallococcus exiguus. Taxonomy (NCBI): domain Bacteria; kingdom Pseudomonadati; phylum Myxococcota; class Myxococcia; order Myxococcales; family Myxococcaceae; genus Corallococcus; species Corallococcus exiguus. The sequence continues at coordinate 724,108 of NZ_JAAAPK010000003.1, forward strand.
CCGGCAGGTCCTTCAGGCCGTACACCTTCGCGTGGGACAGCCGTCCCCACACGCCATGCATCAGGCCGCGCACGACGTGGCGGCGCAGGCCGTAGGGGAGCAGCGACATCAGGGCGAAGAGAAGTCGAAGCACGGGCCGGCCCACGTCCTTTCCGGGTGCCCCTGGTCAACAGGGGGAGCGATGGCTGGACGTCCTTCTAGAAGATGTAGTCCCGCCCGGTGGGGTGGGTCAGCGGTCCTCCCTGAGCGCTGGCCCGCCCGCCCGCCCTTTCGTCATCCAGCCAACGAAGTGCCGGCCCCGCGGGCCCGGTGCGCAGGACGCGCCGCCCGCGAGCCCGTCCGCGCGGCCCCGCACCCTGCGTGTTATGGGGAGGCGCATGAGCGTTGAAGCCACGCCCTCCCGAGCGAAGCGGCCCGTCGAGTACGAGGCCACCGTTACCGGCCTCCGGATGGAGACCCACGACACGGCGACGCTGTCGCTGGAGCTGCACTCGGGGGCGGGGCCGCTCGACTACAAGGCAGGCCAGTTCATCAACATCGACCCGCATCAGTTCCGGGCGCTCTCGCAGCAGTGCGCGTACCTGCAGGAGCAGAAGGGGCGCAAGGAGCCGCCGCGCTCGTACTCGCTCGCCTCCGCGCCGCACGAGCGGCACGTGGCCATCACGGTGAAGGACGAAGAGTTCATCCCCGGCGTCACCCGCTACCCGCCGCTCCTGTCGCCCCTGCTGGTGCACGGGCGGCTGGTGGGCGCGAAGCTGAAGGTGACGGGCTTCATGGGACCGTACGTGCTGCCGGACGACGTGACGGAGCGGGCGGACCACGTGCTGCACGTGGTGGCGGGCTCCGGCGCGGTGCCGAACTTCTCCATCGTGAAGGACGCGCTGCACCGCGGGCTGAAGCTGCGCCACACGTTCCTCGCGTCCAACAAGACGTGGGGGGACATCCTCTACCGCGAGGAGCTGGCCGCGCTGGAGCAGGCGGCGCCGGACCGCGTGCGGGTGGTGCACACGCTCACGCGCGAAACGGATGAAGCGAAGTACGGCCCCCAGGTGCGCAAGGGCCGTGTCGCGGAGGCGCTCCTGCGCGAGCTGATTCCGGCGCCTGACACCTGCATCGTCTACGTGTGCGGGCCCGCCATCACCCCGTGGGACCGGCGCAAGGCGCTGGAGACACGCACGCCCGCCACGCCGCGCTTCATGGAGGCGGTGCTGGGCCACCTGCACGAGCTGGGCATCCCGGACAAGCGCATCAAGCGCGAGGCCTACGGCTGACGCATCAGTGCGTCGTGACGTCCTCGGGAGGCAGCTCGTCCAGGAACGTCAGCACCCGCTCGGCCGTCTCGCGGGGCTTCTCCATGGGGAACAGGTGCGAGGCGAGCGGCAGCGAGTCCACCCGCGTGCGCTTCATCTCCTGCTCCGCCCGCGCCAGCGCGTCGGGCAACAGCGTGTCGGAGCGCTCGCCGCGCAGCACCAGCGTGGGCGTCGTGTTGTCGCGGATGAGCTTCCATGGATCCGCGGGGACGGTCTCGAAGATGCGGGCCTCCCACTCGCGCGGGAAGCGCAGGCGGAAGTCGCCCGCCTCCGTGGGCACCAGCCCGTGCGTGATGTAGTCGCTGAAGCAGTCCGCGTCCCAGTCCTTGAACAGCTTGCGCTGGCGGTACGCGGTGGCCGCCTCCTCGCGCGTCGCCCAGCGGTCCCTCCGCCGCAACGCGCCCTGCACGATGGAGGAGCGGTCCATGCGGCCCAGCAGCTTCATCAGGCGCAACGCCCACAGCCGGGACCCGGTGATGAGCACGGGGTCCAACGCCACCACCGCGCGGAACAGCCCCGGGTTCGCGGCGGCGGCCATCAACGTGCTCGTGCCGCCCACGCTGTGCCCCACGCCCAGCACGCCAGAGCGCCCCCGCGCCTTCAGCTCGCGCGCGAGGTCCTCGCCCAGCTCCTTCCAGGTCGTGAGCGCCTTCGGGTCCTGGCCCGGCACCAGCGGCCGCATGCGCAGCGACACCACGTGATAGCGGGTCGCGAGCCGCGCGAAGAGCTTCCGGTACGTCTCCGGAGGAAAACCGTTCGCGCAGGCGAAGTGCAGGAGCGGCCCGCTCCCACCCCAGTCATCCAGCTCCAAGGCCATGCCCCTTCCCATCAACACCCTCCACCGCGTCGCTGCGGAGGGACTTCAAGGCTCGTCCCACTCGTATCCGGTGCCCTGACGGCCACCGGCCGGCCCCATCCCGGGACGAGACTCCGTACCCCGACATTCAGACACCGCGAACGCCGCCCTGGGTCCTGCCGCCGAGCCCGACCTCCGGCATCGACGTCATCCTGACCGGTACCCCTGACGTGCCCACGTCCTCCGACATTCACCCGGACGCGTCCTCAAGGAACCCGGGCCTCTGGAATGTCGTCCCGTGCGCATCGCACGGACGGAGGGCATGTAACGCCTGCCCGGCCGTCTCGCACGGCCAGGTCGGCAGTCCTTCCCGGTACGGGGGAACACGCCTCCCCCTCCCGTGAGGTCACCTGCCCCACCCTACGGTCCAGGTGGGGCCCGCTTGCGTTCAGGATTCGGACGGCGACGCGGGCGCTGCGTCCGGCGTGGGCTCCGGAGCCGGCTCCGCTTCCGACACGGGCTCCGACGCCGACTCCGCCTCCGCGCCACCACCGGCAGCGCCCGCGGGCTTGATGCCCAGCAGCCGCGTCAGCCGGGGCTGCACGCCCGTCTCCGCCAGGAGCGCCTGGAGCTGAAGCCGCGCGCGCCGGTTGTCCCCGTGCACCCGCCGCCCGAGGATGAGCTCGTTCTTCAACGAGTGCTCCCACCCGGTCAGCTCCGTCACCGTCACCTGGTAGCCGTACGCCTCCAGCGTCAGCGCGCGGATGACGTTCGTCAGGTGAGAGCCGAACTCGCGCCGGTGCCACGGGTGCTGGAAGAGCAGCGACATGGAGCCGGCCGGCTTCGCCTTCTTCTCCTTCAGCTGCGCCGCCACCTCCGCCTGACAGCACGGCACCACCGCCACGTGGTCCGCGCCGTGCTTGATGGCCGCCACCAGCGCGTCGTCCGTGGCCGTGTCGCACGCGTGCAGCGCCATCAGCACGTGGATGCGCTCCGGGTACTCCGCCGCGTCGATGTGCGCCGTCTGGAAGCGCATCCGGTCGAAGTGCAGCCGCTCGGCGCGGCCCTTCGCGCGCTCCGTCAGGTCCGGCCGCCCTTCGATGGACAGCAGCTCACCGCCCGCCGCGTCCTTCAGGAACAGCTCGTAGACGACGAAGCCCAGGTACGCGTTGCCGCTGCCCGCGTCCACCACCAGCGGGTTCGCGTGGCGCGTCTGCACGTCCTCCATGGCGGGCCGCAAGAGGCCCACCAGGTGGTTGACCTGCTTGAGCTTGCGCAGCGCGTCCGCGTTGAGGTTCCCCTCGCGCGTGAGCAGGTGCAGCTCGCGCAGGAGCGCTTGGGACTGGTCCGGAAGCAGCTCCTTGCGGACCTGCGGTGCCTTGACGTTGCGTCTCAGACGGACACCACTTCGGTGACCTCCGGGATCATCTCCCGGAGCCGGCCCTCGATGCCCATCTTCAGCGTCGCCGTGGACGACGGGCAGCCCGCGCACGAACCCTTCATGTGCAGGTACACGATGCCGTCCTCGAAGCGGTCCAGCGTGATGTCACCGCCGTCCTGCGCCACGGCCGGGCGGATCTCCTCGTCCAGGATGACCTGGATGCGCTGCTCCACCGTGCCGTCCGCGGACACCGTCTGGCGCGCCGCCGCGACGGCCGCCTCGTCCACCACCGGGAGGCCTTCCGACAGGTGCGTGTCCAGCGTGGACATCACGGAGTCGTTGAGCTCGTCCCACTCGCCGGACTCGCCCTTCGTCACCGTGACGAAGTTCGTGCCCAGCATCACCGCCGTCACGCCCTGGATGTCCATGAGCCGCAGCGCCAGGGGCGACTTCGCCTGCGCTTCGTCTCGGTTGGTGAAGTTCACGGCGCCACCGCCCAGCAGCTTGCGGTCCACCACGTACTTCAGCGTGCTGGGGTTGGGGGTCCACTCGAGCTGGATGTTCACTGACATGCTGTTCTCCCTACGAAAGTCCGCTTCCTCTAAAGGGCGCCGGGCCCCATAGCAACCTGTCCGGCTGTCAGGCAAACGCCTCGCGCTGGCCATTCACTCCGGATGGAGCCCCGCCCGCCACCGATGTAAGACATGGCCCCATGCCCTACCCGCCCCGCCTCGCCCACCTGGCCACCAAGGCCGTGGTGGTGGCCAAGCTGAGCCCCACCTACGCGGACGCCCACCGCGTGGACGCCGAGGAGGCCTCCCAGCGCCTCTCCACCGCCCTCTCCGGGCGCCTGCTGACCTCCCTCCTGGAGGCCACCTGGACGCAGATGCTCGGGGGCACGAAACGTCTCAAGGAAGAAGGCCTCCTGGAGAAGGTGGCCGCCACCCTGAGCGACCGGCCCCAGCGGCCGGGCAAGGTCGCCAACGTGACGGCCGGGTGGAGCGCCTTCCTCATCCTGGTGGACCTGGAGGTGGGCACCGCCAGCGACGCCGCCCGCCGGGTCATGGAGTCCGACGAGGGCCGCAAGCGCGCCGCCGCGGGGCTCACGGAGGTCGCCGGCTTCCTCGCCCAGGAGCTCACGCGCGGCAAATAGGGCGGCCCGCCGGTCGTGGCGGCAGCCGCCACCCGCCGTTATAGGCTGGCGCTCGCCACGTCCATGTCCGCCTCGCTCCCCACCACGCTGCGCCTGCTCACGTCCATCACCGACGTTCCCGCGTCGGCATGGGACGCGCTCGTGGACCCGGGGTCGGTGCCGTTCCTGGAGTGGGGCTTCCTCGCCGCCCTGGAGGAGAGCGGCAGCGTGGTGCCCGAGCGAGGCTGGCACCCGCGCCACCTCACCCTGTGGCGGGGCTCACGCCTGGTCGCCGCCGCGCCCGCGTACCTGAAGGACGACAGCCACGGCGAGTTCGTCTTCGACGCCGCCTGGGCCACCACCGCCGAGCGCGCGGGCATCCGCTACTACCCCAAGCTCGTCCTGGGCGTGCCCTTCACGCCCGCCACCGGCCGCCGCGTGCTGGTGGCCCCCGGCGAGGACGCCCCGTTCCGCGAGGCGGAGCTGTACAACGCCGCGCTGGAGTACGCGCGCGCGGAGGGGCTCTCCAGCGTCCACGTCCTCTTCCCCACCCCGGAGGAGCTGCCGGTCCTGGAGGCGCAGGGCTACGCGCTGCGCCTGGGCGTGCAGTACCTGTGGCGCAATGCGGGCTACCAGACGTTCGAGGACTTCCTCGACCGCTTCCGCTCCAAGCGGCGGCACCAGATTCAGCGGGAGCGGCGCGAGGTGGAGGACCAGGGCATCACCCTGCGGACGCTCCGGGGCGACGCGCTGGACGAGGTGGACGCGGCCTGTGCCCACCAGCTCTACGTCTCCACGGTGGACCGCTATCCGTGGGGCGTGCGCTCGCTGACCGAGGACTTCTTCGCCCGCCTGCTCGCCGGCTTCAAGCACCGGTGCGAGTTCGTGGAGGCCCGGCGGGAAGGCCGCAGGGTGGCGGGGGCGTTCAACTTCACCGGGCCGAGCACGCTATACGGCCGTTATTGGGGTGCGTTCGAGGAACATCCGTTCCTGCACTTCAACGTGTGCCTCTACCACCCGGTGGAGGACTGCATCGCCCGGGGCCGCGAGCGCTTCGAGCCCGGAGCAGGCGGCGAGCACAAGCTCACCCGGGGTTTCGAGCCGCACCTCACGTACAGTGCGCATCTGTTCCTTCACCCCGGCCTGGACCGGGCGGTGCGCGGCTTCCTGGCGCACGAGCGGGCAGCCGTCGAGAGCGGCCTGCCACTGTGGTGGGCGGAGACGGGTTTCAAGGAGCGGGTCTGAAGCGGTTTCAAGCAGGGCCCGCCAATGGTTCGCGAAGCGAAGGCAAGGGAGTCCGCAAGCCCATGGCTCAGAAGCACCAACACGATGACGGCCAGGTCGTCACGGAGGCCGTCCCCAAGCAGAAGCTGAAGAGGCCGACGCTCTACAAGGTCCTCCTGCACAACGACAACTACACCACGCGCGAGTTCGTCGTGGCCGTGCTCAAGGAGATCTTCCACAAGTCGGAGACGGATGCCGTGCAGATCATGATGCACGTTCATTACAACGGCATCGGTGTGGCGGGCGTTTATACCTACGACGTCGCCGATACGAAGCTCAAGACAGTGGAGGCCGCGGCGAGGGACAACGGGTTCCCCCTGCGGCTGTCCATGGAACCCGAGGAAGGCTGAACCGTGGCAGGACCATCGATTGCCAAAGAATTGCAGGCCAGCTTCCGCACCGCGCTCGACGAGGCGCGGAAGATGCGCCACGAGTACCTGACGCTGGAGCACCTGCTCCTGGCCCTCACCCGTGAGTCACGCACCCGCGAGGTGCTCAAGGGCTGCGGCGCGAACGTCAAGCGCCTGCAGGAGAACCTGACCTCCTTCCTGGAGGAGACGGTCGAGCGCCTGCCTGACGACGTGGACGCCGAGCCTCAGCAGACCATCGGCGTGGAGCGCGTGCTCCACCGCGCCGCCATGCACGCGCTGTCCGCGGAGCAGAAGTACATCGACGGTGGCGACGTGCTGGTCGCCATGTTCCGTGAAGAGGAGAGCCACGCGCTCTACCTGCTGCAGCAGGAGGGCGTCACCCGCCTGGACCTGCTCAACTTCATCTCCCACGGAACCACCAAGGACGGCGAGTCCGAGGGCGAGCCGCGCGCTACGCCCGCCGGTGACGACGACGACGGCGAGTCCCAGAAGAAGAGCCCGCTGGAAGCGTACGCCGTGCAGCTCAACGTGGAGGCGAAGGCGGGCCGCATCGACCCGCTCATCGGCCGCGACAAGGAGCTGGAGCGCACCATCCAGGTGCTCTGCCGCCGCCGCAAGAACAACCCGCTCTACGTGGGTGAGGCCGGCGTGGGCAAGACGGCCATCGCGGAAGGCCTGGCACTCCACATCACGGAAGGCCGCGTGCCGGCCGCGCTCAAGGACGCGGTCGTGTACTCGCTGGACATGGGCGCGCTGCTCGCGGGCACCAAGTTCCGCGGCCAGTTCGAGGAGCGGCTGAAGGGCGTGCTCAAGGCGCTCCAGGAGCTGCCGGACGCCATCCTCTTCATCGACGAGATCCACACCATCGTCGGTGCCGGCGCCACGAGCGGCGGGTCCATGGACGCGTCCAACCTGCTCAAGCCCGCGCTGGCGTCGGGCCGGTTGCGCTGCATTGGCTCCACGACGTTCCAGGAGTTCAAGGCGTCCTTCGAACGCGACCGCGCGCTGTCCCGCCGCTTCCAGAAGATTGAGGTGGACGAGCCCAGCGTGGAGGACACCGTCAAGGTGCTGGAGGGCCTGCGCAGCCGCTACGAGGAGCACCACCACGTGAAGTACGGCGAGGGTGCGCTCCAGGCGGCGGCGGAGCTGGCGGCCAAGCACATCAACGACCGGTTCCTGCCGGACAAGGCCATCGACGTCATCGACGAGGCCGGCGCGGCCGAGCGGCTCAAGCCGGAGGGCGTGCGCACGGGCGTGGTCTCCGCGCACGACGTGGAGCAGGTCGTCTCCAAGATGGCCAAGATTCCGGCCAAGAGCGTGTCCGCGAGCGAGGGCGTCCAGATTCAAAACCTGGACAAGGAGCTCAAGGGCGTCATCTACGGGCAGGACAAGGCCATTGAAGAGATGGTGGGCGCCATCAAGCTGTCGCGCTCCGGCCTGCGCGCGCCGGAGAAGCCCATTGGCAGCTTCCTCTTCTCCGGCCCCACGGGCGTGGGCAAGACGGAGCTGGCGAAGCAGCTGGCGCAGAGCCTGGGCGTGGAGTTCCTCCGCTTCGACATGAGCGAGTACTCCGAGAAGCACACGGTGAGCCGGCTCATTGGCGCGCCTCCGGGCTACGTGGGCTTCGACCAGGGCGGCCTGCTCACGGACGCCGTGCGCAAGCACCCGTACGCGGTGCTGGTGCTGGATGAGATTGAGAAGGCCCACCCGGACCTCTTCAACATCCTGCTCCAGGTGATGGACCACGCGACGCTCACGGACAACAACGGCCGCAAGGCGGACTTCCGCAACATCATCCTCATCCTGACCACCAACGCGGGTGCGCAGGAGATGAGCACCAAGGCCATGGGCTTCGGTGACACCAGCGTGGTGGTGGACGGCTCGCGGGCGAAGAAGGCCATCGAGCGCACCTTCACGCCGGAGTTCCGCAACCGGCTGGACGGCTGGATTCTCTTCTCCGGCCTGCCCCCCGAGGTCATCCTCAAGGTCGTGGACAAGGAAGTGCGCCTGCTCCAGAAGGTGCTCGACGAGAAGAAGGTCAAGCTGGAGCTCACGCCCGCCGCCCGCGCGTGGCTGGCCGAGCACGGGTACGATCCGGCCTTCGGTGCGCGCCCCATGGCGCGGCTCGTGGACAACACCCTCAAGAAGCCGCTCGCGGAGGCCCTGCTGTTCGGCTCCCTCAAGAGCGGCGGCGTGGCCCGCTTCGACGTCGTGGACGACGCGGTGAAGCTCCAGGCGGAAGCCACCGAGGCCGTGCCGGCTTAAGGCGCCGCGAGGCCCTGAAACATCCGAGGCCCCGGGCCCCCTTCATGGGGACTCGGGGCCTTCGTGTTTCCCTACTCCGCCTTGGACTCGACCTTGTACGCGCCCACGGCGCTGGAGAGCTGCTCGGAGATGATTTGCAGCGTGGTGGCCGCCTCACCGGTGGAGCCGATGCGGGCCACGGTGTCGTCCATCATCTTGGACAAGTCATTCACCGCCAGGGTGATTTGATTGATGCCCACGTTCTGCTGATTCACCGCGGCGGCGATCTGCCGGACGGCGGCGGCGTTGTCCTGGACGATGGAGGACAGCTCGCGCAGGTTCTGCCCGCTGTCGCGCACCTGCGCCAGGCCCGCCTCCATCCGCTCCGCGCCGCGCTCCGTGATGCGCACCGCGGCGGTGACGGAGTTGGCGATGTCGTCCAGCAGCTCCCGCACCCGCGTGGTCGCCTGGATGGACTGGTCCGCCAGCGCGCGGATTTCACGCGCCACCACGCTGAAGCCCTTGCCGTGCTCACCGGAGCGCACCGCTTCGATGGCCGCGTTGAGCGCGAGCATGTTGGACTGGTCCGCCAGGTCCTTCACCGTCTGGGTGATGCCGCCAATCTGGCGCGTGCGCTCGCCCAGCTCGAGAATCTTCTCCGCGATTTCGCCCACCTGCGCGCGGATGTCGTTGAGGCCCGCCATCGTCTGCTCGATGGAGGCCTCGCCCGCCCTGGCCAGGGTGTCCGCGCGCTCGGCGACGCTGAGCACGCTCTCCGCCTTCTGCGCGGCCAGCGTGGACGTCTGCTTGATTTCCTGCGCCGTCACCTGCGTCTCCTGCAGCGCGGCGGCCTGGCGGGAGATGGTCTGCGCCTGCTCGGTGGAGGACGCGTTGAGGTGGTCCGTGGACTGGGTGAGCGCGGTGGCGGCGTGCTGGAGGTTGACCGTCACCTCTCGCAGCTTGCCCACCATCTGGGAGAAGGAGTTGGCCAGCCGCCCCACCTCGTCGTTGCCGCGCGCACGGATGTCGCGGGTGAGGTCGCCGGACGACACGATGTGGCCCGCCACGGACGTGAGCTCCGCCAGCGGCCGCACGATGCTCCGGCCGAACAGCGCCGCCAGCACCACGCCGCACGCCTCCAGGAGGAGCGCGAACAGCAGCATCTCCCAGCGCAGCGCATCCACTCTCGCGTCGATGAACTCGCGCGCCATGCCCACGTGCACGGTGCCCAGCCGCCCCTTCTCCGCCACGGCCGCGGACACGTCCAGGGCGCGCAGCGTCTTGCCACCGCGCAGGATGCGCACCTCCGGCACCACGCGAGTGCGGCCCGTGCCCATGCCGGGCTGCGCGTCGAGCGCGGCCTTCAGGTTCTCCGGGAACGCGCCCTGGAACGAATGCACCAGCACGAAGCCCGTGGGGTCCTGGATGAAGATGTAGGCCAGGTCCTCGCGCTCGCGGAACGTCTCCAGCAGCGGCTGGAGCGAGCCCATGCCCGCGGACACGCCCTGCTCCGCCGCGATGGCCAGGCTCAGCGCCACGGCCTCGCCCTCACTGGCGTGGCGCTCCTCCAGGTTGGACTCCAGCTGGCGGGTGGCGATGAGGGTGAGCAGCAGCGCCACGGAGGCGCTGATGACGGCCGTGACGAGCACGAACTTCGGCGCGAGCCCGAGCCCGCGCAGGAAGGAGACGGGGAGCGCGGTGGCTGGCTTCAAGGGAGGACTCCAGGGGTGGCGTCCTCAAGCGGCCAACGGTCGGCCAGGTGACGCCAGGAACAACGCAGGCGACTGCGGTTCGTAGGTGGGAAACGGCTCACCGGGGCCCCCCCTCCGGGCCACGGGCAGGACGGAACGACGGACGCTGACAGCTCTGCAGGATGAGGTCCGCCACCAGCGCCAGGGGCGTGCCCCCGTCGGTGGCCTTCAACTCCACGGCGGCGCGAGGCATGCCGTAGACGACGCTGGACGCCTCATCCTGCGCCAGGGTGACGCCTCCGGCCTGGCGGATGGCCAGCAGGCCCCGCGCGCCGTCCTCACCCATGCCGGTGAGCACGCCGCCGCCGCTGCGCCGGCCGTACGCCATGGCCAGCGAACTCAAGAGCACGTCCCCGTTGGGACACGGTCCGCCGGTGCTGCGCTGCAGGCGCGCCAGGCCCACGCTGTCCACCAGCAGGTCGTGGCCATCCAGCGGGAAGTACACGCGGCCCGGCTCCAGCCGCTCGCCGTCGCGTGCCACGCCCACCTGGAGCTCGCACACCTGGGACAGCCAGCGCACCATGCCCTGCGTGAAGCCCACGGTGATGTGCTGCGCGACGAGCATGGGCACCGGCAGGTCGCGGGGCAGCTTGGACAGCACCTCCGCCAGCGCGGGAGGCCCACCGGTGGACGCGACGATGCCGAACACGTCCACCCGCGCCCCGCTGGGCACGGGCGGCGGCGCCACGACGCGCGGACGGCGGGAGATGACCGGCACCTCCGCCATCAGGCACACGGAGTGGGCCAGGTCCCGGCCCCAGCGGCGCAGCTCCTCCGCGTTGGTGACGTTGGGCTTGCCGATGAGCTCCAGCGCTCCGGCGCTCATGGCTTGAAAGCCCAGGTCCACGCCGCGCTGCTCCGCCACGGCGCTCACCACCAGGATGCGCGCGGGGGCCTGGGACATGATGTGGCCGATAGCCGCCGGACCATCCAGGCCGGGCAGCAACAGGTCCATGGTGATGACGTCCGGGCGCAGCAGGCGCGCCAGCTGCACGGCGCGGTTGCCGTCCCCCGCCCGGCCCACCACTTCAATGCGCGGCTCCTCCGTGAGCAGCGCGGTAAGGGTGTTGGCCATGGTGGGCGAGTCATCCACCACGAGCACGCGAATGGGCTTCTTCGAGCTCACGCGCGGCTCCCCCTGCGGCTCATCACGTCCAGAACCTCCGCGAGCAGGCGGCCCGCGGCGCACTCGCGCTTGCTGAGGAAGCCGTCCGCTCCGGATGCCAGGCCCCGCTCGCGCGCCACGGTGGTGTCGTGCGCGGAGACCAGGATGACGGGCAGCGTGTGCGTGTCCTTGCGCTCGCGAAGCCGTGCGATGAGCTCGATGCCGTCCATCTCTTCCATGTCCAGGTCGCAGATGACGACGTCGTAGGTGTCCGCCTGCAGCCGCTCCAGCGCCCGCGCCCCGCTGGCCGCCAGGTGCACCTGGAAGCCGCCGGCCTCCAGCATCGCCCGGTGCAGCGCGCGCGCGGTGAGCGAGTCATCCACCACCAGCGCCCGCCGGCTCACCGCGGACACCGTCACCTTCTCCGAATCCGACACCACCCAGTCCGGCCGGAGGATGAGCAGCAACTCCCCCCGGCTGAGCGTCGCCGCGCCCTGCCAGGCCGCCACGTCGCGCACCTCCGACGGCAGCGGGCGGATGACCAGGTCCCGGTCCCCCACCACCGCGTCCACGCCCAGCGCCACGCGCTTGCCGCCGCTCTGCACGATGAGCAGCGGCTGGCCTTCCGTGGGCGGAGACGACGCGCGCAGCCCCAGCCGCGCGCCCAGGTCCACCACCGGCAGCAGCTGCCCCTGGTGTTCCAGGTGCGTGCGGCGCTTGCCCACGCGCAGCATGTCCGGGCGCGCCAGCTGCGTGGACTCCACCGCCAGCATGGGCAGGCCCACGAACTGCTCCAGCGCGCGCACCATCAGCACCGGAGAGCTGCCCAGGTCCACCGGCAGGGTCAGCACGAAGCGCGTGCCCTGCCCGCGCGTGCTGGACACCTCGATGCGGCCCTGCAGCGACTCCACCGTGGCGCGCACCGCGTCCAGGCCCACGCCGCGCCCGGAGGTGTCCGTCACGTCCGAGCGCGTGCTGAAGCCCTCGCGGAAGATGAGCTCGCGCACCTGGTTGTCGTTGAGCCGCGCCACCTCTTCCGCGGTGACGAGTCCGCGCTTCTCCGCGGCCTTGCGCACCTGCGCCAGGTCGATGCCGCGCCCGTCGTCGCTCGCCTCCAGGTACAGGAGGTTGCCCTGCTGCTCCACGCGCAGCGTGAGCGCGCCCTCGTGGTGCTTGCCGGCCTTCTCGCGCTCGGCGGGCATCTCCAGGCCGTGGTCCACGGCGTTGCGCAGGATGTGCACGAGCGCGCCCTGGAGCTTCTCCAGCAGGCGCCGGTCCAGCGACACCTCCGCGCCCACCACCGACAGCCGCGCTTCCTTCCCCAGCTGGCGCGACAGGTCGCGCACCATGCGCTGCAACGGGTCCAGGATGGTGCGCGTGGGGCGCGTGGTGATGGCCTTGAGGCCGTCCTCCAGCGCGTCCACGACGTCGCTCGTCTCCTCGCCGTCGGTGCGCAGGGAGCGGCCCGTACCGGACAACAGCGTGCGCGCCTCCGCGGTCTCCGCCAGCAGGCCCTGCTTCGCGAGCAGCGTGGACACCCGCTCCAGCTCCCGGCTGCGCTCCTCCACCCGCAGGCGAACCTCGCGCAGGCGCTCCACCTCGCGCATCAGCGACGTCACCTGGTTCGCGCTCACGCGCCACCCGGCGTCGGAGGACTCCCCCGTGGGCTCCGGAGAGAACAGCGCCTCGGCCGGGACAGGCGGGGTGCCGGCCGCGGAGGGCGGGCCACCAGCCACGACAGGCTGCGCCTGAGCGAAGGCGCCCCCCGGCAGCACCGCGGCCTCCTCCGGGGGCGGCGCGGCGGCGACCAGCTGGGCCAGCGCGGCGGCGGGGTTCGGCAGGTCGTCCCCGCGTCCGTCCGCGTGCGCCTGGGCGCGCAGCATGAAGAGGTCCAGCCCGTGCAGCAGCACGTCCACCACCGGGCGCGGCATCTTCTGCGTGTGCGCCTTGAGCGGCGCCAGCGCGTCCTCCAGCTTGTGGGCGATGTCGCCCAGGTCCTGGAGCCCCAGCGACGAGGCGCTGCCCTTCAGGGTGTGCAGGTGACGGCCCAGCCGCGTGTAGATTTTCGCGAGCGCGTCGTTCTCCAGCCCCTCGCGCTCCAGCTCCAGCAGGTCCATGGTGACCTTCTGGATGACCTCCTGGGCCTCCACCGCGAAGCCCGCCACCAGCGGCTGCAGCATCGGATCAACGGGCATGGCGCACTCCCCCGTCGGACCGGCCGAACAGGCGCTTCGGGTCGATGAGGTGGATGAGCTGCCGGTCGTGGGTGAAGACCTCCACCACCGGCCCCTCCGCCCGGGCGCGCGCGGCCTCCACGGACGCGAGCGGCAACGTCGTGGGGCGCGGAATCGCCTCGCAGTCGAGCGCGCACAGCTCGCCGTCGCCCCGGTCCACCACCAGGAGCACGGCCGGGTCCTGCCGCCACCCGTGGCCGCCCAGCAGCGACGCCAGGCTCAGCGCGGACAGCACCTGGCCCTGGAAGCGCAGCACGCCAATCACCGCGGGCGCGGACAGCGGCACCGGCGTCACCATGCGCAGGGGCAGCGCGGCGCGCAGCGACTCCAGCGGCAGCGCATAGCGCTCCTCGCCCAGCGGGAACTCGGCGATCCAATGGACCGCCTCCTCCACCGTCGACTCGCCCTGCTCGCGCAGGCGCGCGGCCCGGCGTGCGAGCAGGTCCCGCGTCTCCGACTCCAGGGTCTCGTCCACCACCAGCGGCGTCCCCTTCATTCCAGCGCCCCCAGATTCAGGTAGGCGTCAGCGGACGCCAGATAGAAGCGCGCGGGCAGCGCCTCCGGTCCATCCACCAGCGTGTCCGGTGGCAACTGCCCCGCCCGCGTGCGCAACGCGCGCATCAGCGGGAAGGCCGCGTCACGGGCTCCCGCGCGCTCGCGCAGGAGCGCCAGCTCCAGGAGGCCCGGCAGGTAGTCCGGCGCCTGCTTCACGAGCAGCTCCAGCACCGCCGTCGCCCCGGCCACGTTGCCCTCTTCAATCCGCTCCAGCGCCTGCAGGTGCATCCGCGAGGGCGAGGGCGGAGGGACGGGCGGCGGCGTGGGTGACACCGGCATGGGCGCGGACAGCCGACGGGGCGCGGGCGTCATGCGCGGCGCGAGCACGGGCTGCGCCACGGGCAACTGCGCGAAGGTGCGCTCCTCCGGGCGGGGCTTGCGGAAGGCCTGCAGCTCCGGAGGCCCCTCGCGCGTGAGCCCCGGCGGCGTGCGGTCCACCTCCACCGTGCCCAGGAACATGAGGCCCCCCGGCACCAGCGCCCGCGCCAGGTGGACGATGGCCGCGTCGCGCGCGGACGGAGAGAAGTAGGTGAGCACGTTGCGGCAGAGGATGAAGTCGAACTGCCCGAAGCGCTCCGGCAGCGGCGCCAGCAGGTTCGCCGGCGCGAAGCGCGTCACCTTGCGCACCTCCGGGAGGATGGACACCTGCCGCCCGTTGTGGAGCTCGTAGACGGGGTGCAGCGCGGGGGCGGACTCGCGCCGGGACCACGCGCCGTAGGTGCCACGCCGCGCGGCCTCCAGGCTGGCCTCGTGCAGGTCCGTGCCCACCACCTCCACCGGCATCCCCGGGGGCGCGCACGCCAGCAGGCACGCGCCCAGCGAATAGGCCTCCTCGCCGGTGGCGCACCCGGCGCTCCAGCCGCGCAGGTGCATGGCGCCGTGGCGCAGCGCCGTCGGAATGCCCTCGTGGGTGATGTAGCGGAAGTGCTCCGGCTGGCGGAAGAAGTACGTCTCCCCGACCAGGACCGCGCGCACCAGCGTGTAGGCCAGCGGCGAGCCCAGCTGCTGCAATTCGCTCAGGACCTCCGTGGGCACGCGCCCCCGGGCCAGCTCCGCCCGCAGCACGCGCTCCACCGCCTCCTGGGCGATGGCGTCGTCCCGGAAGCCGGTGGTGTCCGCCACCACTTCCCGGGCACGGGCCAGAAGCCTCGGGTCGAGCCCCGCACTCATGCGCTCCGCTCTTCCTCCACCGGCGCGAGCAGCGCGGGCAGGTCGCGCAGGAGTCCCCGCGTGATGAACACCTTCGGATCCAGGATGGGCAGCGCGCGGCCACCCGTGCGCAGCATGCCCACGAGCCCTTCCTGCAGCAGGCCGTGCTCGGCGCCGCCCACCTTCTCGCGCCGGTCGATGTCGCTCGCCTGGAACTCCTCCGGGTCCTTCACGGTGTCCACGGTGAGCGCCAGCGACACGCCCTCCGTTTCAATGACCACCAGCATCCGCTCCGCGATGGACACCTTGTGCTGCACGCCCAGCCGCAGCGCCACGTCCAGCACGCACACCGCCTGGCCGCGCAGCTCCACGTACTCGCGCAGGTACGACGGCCCCGTGGGCAGCGGCCGCGTCAGGGGCTGCAGCAGGACCTCCTTCACGGAGTCCAGCGGCACGGCGAACTCGCGCTCGCCCACGTTGAGCCGGAGGATCAGCATGGCCCCGGAGCGCGAGCGCCGGCGCGCGTTCTCCAGCGCCTCGCCCACGCGCAGGAGCAGCTCGTCCGCGCGGAAGGGCTTGGCCAGGAACGCCTCCGCGCCCAGCCCCAGGCACGCCTCCGCGCGCTGCTTCTCCGATGAGATGATGATGACCGGGATGTCCGCCGTGCCCGAGTCCGCCTTCATCCGCTGGAGCACCTCGTCCCCGTCCATCTCCGGCATGGACAGGTCCAAGAGCACCGCCGCCGGGTGCAGCCGCCCCACCTTGTCCAGCGCCTCACGGCCGTTGCTGGCCGTGTGGATGGTGTAGTGCCCGGAGAGGATGGCCCGCTCCAACGCCAGGATGGCGTCGCTGTCATCCACCAGCAGCAGGGTCGGCAGACTCACGGGTTCAGCCCCCGCTCAGGAACTGACGCACCGTCTTGGTCAGCTCGTCATGCGACACCGGTTTCTGGATGAAGGCGTTGGCCCCCGCCGCCGAACCGCGCTGGCGCAGGTCCTCTCCCTTCTCCGCCGTCAAGAGGATGACCGGCACCTTCTGCACCTGCGGCTGCGCGCTGGCGCGAACCTCCTTCACGAAGGTGATGCCATCCATGTTCGGCATGTTGATGTCGGCGATCACCACGCTCACCGGCACCAACCGCAAGAGCTGCAACGCGCGCTGCGCGTCCTCCGCCTCCACGATGCTGACCTTGAGGTTCATCAGGTAGATCTTGAGGATGTTGCGGACGGTCGGACTGTCGTCCACCAGCAAGACGTTGGTGCTCACTGTGCCACGGCTCCTCGCGCAGGCTCCGCGGATTGCGGGATGCGCCTGCGCTGCATGGGTGATCCTACCGTGAGCGCTCCGACGGGCGGAAGCGGGGGGCTCCCGTCCGCCGGGAAGCCTGGCAGGCGTTTGTCTGGACTTTCCAGAAAGGTGGGTTGGATTCAGCCTTCTTTCGGCGTGGGGGTCGCGGAGACCCCTTCGGCCGGTGCTTCCACCGTCTCCACTGGGGGTGCGCCTACCGCGTGGTAGCCGCCGTCGACGTGAATCATCTCGCCGGTGGTGGAGGACAGCCAATCGGACAGAAGTGCACAGGCCGTCTTGGCCACGTGGTCGTGGCTGTCCTTGTCGCTCCAGCCCAGCGGCGCCTGCTTGCCCCAGTACTGCGCCAGCGCCTTGAAGCCCGGGATGCCCTTGGCCGCGATGGTGGCGAGCGGCCCCGCGGCGAGCGCGTTCACGCGGATGCCCTTGGGCCCCAGGTCGCGCGCCAGGTAGCGCACCGTGGCCTCCATGGCCGCCTTGCACACACCCATCCAGTCATAGATGGGCCACGCCTGCCGGTTGTCGAAGTCCAGCGCCACGATGGAGCCGCCCTGCGTCATCAGCGGCACGCACGCCACCGCCAGCTCCTTCACGGAGAAGGTGGAGATGCGGAACGCGGTCTGCGCGCTCTCCCACGGCGTGTTGAGGAAGTTGCCGCCCAGCGCGTCCTCGGGCGCGTACGCGATGGCGTGCAGCACGCCGTCCACGCGGCCCCATTTCTGCCGCAGCGCCTCCGTCAGCGCCGGAAAGTGCGCCGGGTTCGTCACGTCCAGCTCCAGCACCTCCGTGCCGGGCTTGAGCCGCTTCGCGCTGCGCTCGGTGAGGGACTTGGCCCGGCCAAAGCCGGTGAGGATGACCTCCGCGCCCTGCGCGATCGCATGCTCCGCGACGCCAAAGGCCAGGGACTGCGGGGTGAGCACGCCGGTGATGAGCAGCTTCTTGCCCTGAAGGAGCATGTCGGTACGTTCTCGGAAAAAGTGGGTGGAAAGCGGGGGCGAGTGCTTACCACTCCTGAACCGCCATGGGGGCCCCCGGACCCCGTGTCTCATGTGCCTCGGATGTACGTCTGTTCAGCATGCCAGGGGTCCTGGCGTCTCCTTTGAGCTCATCCCAGCAGAGGGAATCCAGTGCTCGGTGAAGCTGCGCTCACGCGGGGCATGATTCCATCTGATCCCTGGAGTGAAGCCGGGCAGCCGGCCATGACGCGGTTCAACAAACTGAGGCGAAAACCCCCCAACGCGTCCCCCATCCAGTAAAAGACCCCCGCCATGGCGAATTTCCAGGACAGTTTCCTCTCTGGTGGAAACATCGACTTCATCGAGGGGCTCTACTCGCGCTTCCTCGAGGATCCGGGCAGCGTGGACGCGAGCTGGCGCGAGGTGTTCGAGCGCAACAACGGCACGGGCCGCCCCATCTTCAACACGAAGTTGCTGGAGGCGCCGACACCCGCCGCACCGGAGGCCAAGGGCAAGGGTAAGGGCAAGGCGAACGACGCCGCCGTGCAGGCCGCCGCCGCGCCGCAGGCTCCGGCCGCTCCGGCGCAGGACATCGGGCTGCAGTCGAAGGTGGATCAGGCCATCACCGCCTTCCGCCTGCGCGGCCACCTGCGCGCGCACCTGGATCCGCTGGAGCGTCCGCGCCCGCAGCTGGGCCACGTGGCGGACGTGGCGCTGATGGATGAGAACCACTTCGCGCCGAAGGAGATGGAGCAGGCGGTGGAGTGCAACGGCGTCTTCCCGCAGCAGCGCGTGCGCCTGGCGGAGCTCGTCACGCGCCTGCGCCGCACGTACTCCAGCTCCATCGGCGTGGAGTTCATGCAGATGCTCGACAGCGAGCGTCGCCGCTGGCTCATGAAGCGAATGGAGCACAGCGAGAACCGCACGCCGTTCACCGTGGACGAGCAGCGGCACATCCTCACCAAGCTGTCGTACGCGGAGGGCTTCGAGCACTTCCTGCACACGAAGTACGTGGGCGCCAAGCGCTTCAGCCTGGACGGCGGCGAGTCGCTCATCCCCATGCTGGACGCGCTGCTGGAAGTGGGCAGCGACATGGGCCTGAAGGAGCTGGTCATCGGCATGGCCCACCGCGGCCGCCTCAACGTGCTGACCAACATCCTGGGCAAGAAGCCGGATCAGATCTTCAGCGAGTTCGACGGCCCCAAGGACCCCAAGGCGTACCTGGGCCGGGGCGACGTGAAGTACCACATGGGCTTCTCGTCGGACCACGCCACGCGCTCGGGCAAGAACGTGCACCTGTCGCTGGCCTTCAACCCCAGCCACCTGGAGTGCGTGGGCCCCGTGGTGGAGGGCCGCGTGCGCGCCAAGCAGGACCGCGGCGGGGACACCGAGCGCACGCAGGTGATGCCGCTGCTCATCCACGGTGACGCGGCCTTCATCGGACAGGGCGTCACGTCGGAGACGCTCAACTTCTCCGGCCTCAAGGGATACACCACGGGCGGCACGGTCCACGTCGTCATCAACAACCAGGTGGGCTTCACCACCGACCCGTCGGACTCGCGCACCAGCATCTACTCCACCGCCATCGCGCAGATGCTGGACATCCCGGTGTTCCACGTGAACGGGGATGACCCGGAGGCGTGCGTTCACGCGGCGCGCCTGGCGGCCGAGTACCGCCAGACGTTCAAGAGCGACGTGGTCATCGACCTCATCTGCTACCGCCGCTACGGCCACAACGAAGGCGACGACCCGTCCTTCACCCAGCCGGCGATGTACGACCTCATCCGCAAGCACCCGCCGGTGCGCGCGCTGTACGCGAAGACGCTGGCGGAAGGCGGCCGCATCACCACGGAGGAGTCGGACGCGCTCAAGCAGCGCTGCTTCCAGGACTTCGACGCGGCGCTCACCCGCGCCCGCCAGGAGAGCCAGTTCAAGGAGCCCAACGCGCTGGAGGGCCTGTGGAAGACCTACAAGGGCGGCCTCCTGAAGAACGCGCCCCAGGTGTCCACGGCGGTGGCCAAGCCCACCCTGCGTGACGCGCTCCAGAAGCTGGCCAGCGCGCCGGAGGGCTTCAACGTGCACCGCGACGTGGAGCGCACGGTGCTCAAGAAGCGCCAGGGCATGCTGGAGAGCGAGGAGCTCCAGTGGAGCGAGGGCGAGTCGCTGGCGTACGCGACCATCCTGGCGGAGGGCTACAGCATCCGCCTGTCCGGCCAGGACAGCGAGCGCGGCACCTTCAGCCACCGCCACGCGGTGCTGCACGACACGCAGACGGGCGAGGAGTTCACGCCCCTGCGCCAGTTCGCCACCGGCAAGGCGACCTTCAACGTCTGGAACAGCCCGCTGTCGGAGATGGGCGTGCTGGGCTTCGACTACGGCTACAGCCTGGACGTGCCGGACGGCCTCACCCTGTGGGAGGCCCAGTTCGGTGACTTCGCCAACGGCGCGCAGATCATCATCGACCAGTTCATCGCCGCGGCGGAGAGCAAGTGGCGCCGGCTCTCCGGCATCACGCTGCTCTTGCCGCACGGCTACGAAGGCCAGGGCCCGGAGCACTCCAGCGCGCGCCTGGAGCGCTTCCTGGACCTGTGCGCGGAGGACAACCTCCAGGTCTGCTACCCCACCACGCCCGCGCAGATCTTCCACCTGCTGCGCCGCCAGGTGCTGCGCCCGGTGCGCAAGCCACTGGTCATCATGTCGCCCAAGAGCCTCCTGCGCCGTCCGGAGGCCACCAGCCGCATGGACGACCTGGCCACGGGCGCGTTCCAGGAAGTGATTCTGGACGCGAAGGCGGACGCCGCGAAGGTGAAGCGGCTGCTGCTGTGCAGCGGCAAGGTCTACTACGACCTGGCCAAGGCCCGGGACGAGCGCAAGGACGACTCCATCGCCATCGTGCGCGTGGAGCAGCTCTACCCGTTCCCCCAGGACGAGCTGTCGAACCTGGTGGCGAAGCTGCCGGCGCTCCAGGAGCTGTACTGGGTGCAGGAGGAGCCACGCAACGCGGGTGGCTGGCACTTCATGTTCCCGCGCCTGCACGACCTCCTCTCCGGCCGTTCTCAGCAGCAGACGGTGAAGCTGGGCTACATCGGGCGCGCCGAGGCAGCCAGCCCCGCCACCGGTTTCACGAAGACGCACGATTACGAGCAGCAGCTCATCATCGAAGAAGCCATCCTCCGAGGACCCCAGAATGGCCGTTGAACTGAAAGTCCCTCCGCTCGGCGAATCCATCACCGAGGCCGTCGTCGGCAAGTGGAACAAGAAGCAGGGTGAGTCTGTCACCGCGGACGAACCGCTCGTCGTGCTGGAGACCGACAAGGTCACCATCGACGTGCCGGCTCCCGCCGCGGGCAGCGTCGCGTCCATCGCCTTCAAGGAGGGCGACAAGGTCCGCGTGGGCGACGTGCTGGGCACCATCGAGGCCGGTGCCGGCGCCGCCGCTTCTCCCGCCGTGGCCGCCGCCACGCCCGCGCCCGCCCAGGCCGCGGCGCCCGTGTCCACGCCCGCTGCTCCGGCCGGCAGCGACACGCGCATCACCCCCACCGCCAAGAAGATGGCGGAGGAGAACCGGGTGGACGTGGGCCAGCTGAAGGGCTCCGGCACCGGTGGCCGCATCATGAAGGAGGACGTGCAGGGTCAGCTGAACCGCCCGTCCGCGCCTCCGGCTCCCGCCGCGCCGTCCGGTCCCCGCCCCAACGCCGCGCGCGAGGAGCGCGTGCGCATGACGCCGCTGCGCAAGCGCGTCGCTGAACGCCTGCTCCAGGCGCAGTCCAACGCCGCCCTGCTCACCACCTTCAACGAGGTGGACATGGGCGAGGTGATGGCGCTCCGCAAGAAGTACAACGACAAGTTCCAGGCGAAGCACGGGGTGAAGCTCGGGTTCATGAGCTTCTTCATCCGCGCGTCCGTGGAGGCCCTCAAGGCGTTCCCGCAGATCAACGCGGAGATCGACGGCGAGGACGTCATCTTCAAGCACTACTACGACATCGGCGTGGCCGTGAGCGGCAGCCGTGGCCTGGTGGTGCCGGTGGTGCGTGACGCGGACAAGCTGTCGCTCGCGGACCTGGAGAAGACGGTCGGTGACTACGGCGGCCGTGCGCGCAACGACAAGCTCACGATGGCCGACCTCACGGGCGGCACGTTCACCATCACCAACGGCGGCATCTTCGGCTCCATGCTGTCCACGCCCATCCTGAACCCGCCGCAGACGGGCATCCTGGGCATGCACAACATCGTGGAGCGCCCCGTGGCCCGCGACGGCCAGGTGGTCATCCGGCCCATCATGTACATCGCCCTCACGTACGACCACCGCCTGGTGGACGGCCGGGAAGCAGTGCAGTTCCTGGTGCGCGTGAAGGAGTGCATCGAGGACCCCGAGCGCCTGCTGCTCGACATCTGACTTACTCCCCCGCACATGACGCCGCGGGGGCTCAAGTCGGGCAATCCCGGAGGGCCGGCTGGACTTCCAGTCGGCCCTTTCACTACAAATAGCTCTGTCTCCCCGGTCGTCGGGCAGAACGGGTGGCCTTCCCCACGGCTGCCCTGCAAACGCAAGGAAGCGCAATGGCAACTGGTACCGTGAAGTGGTTCAACGACGCGAAGGGCTTCGGCTTCATCACCCAGGACGGCGGGGGCGAGGACGTGTTCTGCCACCACACCGCCATCAACATGGATGGGTTCCGCACCCTGGCCGAGGGCCAGAAGGTGGAGTTCGAAGTCACCAAGGGCCCGAAGGGCCTGCAGGCGCAGAACGTCCGCGCGGCGTGAAGTGACGCGTCTCAGCCATTCCTCACGGACTGGTTGAAGCAACAGAGGCCCGGTCCCTTGAGGGAACCGGGCCTCTGCCTTTTCAGGGCATTGAGCCGCGCTCAGGCCTACTTCTTCAGGTTCTGCTCGAAGTGGGAGATGACGCGCTCGTACTGGCGCTCGGTGATGAGCGGATCCGGCACCATGTGCGTGAGGCCGGACAGGGGCAGCAGCTGGTGCGGCTTGCCCGCGCGGAAGAGCGCGTCCGACAGCTTCAGCGTGTGGAAGAAGTACACGTTGTCATCCGCGGTGCCGTGGATGAGCAGCAGCGCGCCAATGGGGCTGTCCTTCTTCGCGTACGTCAGCAGGCTGCTGACCTCATAGGCCTGGGGCGCCTGTTCCGGCAGGCCCAGGTAGCGCTCGGTGTAGTGCGTGTCGTAGTCGCGCCAGTCCACCACCGGGGCGCCGGACACCGCGGCCTTGAAGAAGTCCGGGCGCTTCAGCGCGGCCAGCGCCGCCATGTAGCCGCCGAAGCTCCAGCCGGTGATGCCCACGCGGCTCAGGTCCATCTCCGGCACTTCCTTCGCCAGCGCCTGCACCGCCTCAATCTGATCATCCAGGGTGATGGTGGCGAAGTCGTTCTTCACCGCGCGGTTCCACTCGGAGGTGCGCAGCGGCGTGCCGCGGCCGTCCACCTTCACCACCAGGAAGCCGTGGTCCGCGAACCACTGGCTGAGCAGGTGCGCGGCCATGGACTGGTGCACTACGGTGACGGTGGGCCCCGCGTAGACCTCCACGATGACGGGCAGCTTCTGGCCGGGCTTGAAGTCGCGCGGCTTCACCAGCGAGGTCCAGAACTTCTTCGGGCCCACCTGGCGGATTTCGAAGTTCGGCGTGAAGGACGGCTCCTGCGCCACCTCCGGCAGCTCGCCCAGCTTCGTGCCGTCGCCCTTGAGCACCACGGTGCGCGGCATGGCCTTGGGCCCTTGAGTGTTGAGGACGACCAGGCCGCCGTTCTTGGAGACGAGCCCGTTCTCCACGGCCGGGCCGGTGGTGCCCGTGGCCACCTGCTCCGGGGCGCCGCCGGACTTCACGCGCCACAGGTGGCTTTCGGTGGGGTTGGGGCCGCCAGTGAAGAAGAGCGTCTTGTCCGCCTGGACGAAGCGGGACAGGTTGCGGAAGCCCGCGTCCGGCTTCACCACGGAGCGGTCCAGCTCACCGCTCGCCTTGCGCAGCTCCACCTCCGGGCCGCCGTTGCGCTCGGTGTACCAGAGGAAACCGGAGCCATCCTCCAGCCACAGCGGGAAGTCCTGCGCCAGCTCCACCCAGGCGTTGTCCTTCTCCGTGAAGAGGACGCGCGTCTTGCCCGTGGCGGGGTCCACCGCCAGCACCTGCTCCTCCGTCTGGAGGCGGTTCTGCACGACAATCGTGAGCGGCCCGCCCTTGTCCCACTTCACCGTGGCCAGGTACGGGTACTTCTGCGCGTCCCACTGCGCCCACACCGTCTTGCCGCCGGTGACGGGGGTGACGCCCAGGCGCACCTTCGCGTTCGCCTTGCCGGGACGCGGGTACGGGAAGATCTCCCCACCCTTCTCCGGGTGCATCACGTCCACGATGGTGAGCTTCTCCACGTCGGCCGTGTCGGACTCCGTGTACGCGATGGACTTCGCGTCCGGGCTCCACCAGTAGCCGGAGAAGCGGCTCATCTCCTCCTGCGCCACGAACTCCGCCAGGCCGTGCGTCTTCTGCGCGGTGCCGCCCTGCGTGACGCGCTTCTCTTGATTGGCCGCGATGTCCACCCGGTACACGTCGTGCTCACGGACGTACGCCACCTGCTTGCCGTCCGGCGACAAGCGAGGGTCGATGACGCCGGGGCCCGTCTTCAGCTCCGTGGACTTCCCCGTCGCGCGGTCCACCACGTAGAGCCGGCCGGAGAGGGGCACCAGCAGCTGGGTGCCGTCCTCGGAGAGGCTGTAGGAGGTGAAGCCCCGGGCGCTGACGCGCATGCGCTCGCGGCGGGCCTTCTCCTCGGGGGTCAGCGTCTCCTCGTTGCCCTTGAGCAGGGCCTCCGGCGTGAGCAGCTCACGCGCCTGGCCTCCGGCCACGTCGAACGCGTAGAGCATCTGCACGTTGGAGGTGGGGGACGTGCGCAGGAAGAGGACGGACTTCTCGTCCGGGGTGATGCGCGTGCCCACCGGGCGGCCGCTCTGGAAGCGGCGCGTCTCGGCGTACTGGCGCAGGAAGGTGTCCGGCTGCTTTTGCGAAGGGGCCATGGCGGAGGGTTTGCGCTCCTGGGCGATGGAGGGAGCGCTGCTCATGAGGAGAAGCGCGGCGGCGGTAAGGACCTGACGCATGCGTAGCTGAATCCCCGCGCGGGGCGGGGCTCCTTTCGCGGGAAGGTGCGGGCAAGCCTACACTCCGGCCGCCGCGCGGCCCTCCCAACGTCCGGCCCCCGCGAGGATTCCCACCGGAAGCGGACGACGCCCCGTGGCACCTGGACCTTTCGGACAGGTGCCGGGCGGGGCCTTCCGCTACTTCAGGTTCTGCTGGAAGTGGGTGATGACGCGCTCGTACTGACGCTCCGTGACGAGCGGGTCCGCCACCATGTGCGTGAGGCCGGACAGGGGCAGCAGCTGGTGCGGCTTGCCCGCGCGGAAGAGCGCGTCCGACAGCTTCAGCGCGTGGAAGAAATACACGTTGTCGTCCGCGGTGCCGTGAATCACCAGCAGCGCGCCAATGGGCCCTTCCTTCTTCGCGTACGTGAGCAGGCTGCTGACCTCGTAGGCCTGGGGGTTCTCGTCTGGCAGCCCCAGGCACCGCTCGGTCGCGTGCGTGTCGTAGTCGCGCCAGTCCGTCACCGGCGCGCCCGCGACGCCGGCCTTGAAGAAGTCCGGGCGCTTCATCACCGCGAGCGCCGCCATGTAGCCGCCGAAGCTCCAGCCGGTGATGCCCACGCGGCTGAGGTCCATCTCCGGCACCTCCTTCGCCAGCGCCTGCACCGCTTCAATCTGATCATCCAGGGTGATGGTGGCGAAGTCGTGCTTCACGGCGCGGTTCCACTCGGCGGTGCGCAGGGGTGTGCCGCGTCCATCCACCTTCACCACCAGGAAGCCCTGATCCGCCATCCACTGGTCCATCAGGTGCAGGGACATGGACTGGTGCACCACCGTGATGATGGGACCGCCGTAGATGTCCACGATGACGGGCAGCTTCTTGCCGGGCTTGAAGTCACGCGGCTTCACCAGCGAGGTCCAGAACTTCCGCGCGCCCACCTGGCGCACCTCGAAGTTCGGCGTGAAGGGGGGCTCCTGGGCGATGGAGGGCAGTTCGCCCATCATCGTGCCGTCGCCCTTGAGCACCAGCATGCGCGGCATGCTCTTGGGGCTCTGCCTGTTGAGGACGACGAGGCCCCCGTTCTTGGAGACGAGCCCGTACTCCAGGGCGGGCCCCCGGGTGCCCGTGTCCACCCGCTCCGGCGTTCCACCGGGCTTCACGCGCCACAGGTGGCTCTCCGTGGGGTTCGGGTCGCCGGTGAAGAAGAGCGTCCGGTCCGCCTGCACGTAGTGGGTGAGGCTCCGGAAGCCGGCGCCAGGATTCACCACGGAGTGGGCCAGCTCACCGTTGGCCTTGCGCAGCTCCACTTCCGAAGCGCCGTTGCGGTCGGTGTACCAGAGGAAGCCGGAGCCATCCTCCAGCCACAGCGGGAACTCCTGGTGCAGGTCGATCCACGCCGCATCCCGCTCCGTGAGGAGCACGCGCGTCTTGCCGGTGACGGGCTCCACCGCGAGCAGCTGCTCTTCCGTCTGGAGACGGTTCTGCACGAGCAACGTCAGCGGCCCACCCTTGTCCCACTTCACCGTGGCCAGGTACGGGTACTTCCGCGCATCCCACTGCGCCCACACGGTCTTGCCACCGGTGACGGGCGTGATGCCCAGGCGCACCTTCGCGTTCGCCGTGCCCGCACGGGGAAAGGGGAAGGAGGCGGCAGGGCGCTCTGGATGCATCACGTCCACGACGGTGAGCTTCTCCACGTCGGCCGTGTCGGACTCCGCGTAGGCAATGAACTTCGCGTCCGGGCTCCACCAGTAACCGGAGAAGCGGCCCATCTCCTCCTGCGCCACGAACTCCGCCAGACCGTGCGTCTTCTGCGCGGTGCCGCCCTGCGTGACGCGCTTCTCTTGATTGGCCGCGATGTCCACCCGGTACACGTCGTGCTCGCGCACGTACGCCACCTGCTTGCCGTCCGGGGACAAGCGCGGGTCGATGGCACCGGGCCCCGTCTTCAGCTCCGTGGACTTCCCCGTCGCGCGGTCCACCACGTAGAGCCGGCCGGAGAGGGGCACCAGGAGGCGCGTGCCGTCCTCGGAGAGGTTGTAGGAGGTGAAGCCCCGGGCGCTCACGCGCATGCGCTCGCGACGGGCCTTCTCCTCGGGAGACAGCGTCTCCTCCGCGCCCTTGAGCAGGGCTTCGGGGGTGAGCAGTTCCCGCGTCTGCCCGCTGGCCACGTCGAACGCGTAGAGCATCCGCACGTTGGACGTGGGGGACGTGCGCAGGAAGAGGACGGACTTCTCGTCCGGGGTGATGCGCGCATTCACGGGCCTCCCGTTCATGAAGCGCCCTGTTTCAGCGTATTGGCGCAGGAAGGACGACGGCTCCTGGGCCAGGACGGGCATCCCCAGGAGGAGCAGCGCGACGGTGACGAATGGACGCATGCGTGATTGAACCCCGAGGGACGGGGCTCCTTTCGCGGCAGGATGGACATCCTCTGAACGCCGGAGCCTGGAGGGGATTTCGTCCCGCATGAATTCGAAAAATGACGACGCCCTGCGCCACCTGCGCCTCGCGGGGGTGGTGCGGCTGGGCCTGGGCGGAGGCCGCGGTCCGACGGACGCCTATGTGTTCGACCCGCATCGGCTCGCGCTGCCCGCGTGGGCGTGTGCCCTGGGCGATGAGGGCCCCCCTGCCCTGCTCGTCACGCTGGACCGGCACCTGGACATCGTGGTGCCAGAGCGCCCCGCGGACATGCCGGACCGCTCCGCTGGCCTGCGCGCTCTGGATGAACACGCGCGGTGGAAGCTGGACGTGCGCAACTACGACCACATCCTCGCGGCGATGGAGGCGAACCTTGTGGGCGACGCGTTGATCATCGCGCGCACCCGGCCCCGGGGCTCGTTCGCCGGGGACACCTACGTGGACACGCGCGGCCGCTCGCACCGCATCGTGACGGTGACGACCGTGGACCGCGCGGCGGAGGCGTACCTGCGCCCTGGCCCCACGGACGCCGTGCGCGACGTGCTGGAGGCCGCATCCTCCGTGCTGCTGGACGTAGACCTGGACTGCTTCACCAGCCTGAGCGACGCGGACCCCACCACCGTGCTGCCGTGGCCGAAGGCCATCATCCGCGAGTTCCTCCTGCCGCTCGACTCGGAGCCCTTCTGGGACGCGGTGCTGGGCAAGGCGGTGGCGCTGACGCTCGCGCGCGAGCCCCACCACTGCGGCGGGCTGCTCGCGTCCGGAGAGCTGTTCCGCGACGCGGCGGAGGTCCTCTTCCGCGAGCTGCTGCGCGTCGAGCCTCCCTGAGGGCTCAGGGCGAGTCGAGGAAGTTGGGCCGGTAGTCCGTCACCTGCCCGCTGCTGAGTGACAGGCGGCTGCCCACGGGGGGACGGTCGCCGTTGAGCACGTAGCCGAAGTCGATGCGGAACGGGAACACGTTGAACTGGGGGAACAGCACCCGCAGGCCCACGCCCACGGTGGTCACCATCTCCGGCCGCTCGTTGAACGCGCTGCCCGAGTCGAGGAAGAACACGCCGCCCACGTGCACCGTGCGCACGACGAGCGGCGCGGTGCGGTACTCCAGGTTCACCAGCAGCAGCCGCCTGCCGGAGTACGCATCCACACCCGCGCCGCGCAGGCCGTTGCTGCCGCCCAGCAGGCTCACGCGCTCGGACAGGTCGTCGATGTTCACGTCCAGCAGGCCTCGCGCCACGAAGCGCCCCCCGAGCACGCGCGGCGACACCTGCACCAGCTCCGCGGCCCAGCGGCGATTCGTCCAGCCCTCCTTCACGCCCGGCTGACTGGCGCTGAACTGCTGGCGGAGGGACGCAGCCGCGGACGCGGTGGTGAGCGCGTCACCCCAGTGCACGCGGTAGCGCAGGGACAGTCCCCCTTCCGCGAAGTGCGCGGCGGACGGGAACACCGGTGGCGCGTAGCGCAGCGTGGCCAGCACCGAGTGCCCCAACTGGAAGTCCTCCGACAACGCGTACGAGTCCACGTTGCGAAGCACGTCGTAGCGGGCCTCGAAGGCGCTGAGGGAGAAGTTCGCGTACCCCGCGTCCTCCGCGCGCGGCAGGTAGTTGCGGCGGAACCAGTCCGTCTGCGCGTCGGTGAGCTGCGACGCCACCGGCGCGGCGTAGGCATAGTGATAGGCCCCCGCGCCCATGCCCACGTTCCACTTGTAGCGCTGGCCGTAGGAGCGCGTGTACGTGGCGCCCGCGGCCACCTCGCGCGCGTTGTAGATGTACGGCACGGGTTCGCCGTCCGGGAACGGGAGCTGCCAGATGTCCGCGCCCCGGAACTGCCGCGCGGTCTCCATGTTCCACGCCACGGACGTACTCAGGCTCCACGGCGTGGCCAGCGAATACAGCGGCCGGCTGACGACCAGGCTCCCGCGCGAACCCTCCGCGCGCCCCGTGTCGCGGTTGATGAGCACCGCGGCGGACTCCGTCAGCGACCAGCGGCTGCCGAGCACACGCCGGTCCGTGTAGCTCTGGCCGAAGCTGAACGTGTCCAGGCGCATGATGAAGTCCAGCGCCACCTTCTTGCCGCGCCCCAGGAAGTTCTGCTCCGTGCCCTGCAAGCGCAGGTAGAGCAGCAGCGAGCCCACGGCGGAGAACTCGTTGTTGAGCCGCAGCGACCACAGGTCCTTGGTCACCAGCAGCAGCGCGACCTTGTCCGGAGCACTCCCCTTCACCGGCACCGCACGCACCACGGAGAACAGGCCCAGCTTGCGCAGGTTGCGCACCGACTCCGCGACGAGCGCCTCCGAGTACGGCTGCCCCGGCGAAATCAGCACCTCCTGGCGGACGACTTCATCGCGGGTGCGGACGTGGAAGATGTTGAGCAGCGATGGATACGGATCCATCGGCGCGACCACCTCCTCCGCCGTGACGAGCACCTCCTCCAGCACCTTGCCCTGGGGCGCGGGCTCCACCTGGCGCTCGACCTCGCCCAGGCCCCAGGCGATGAGCGCCTCCTCGTAGTTCTTCGTGCGCTCCGCGTCCGTGGTGACCACGGGCGGCTGCGGGCCCTCCGGCCCCACCGGGACCTCTTCCGAGCGGGGCGGCGGCGCGACGTCCGTGTTCGACACGCCCGACGGATCGACGTCCGGCGAGCGCACCGGCGCACCTGGCGGCACGACGTCCTGGGGCTTGCCGGAAACCTCCTCCGGAGGAGTCTGC
This sequence comes from Corallococcus exiguus, assembly GCF_009909105.1. Taxonomy (NCBI): domain Bacteria; kingdom Pseudomonadati; phylum Myxococcota; class Myxococcia; order Myxococcales; family Myxococcaceae; genus Corallococcus; species Corallococcus exiguus. The sequence continues at coordinate 753,881 of NZ_JAAAPK010000003.1, forward strand.
CCCGACGACGTGCCCGTCGCGGCGAGCACGGTGACCAGCAGGACGGGCAGTGAGAGCGGCACGCGCGCATCCTGTCATGCGCCGCGCCTGCCGCCAGCCTCCCCTCACGTCAGCGCGGTGCGCAGGTCTCCCGGCCGGGCCATGGGCAGCTTCTCCCCCTTCGCGATGGCCGCCACGATGCGGGCCAGCTGATCCACCCCGTCCGACAGCGCCGCCGGCCCCGGCTGGAGGATGTACGAGCTCCTCACTTCGTAGAGCTGGTCCTCCACCACCGCCCGCACGTTGGCCCAACCCGGCCGGGAGGCGATCTTCTCCCGCTTCGCCTTGCGCCCGCACCAGCTGGCGATGACGCCCTCGGGGTCGCGCTTCGCCACCTCCTCCGGGTCGAAGATGCGGCCCTTCGCCCCCTGCGACGCGCGCGACTCCTGGCAGACGTCCACCCCACCCACCACCTCCACCAGCTCCGAACACCAGCGGATGCCGGAGATGAGCGGCTCGTGCCACTCCTCGAAGAAGATGCGCGGCCGCTTCGGCAGGGACTGCGCCGCGTCCGAGTGACGCTCCAGGTTCTTCTCCAGCTCCACCGCCAGCGCCTCCGCGGGTTCCGCCCGTCCCACCAGCGCCCCCGTGAGCCGCACCGCCTGCAATATCTCCGCGAGCGAGCGCTGATTGAACAGGTACACGGGCACCCCGCGCTTGCACAGCTCCCGGCCGATGTCCGCCTGCAGGTCGCTGAACCCCAGCACCAGGTCCGGCTTCAGCTCCAATATCCGCTCGAAGTTCGCGTCCAGGAACGAGCTGACCTTCGGCTTCTTGCGCGCCTCCGGAGGCCGCACCGTGAACCCCGACACGCCGACGACCAGGTCCCCCGCGCCAATGCGGTAGAGCACCTCCGTCGTCTCCTCCGTCAGGCACACCACCCGCCGCGGATACCGCGGCGCCGACGACAACAGCGAGGACAGCCTGGCATTCATGCGGGAAACCCTAACCCGCCCGAGTCCCTGTCACCGGGGATGACGCGACGCACCAGTTGCCACGAACTGTGCGGCAACGGACGCTGATTTCCTCGTTTTCCAACCCCCACCGGGGGACGCGATGCGCACGGGAGGTGCGGGAGTGCGAGCGTGCCTCGCGGGCCGGAAACTCGGCGCTGGGGCGCGGCGATGATAGCGGCACGTCTCTTGGGCGGTTTTCAAAGGCGGTGCTAGCATCCGCCGGGTCTGAAACGACGTATGCGGTCCTTCTCTTCACCTTGGGGGAACACATGATCGAAAGCGACGCCCGCCGCCAGGGCGCGCCCGCCGACGTGCCGGATCCCCTGCTCGGGCGGATCCTCAACGAGCGCTTCCGCATCCTGGAGACGCTTGGCGCCGGAGGCATGGGCCGCGTCTACAAGGCCATGCAGGCCCCGTTGGACCGCCTGGTGGCGCTCAAGGTCCTCAACCCGCAGTACAGCGGCGAGGGCAAGGACCCCGGCTTCCAGAAGCGCTTCTTCCTGGAGGCCAGCGTCACCGCGAAGCTGCGCCATCCGAACACCGTCACCGTCATCGACTACGGCAAGACGGAAGACGGCATCTATTACATCGCCATGGAGTACCTGGAGGGGCTGACGCTGTCGCAGCTGCTCACCCAGGAAGGGCCGCTGCCGTGGGAGCGCACGCTCGCCATCGGTCAGCAGGTGGCCCGCTCGCTGCGCGAGGCGCACAAGGTCGGTCTCATCCACCGCGACCTCAAGCCCGCCAACGTGATGGTCCTCAACCAGGAGGCCGACCACGACGTGGTGAAGGTCCTGGACTTCGGCCTGGTGAAGTCCTTCTCGGGGGACGCCTCCATGAAGGAGGACACCACCCTCACGCAGGCGGGCGTCATCCTGGGCTCGCCGCAGTACATGGCGCCGGAGCAGGCGCGCAACATCGCGGATCCGCGCAGCGACGTGTACAGCCTGGGCGTGGTGCTCTACCAGGTGCTGATGGGCCGGCCGCCCTTCCAGGCGGCGCAGAGCATCGACGTCATCGTCAAGCACATCAACGACCCGCCGCCTCCCTTCTACACCGTGTGGCCGGACCACAACGTGCCCGCGGAGGTGGAGGCGCTGGTGATGAAGTGCCTGGCCAAGCGCCCCGTGGACCGCTACGCGTCCATGGACGCCGTGCTCCAGGGCATGCGCTCCGCCGCGTCCGCGTCCGGCGTCAGCGGCGTCTTCGCCACGCGCACCGGCCTCAACGCGGTGGGCTCCGGCCCCCACAGCGGTCCGCACAGCGGCATCCACACCGGCCCCCATCAGGCGCTGGGCTCCGGCCCCACGCCCGCGCCCAACACCATGGCTTTGGACATCTCCGTGGACGAGGCCGGTGGCCTTGCGGAGAAGAAGTCCAGGAAGGGCCTGGGCATCGCCCTCTTCGGCGCGTCCCTGATCGTGGGGCTGGGCGTGGCGGGCATCTTCGTGCTGCGCGGCGCCCAGAAGCCCCCGGTGGATCCGGTCGAGTCCGCCCCCGTGGCGCGCACGCCCGTCGCGCAGCCGCCCCCTGCTCGCGAGCCCACGGCCGTCGCGGAGACCGCCGTCACGCCGCCGCCAGCCGCCCCCCGGACCGTGCGCTTCGACCTGGACAGCGACCCCCAGGGCGCGGAGATCATGCTCGACGGCCAGGTGCGTGGCACGACGCCGATGGTCATCACCCACACCCCTGACGGCCCGGGCCTCGCGTCCGTGGAGGTGTCGTTCGCGATGGACGGCTACCAGACCGTCAGCAAGAAGTACGCAGGCGAGCCGGGCACCACCGTCAACGTCTCCATCAAGCTTCCGCGCATCAAGAAGCAGGGACCGAAGCCTTCCCCCAAGGCTCCGGGTTCCTCGTACAAGGACGATCCGTACCAGTGAATCCCCCGACAGCCTTCCGACGTGGAGCGCTCCTCGCGCTGTGTCTTTGCGCGACCGAGGCCCTGGCGGACGCGCGACTTGAAGCGCGCCGCCACTTCCGCAATGGCATGAACCTCATCGAACAGAAGCAGTTCGATGAGGGCATCGCCGAATTGGAAGAGGCCTACAACATCAAGCCGCACCCCAGCGTCCTCTACAACATCGCCCGGGCGTACCAGGACGCGGGCCGGCTGGACGAAGCGCTGGATGCCTACAAGCGCTACCTCGCCTCCAATCCGCCGGACACCGCCAACGTGCAGGCCCAGGTCACACGCCTGGAGTCCACGCAGAAGGCGGCCCAGGCGGAGGCGCCCACCCCCGGCACCGAGACCGGCACGACGGGCACCACCGGCCTGCCCATGCCGCCGCCGCCCCCCACGAGCATCCAGGCCCAGCAGCAGCTGGCCACGCTCATGGAGCGGCTGGAGAAGGCCGTCAACCGCGCGGAGTCGCTCACCGCCCAGCCCCAGGGCTCGCAGCAGCCCTCGGCCACGCCCGGCCCCACCGCCAGCTCCAGCGGCAGCGCCGAGTCCGGCGACACCTCTGGTGACCAGGGCCTGGTGCCGTACGAAGAGCGCGTGGTGACGGCGAGCCGCCGCGCCCAGTCCTCGCTGGAGGCGCCCAACGCCACCACCGTCATCACCGCGGAGGACATCCGCCTGTCGGGCGCCACCACGCTGCCGGAGCTCTTGCGCCGCGTGCCCGGCGCGGACGTGATGGCCATGGGCGTGGGCAGCGCCAACGTCAGCCTGCGCGGCTTCAACCAGCGACTGGCCAACAAGGTGCTGGTGCTGGTGGACGGCCGCACCGAGTACCAGGACTTCCTCGGCCTCACGGTGTGGGCGGGGTTGCCCATCGGCCTGGAAGAAATCGACCGCATCGAGGTCATCCGCGGTCCGGGCAGCGCGCTGTACGGCGCCAACGCGATGCTGGGCGTCATCAACATCATCACCCAGGCCCCCGGCACCGGCCGGCGCGCGCGCTTCAGCGCCATGGCGGGCGGCGGCAACACCGTGCAGGGCTCGTTCGTCAGCCACGGCCAGAACGGCAGCCTGCGCTACCGCGCGTCCGCCGCCTACCAGCAGCAGGACAAGTGGAGCCGCGATTACGAGAGCGGCCGTCCGGACTTCGCCCTGCAAGGGCCTGCGGATCCGGACCTGGGGCAGCGCGGGGCTCGCGCCAACCTGTCCACCGTCTACTCTTTCGAGGAGGGCCGGGCGATTGGCCTCTCCGGCGGCGTGCACCGCTACCTGACGGAGATCTATCCGCTGGGCCTGCTGCGCAACTACTACATCGACGGCCTGGGCGCGTACGCCAAGGCCGACGTGGAGCTGGGCGCCGTGAAGCTCAAGGCGTTCTGGAACCACCTGTCCGGCGACGCGGGCCCGCAGTACGAGGCCATTGGCCAGCGCTCGCTGAGCACCAGCGTCGCGTCCAACGTCTTCAACGGTGAAGCGCTGTACGCGCGCGGCTTCGAGCTGGCCGGTGAGCACCAGGTGAACATCGGCGTGGAGGGCCGCTTGAAGCGCGTGGCCTTCCAGTACCTGGACGACCTGCGCGAGGAGTTCCACGCGGCGGCCTTCGTCCAGGACGAGTGGCGCATCGTGCAGCCGTTGCGCCTCATCGTCAGCTACCGCGTGGACCGCCACCCGCTGCTCGACAAGGGCAACCCGGGCATCGCGCAGTCGCCGCGCCTGTCCGCGGTGTTCCAGCCCATTGAAGGGCACGCCTTCCGCGCGTCCGTGGCCACCGCCTTCCGCGAGCCCACGTTCCTGGAGAGCTACACCCGGCTGCCCGTGCCCGTTCCGGGCGTCAACGGCGTGAGCCTGCTGACCACCGGCAACCGGACGCTGCGCCCCGAGCGCCTCAACGCGCTGGAGCTGGGCTGGCGCGGTGAGTCCCCGCGCCTGGGTCTGGACTGGGACGTGGCCCTCTACCAGAACACGGTGAAGGACCTCATCGCCCTGTCGCCCGTGCAGCCCCTGCCCGCCGGCGAGTCCTACGACAGCGGCACCGGCAACTACCTGCTGGGCCGCTCCATGTTCACCAACGAGGCCGCCATCTACACCGCGCGCGGCGTCGAGGCGGGCATCAACGTGTCCCCCATCGACGGCCTGGGCGTGAAGGCGAGCGCCGCGTACCAGCACGTCAGCTCCGACCTGCCGGACGAAGGCCAGTGCGGCACGTGCAGCCAGACGCCGGCCTTCCGCCTCTTCGGCGGCGTCACCTACCGCACGCGCACGGACCTGGAGTTCGGCATCGAAGCGGCGTTCACGACCTCCACCACCTGGGTGGAGCGCGAGCCCTCCGCGTCCGACCCGACGCGCGTGGACCTCATCGCCAACAACCTCCCCGCGTACACCGTCGTCAACGCCCGCGTGGGCTACACCGTGGTGAAGGACTTCGTCTCCGTGGCGCTGCAAGGCAGCCAGCTCGGTGGCAGCCACGCGGAGCACCCCTTCGGCAACCGCATCGAGCGGCGCGTGTTCGCCAACCTCACGGTGACCCCATGAAGCGCGCCCTTCCCTTCCTCGCGTTCACGCTCGCGTCGCTGCTGTCCGGCGGCTGTGATGCCCCGGACGTGGTGCCCACCGCGGACGGCCGCCAGCACACGCGCTCGGCCCGCATCGAGGGCAGCCTGGTGGTGCAGTCGCGCGCGCGCGGCAACGCCATCGTGTTCATCTACGACGCGGCCAACCCGCCGCCGCCCGCGGGCTCCGGCCGTCCGCTGGCCTTCACCGTCGTCACCGCCGCGGAGCTGTTCGGCGCGTCCATGGGTGACAGCTCCACGGGCCCGTTCACCGCGCCGTTCTCACTGAGCCTGGTGGAGCCGGGCCGCTACCTCCTGCGCGGCTTCATCGACGCGGACACCTGCCGGAACATCCCGCAGCCCTGCCACGTGTCCGACTTCAACCCCTGGTACGGCGTCACCTCCGAGCCCAACGCGGGCGACGTGGGCGGCGGCGCGGTGGACCCCATCACCAGCGCCACGCGCGTCCTGGAAGTGACGACGAACGCGGACGGCTGGCCCCAGCCGCTCAGCGGTGTCTCCGTGTCCTTCGCGGACTCGGCCACCGTCCCCTTCGACCGGCCGGCGTTCCAGACCGCGGACCCGCGCGAGTTCAACACCGCGACCACGCCCATGAAGACGCTGACGCTCACGCCGCAGGTCCTCACCGGCGCGGTGGATCAACGGCCTCCTGGCTTCTGGGTGCAGCTGATTGACGCCAACAAGGACGGCGTCCCGGACGACGCCAACGGCGACGGCGTGCCGGACTTCTGGCCGCGCGTCATCGTCCGCAAGCTGGCGGAAGGCGTGACGGGCTACGTGGATGAGAACGACCTCAACCGCGACGGCGTGGTGGACGAGGAGGGCGTGGACTACGCGCGCGTGAGCGGCGGCAAGGACGGCAAGCCGGACGTGACGGTGCTGGCGGCGGGCCTGTCGCCTGATCCCCTGCTCGCCGCGCTGCTCGACGAACAAGGGAAGCCTCGCCCGCAGCCCGTCTTCGTTCCGCAGCTGGTGGTGGCCATCCGCGCACTCGCTCTGGACGCGCGCGACCCCGCCGCGCCCGCGCCGCTCGCGGCCGTGCCCCCGGGTCGCTACAGCGTCACCCTGCTGCAGTCCACGGGTCAGACGTGGCGGCTGCCCAACGAGCTGGACCCGGCGCTCGCGGAGGCCGTGGGGCTGCCGGGCGTGCAGTCCCAGGCCTTCGTGTTGGAGGTCCGCTGAGGTCGTTTTCGCCCTCCTGAAATCGCGGCGTGGTGCCCTGGTTGCTTTGACTTCGCAGGGCCCTTCCGCGACCATGGGCGGAGCCGCTGGAGGCGTTTCCTCCCCGAGGTTTTGATTCCGATGAAGGTCGGCCCTCTCCCCACCCCCGAAACCGCGCCCCCCCGTCCCACGGGGAGCACGCCCACGGTCCGTCCGACCGGGGGGACCGGTCCGCAGCGCGTGCTGCTGGTGGACGACAGCCGCTCCATCCGGACGCTGCTGAAGATCTACCTGATGGCCCGCAGCTTCGAGTTCCTGGAGGCGGAGTCCGCCGAGGAAGGCCTCAAGGTCGCCGAGGCGGAGCAGGTGGACCTCATCCTCACCGACTTCCACATGGACGGGATGAACGGCGCGGACTTCGCCGGGCAGATCCGCGCCAGCAGCAACGCCAGGCTGTCCAAGGTCCCCATCCTGATGATGACGGGCGATCCGAACGTGGCGGAGGTGCGCGCGCTGGGCCAGAAGGCCGGCATCAGCGCCTTCGTGCGCAAGCCGGTGAGCTGCGCGCAGCTGATGACGCTGGTGGACACCATCCTCCCGCTGCCCCGCGCCACCGCGAAGTAGCGAAGCTTCAGGCCGGGCGCGCGAGCGCCCGCCGCTTGCGCAGCGCCTCACCCACGCGCACGGCCAGCAGCAGCGCCAGGACGGCCCCGTAGAGCACCGGCTCCGTGACGTCCTGCTTCACCCGCCACACGAAGTGCACCACGCCCAGCACCGCGGCCACGTAGGCCAGCCGGTGCAGGCGCTGCCACGTGGGGAAGCCCAGCTTCCGCACCCACTTGTTCGTGGAGGTGACGGCCAGCGGCACCAGCAGCATCAGCGCGGTGAAGCCCACGGTGATGAACGGCCGGGTGAAGACGTCTTCCGCCATGGCGCGCACGTCCAGGCCCTGATCCAACACGGCGTACGTGAGGAAGTGCGTCGCCGCGTAGGTGAAGGCCAGCAGGCCCAGCGTGCGGCGGATGCGCGCGGGCCACGTCCAGCCCGTCACCAGCCGCACTGGCGTGCACGCCAGCGACCCCAGCAGCACCGCCAACGCGAAGAGGCCCGTCTGGTTGAGGGCGAACTCGATGCCGTTGGCCCCCAGCTGTCCCTGCGCCCCCTGCATCGCGAGCAGCAGCAGCGGGGACAGTCCTCCGACGGCGATGGCGGGGTTCAGCCAGGGGAGCTTGGAGGAGGCCATCGTTCAGAAGTCCCGCTTCAGGTCCATGCCGCTGTAGAGGCCGGCCACCGCGTCCGCGTAGCCGTTGAAGGGCAGCGTGGGCCGGCGCGAAGTTTCACCAATACGGCGCTCCGAGGCCTGGCTCCAGCGCGGGTGATCCACCGCCGGGTTCACGTTGGCGTAGAAGCCGTATTCGCGCTTGTTGGTGATGTTCCACGTCGTGGGCGGCTGCTCGCGCGTGAGCGTGATGCGGACAATGGACTTGATGCCCTTGAAGCCGTACTTCCACGGCACCACCAGCCGCAACGGGGCGCCGTTCTGCGCGGGCAGCTGCTTGCCGTAGAGGCCCGTGGCCAGCAGCGTCAGCGGGTGTTGGGCTTCATCCAGGCGCAGCCCTTCAACGTAAGGCCAGTCCAGCACCGGGCTCTTCTGGCCGGGCAGTTGCTCCGGGTCCTCCAGCGTGGTGAAGGCCACGTACTTCGCGAAGGACGTGGGCTGCACGCGGTCCAGCAGCTTGCCCAGGGGCAGGCCCAGCCACGGAATCACCATGGACCAGGCTTCCACGCACCGCATCCGATAGACGCGCTCCTCCAGCGGGAAGGCGGAGATGAGCTGATCCACGTCCACGGTCCACGGCTTGTGCACTTCCCCGTCGATGACGACCGTCCACGGCCGCGTCTTCAACAGGTGCGCGCGGCGGGCCGGGTCGTTCTTGTCCAGGCCGAGCTCGTAGAAGTTGTTGTAGGTGGTGATGTCCTCGTAGGGCGTGCGTGGCTCGTCCGTGCTGAAGAGGCCCTGTGCGGGCACCACCGGCTGGGCCACCGCGCCCGCGTCCGGCACGAAGCCGTCCATGGGCCGGGTGCGCTTCATGCCCAGCAGGTACAGCCCGCCGCCCACCACCGCGGCGGTGCCCGCGAACAGGCCCGCGTTCTTGATGAACTCGCGGCGGCGCACGTAGAGCTTCTCGGGCGTCACTTCGGAGCCAGGGGGCTCGGGAGGGAGCTTGTCGCGCATGACTCCCTCTATAACGCCCCAGCCCCTTTTCCGGTTACCGCCGGGCGTCCTTCGCCCGCCACAGCCGCCACCAGGGCGTGCCGGGGGACTGATGGTGCTCCCAGTGATAGCCGAAGAAGAAGCACGACAGCAGGGCCCACAGGTGGTTGCGAGGCAGGGAGCGCGCGTGGTGCGGCGCCATTCCCTCCGTCTCCGGGCGCCGGTGCGGCAGGTAGGTGCCGAAGTAGAACAGCTGCACGGTGGCCAGCACCGATGGCAGCACCCAGAAGGCCAGGATGCGCGCCTGGGGCACGCCCAGCCACAGCAACACGTTGAACTTCACCGCCATGACCGCGATTTGCAGCCACGTCGTGTAGCGGACCATGAAGGCCCCGAACCACGGCCAGAACGACACGCCCCGCGCCGCGAAGTCCGGGTCGTGCTCGCCGGTGGGGTCCGCGTGGTGCGCGCGGTGGTTCACCACCAGCCGGCGGTAGGACAGCCCCGCGAAGAGGAAGCAGGCCAACATCCCCACCGCGGCGTTCACCCGGCGATTCAGGGACACGGTGCCGTGCATGGCGTCATGCCCGGTGATGAAGAGGCCGGTGGACAGCCACATCTGCAGGAGGACATGCAGCCAGGGGAGCGGTGAAACCCACGGCAGCGCGGGCCCCGCCAGCATCCACGCCAGGTGCCCGCCCCACGCGCCCACCATCGCGAGCGCGAGCACGACGCCCCACGGGTCGGGAGGGGCGGGACGGGTGGAGGGCTCGGGCGCCATGGCTCCCTTACTGGCCAGGCCCCGTCCCCCGCGCACGAAGAAAAGCGCGCGGGTGGGACGGAGCGTGGCCGGGGACACTACTTCTTCGCCGCGGGCGTGGCGGCCGGGGCGCCGAAGTCCTTCACCAGCGAGTCGGCGGTGACGTAGCGCGGCTCGATGTCCACCGGCACGTTCTTCAGCCGCTCCAGCACCTTCTGCACGGAGGGGCGCACCACGCCCTGCTTCGCGAGCAGCGCCTCCGCGGCGGTGCGGTCGCCCGAGGCCTGAAGGGCCATGAGCTGGTTCGTCAGCGACGTGACGGCCGCCTGCATCTTGTCCGGCACCACTTCGAAGGTGCCGTCCGCGTTCACCTTCACCGCGCCGGTGTCCAGGAAGTGGTTGAGCTGGAGCGCGATGCCCTTGCCGTGCGCCTCGTCGATGCCGAAGCGGATGGAGCGGAACGCGGACGCGAGGAACGTCGTGTACATGGTCCGCTGCAGGTCCTTGTCCAGCGTGCCCTTGTCCACCAGCCGCTGGAGCGCCCACAGGCCGGAGATGTCCGCCTTGGCCTCCTCGATGGCGCTGGAGGCCGCCTGCAGCGCCTGACGCACCGTCGTCTGCTTCCCGGCCACGGTGACGTTGTGGGGCCCCAGGCCGTGCATCAGCTCGTGCATGAGGATGTGCGTGAAGAAGGCGTCGAAGGACACGTCCTTGCGGTCCTTCGCGGGCAGCGCCACCTTCGCGATGGGCACCAGCACGCGCTGGAACTTGGCCTCCTGGATGTTCTTCAGCATCACGCGCTTGGTGCCCTTCTCCGCCGCCACGCGCTCGTCGTTGGGCAGGTTGAAGGCCGCCGTCTGCACGCCCCGGTTGCCGTCGCCGGACGAGTAGATGCTGTTGATGACGCGGATGGGGGCCAATGCGCCCAGCTTCGGGTTGCGCAGGCCCGGCTCAATCGGGAGGTTGTTCTCCAGCTCCTGGAGCTCCGCGCTGAACTTCGCCAGCTTCTGCGTCTCCGCGTCGTCGCGCACGCCGATGAAGGCCTCGAACGCGGCCTTGTAGTTGAACCAGCCGTCCTCGTAGACCTCATAGGGCCCGATGGTGGGGTCCACGCTCGCGTCCAGCTCCATCCACGCGACCTCGCTCGCGTAGTAGTCGTTGGACAGGAACGCCGCCGCGCGCGTCTCCAGGAAGCGCTTCAGCGTGGGCTGCTGGGTGAGCGCCGCCGCCTCACGCAACAGCTGCGCGGCCATGCCCAGCTCACCCTGGTACTCGACGCTGTAGGGCACGCTCACGAACTTGCCGTCCGTCCCCTTGCGCAGCGTGGTGAAGAAGCCCGTGGCCTCGTGCTGCTTCGCCTCCGGCAGGCTCTTCACCCACGCCTCCACCTCCGCCTTGGTGGCGCCGGCGGGATAGAAGTTGCCCTCGTCCGGCTTGGCCGGCACGCCGGGGATGAACGGCTTCGCCTCGTCCAGGCGCGACCAGGGGCCCTTGTTGAGCAGGAACGCGTGCAGCCGCTCCTTGCCCAGGGGCGTGGTGTCCTTCACCAGGTCCAGCAGCAGCGTCTGGTTGCCCGCCCACGCCTGGCCCAGGAAGAGGGGGTCCATGATGCGGGCCGCCTGGAGGACCTTGGCCAGGGCGCGCTTCTCCGCGTCCGGCAGCTTGGACACGTCCACCTTGACGTCCACGGGGGCGAAGCGCGCGGTCATCCGCTTCAGCGTCGGGGCGTCCGGCAGGCGGGCGGGGGCTTCCTGGGCGGGCGCGGCGCTCGACAGGAGCATCGCGCCTAGCAGGGGCAGCAGGGTTCTGGACTTGGGCATGGCCCCTTCCCTACCCCAACCCGCCCCCGCCTCCCAGCGACGGGTGTGGGCGGATTCCCTCTTCTCGACAAGCCGGCAGGCATGGTTATGGGGAAGAGCATTGGCGCGTTCCGTCAGCGCCCGGAGGCCTTCATGTCCGCAGAGACCCACCCCCAGCGGGAAACCCATTCATTCCAGGCGGAGATCCAGCAGCTGCTGAGCCTGGTCATCAACTCGCTCTACAGCCACCAGGAGATCTTCCTGCGTGAGCTGGTGTCCAACGCGTCCGACGCGCTGGACAAGCTGCGCTTCCGCTCCATCACGGAGCCGGAGCTGCTCAAGGACGAGCCCGCGCTGGAGCTGAGAATCGTCCCCAACGCCGACCAGGGCACCCTCACCATCGAGGACACCGGCGTCGGCATGACGCATGACGAGCTGGTGAAGAACCTGGGCACCATCGCGCACTCCGGTTCGCGCGAGTTCCTCCAGGCGCTGGCGCAGAAGGGAAAGAACGACGTGCAGCTCATCGGCCAGTTCGGCGTGGGTTTCTACAGCGCGTATCTCGTCGCGGACCGCGTGGAGGTGGTGAGCCGCGCCGCCGGTGAGACCTCCGCGTGGAAGTGGGCGTCGGAGGCGCACGGCACGTTCACGGTGGAGCCGGCGGAGAAGGCCACGCGCGGCACCGCCATCACGCTGCACCTGAAGGCGGACCAGAAGGAGTTCCTGGACGAGTGGAAGCTGAAGCAGCTCATCACCCAGTACTCGGACTATGTGGGCCACCCCATCAAGCTCCAGGTGACGAAGCAGGTGGGCAGCGGGGACACGCAGGCCACGGAGCAGGCGCTGGAGGTGGTGAACAAGGCCAGCGCCCTCTGGCAGCGTCCGAAGAGCGAAATCACGGACGAGCAGTACCAGGAGTTCTACAAGCACCTGACGCACGACTTCGACAAGCCGCTGGCGTGGACGCACTTCAAGGCGGACGGCACGCAGCAGTTCACGGGTCTGCTCTTCGTGCCCAAGCACCCGCCGTTCGACTTGAACTCGCAGCAGCAGCGCGGCGTGCGGCTGTTCGTGAAGCGCGTGTTCATCATGGACCGCTGCGAGGACCTGGTGCCGCAGTGGCTGCGCTTCGTGCGCGGCGTCATCGACTCGGACGACCTGCCGCTCAACGTGTCGCGTGAGATGTTGCAGGACTCGGCGGTGGTGCGCGCCATCCGCAAGCACGTGGTGAAGAAGTCGCTGGACCTCCTGGAGAAGCTGGCCAAGGACAAGCCGGACGACTACCGCACGTTCTGGGAGTCCTTCGGCACGGTGGTGAAGGAAGGCCTGACGCTGGAGACGGAGTACCGCGAGAAGCTGGGCGCGCTGGTGCGCTACGAGTCCTCGCGTGAGGAGGGCCTCACGTCGCTGGCGGACTACGTAGGCCGCATGAAGGAAGGCCAGGAGGCCATCTATTACGTCTACGGCGAGAGCCGGAAGGCAGTGGCGGACAGCCCGCACCTGGAGGCGCTGAAGCAGCGCGGCTACGAGGTGCTCTTCATGACGGACCCGGTGGACGAGTGGGCCGCGCAGGGCCTGCGCGAGTTCCAGGGCAAGCCGCTGGTCTCCGCGCTCAACGCGGACCTGAAGCTCCAGTCCACGGACGAGGAGAAGAAGGCGAAGGAGCAGCAGTCGGAAGGGCTCAAGGGCCTGACGGACAAGATGAAGGACGTGCTGAAGGAGGACGTGCGCGAGGTGCGCGTGTCGGACCGCCTCACGGATTCGCCGGTGTGCCTGGTGGTGTCGGAGGGCGGCACGCCGGCCTACCTGGAGCGCCTGCTCAAGGAGCGCGGCAAGGGAATGCCGCGCATCAAGCGCATCCTGGAGGTCAACCCCAAGCACCCGGTCATCGAGCACCTGCGCGGACTCCTCGCGAACGACCCGGCCGCGCCGCAGGTGGGCGAGTGGATTGAGCTGCTCCACGACCAGGCGCTGCTCACGGAAGGAAGCCCGCTGAGCGACCCGAACCGGTTCGCCCGGCGCATGACGGCGCTGCTCACGCAGGTGGCCGCCCGGAGCTGATGTTCCCGTGCGTGCGCGGGTCGCGAGGCCCGCCACGCACAGCTCACCCCCTGTTCGCCAGCTCCGCCTTTTTGAGGTCCACGAGCAGCGCCTCACCGGTCCACTGGCGGCGCTGCCCCGCTTCCGCCTCGCGGATGAGCTCCACGAGCCGTGAGTTCACCGGCGCGGAGACGCCGTGTTGGTGGGCCAGCCGGACCACCTCGCCGTTGAGGTAGTCCACCTCTGTCTTGCGGCCCGCGTGCAGGTCGTCCCACATGGACGAACGCGCCTTCGGGTCGATGGCCAGCATCTTCTTCGCCAGCACCGAGAACACCGCGTCCGGCGCCCCCAGCAGCACGGGAATCCATCCCGGCGGCAGCGGCGTCAGCTTCGCGGGCTTCACCCCGGCGCGCCCCAGTACCGCGAGCGCCTCGCCCTGCGCGAGCGCCAGGCACCGGCGCCACGCGCGCTGTGACAGCTCCTCTTTCAACGGCAGGTTCGCCAGCGCGTTGAGCGCGTTGTTGAGGTTGAACAACAGCTTCGCCCACTGGACCGCGACGATGTCCGCGTGCTGCTTCAATGCCAGCCCCGCGCGGGTGAATGCATCCACGAACGGCGCGAGCACCGCGTGCCGCTCCACCTCCAGCGTGCCTTCCGACCCCGCGTGGAAATGGCCCTGCCCTTGCGCCGCGACGTTGAAGGGAACCATCCCCGTGAGAACTGTGTGGTTTGGCAGCAGACCGCGCAGCACCGCCGCGTTGTGCAGTCCGTTCTGGAAGCTGATGACGATGGCCCCAGGCTTGAGCCGCGGCGCGAGCGTCTGTCCCGCCTCCTCCGTCGCCGCGGACTTCACCGTGACGAGCACCAGGTCCGCCGTGGACAGCGCCTCCGGCCCCGTGTCGATGCGCACGTCCGCCGCGGGCACCTTCAGGTCCGCGCCCTGCCAGTCCGTCAGGTGCAGGCCGTGCGCACGCACCTCCGCCACCACCCGCTCGCGGCCAATGAAGCGCACCGTCGCGCCCGTCGCGGCGAGCCGCCCACCCACGTAACAGCCGATGCTGCCCGCGCCGAAGACGACCACCTCAGGAGTCGAAGCCATGGGCGCGCATTCTGGCACGCGCGCTCACGTCGCGGGCCACACCACGACGATGAGCACATCCCACAAGGCATGGCTCACCCAGGACGCGGCAGGCGTCCGGCGCCACTCGGCCAGCGCGCCCCAGGCGAGCGACGTGGGCAGCGCGGCCAGGGCCAGCAGCGGCTCACCGAAGCCCAGCAGCACGACGCTCGACAGCACCGCAGACCCGGCGACCGCGCCCCACCGGCCCAGCCGGGGACGCAGCGCGCCCTGCACCCAGCCGCGCCAGAACAGCTCCTCCGCCGGAACGAGCAGCAACACCAGGGCCAGCGCCGTCCCCAGCGACCCCGTGCCAAACGTCGAGTAGACGGATTGCAGCGGCTCGCAGAGCGCGTCGGTGAAGCCGCCGCAGAACGCCCACAGGAAGGCCCTCGCGCCCGCGAACAGCACCACCGCCTGGGCGACACCCCACGCGGTATCCAGGAGCGACAGGGAGGGAGGCGGCCTTCGCCAGGGGCCCATCGCCCGCCATGTCACCGCGAGCCAGACGGCGCAGAAGACGGAAGCGACGGCGAAGAAGCGCGGTGGATGCACGTGCACCAGCGCCGTCCAGGCCAACACGCCGCCAGCGGCCGCGACCCGCCAGAGTGGCAGGGCCGCGTCACCGGCTGACGGCGGTCCAACGGGAGAAGCAGTCATCGCGCGCGGCAGCGTACCCCGGCGCGATGGACACCGGCGGGCACGTTCACGCGTGCACCGCCGGCGCCGGTACGAACCTTCACGGCACTACGGGAGGCACGCGCCGCTGCCCGCGCCGTCGCTCACGCACCGGTAGCCCGTGCGGCACGACCCCTGGGTGTTGCCGCTCGACGGCGTGCAGGTCACGAAGCAGTAGGCGGTGGCGCCCCGGTCGTTGCTGTAGCAGTCCGAACCCGACGGGCAGCCGGCCGTCATGCAACTCTGGGTGCAGTAGCCGCCCGGGAAGCTGGCGCCGGTGAGGCACTGGCCCCCCGTGCCGCACGTGCTGTTGGTGGTGCAGGCCCCACCGATGGTCGTCGTGGGCGTGTGGTCGTCATCCGACTGGTAGGGCACCAGCGTGAAGCTGATGTCGCTGGTCGTCTTGCCCTTGGTGACCGTCACGGTCTCCACCTGGGTGGTGTCGCGCCAGAAGCCCACGCGGTCGCCGTCCTCGAAGTAGTCCCCTTCGCCGGTGTCGTCGATGGACGCCAGCACCAGGTAGTCGCGCGGGGTCACCTTCAGGCTGTAGTTGTACCCACCGGCCGCGCGCACCACGGAGATGCCGTCGTCGTCGACCTGCACCTCGCCCGCCGCGTCCAGGTACGCGAACCCGATGACGGCGTCCTTCTCATCCGAGGCGCCCACGCGGAACTTCACCAGCACCTGCGCGTTGCCCGCGCTCGACGCGCCGGTCAGGTCGATCTGCGCCACGTAGCTGCCCGGCGCCAGCGAGCCCGGGGTGACGGTCACGTTCAGCGCCGTGGACTTGTACGCGGGGACCGACAGCGAGGTGCTGGAGACGGACACCGCGGAGGCGTTGGCGCCGGAGACGGCCACGCTCACCTGCAGCGTGCCACCGCCGTTGTTGCGCACCGTCAGCGCCTGCGACGACGCGCCGGTGAAGGACAGCTGCGTGGTGGTGATGGCGAGCTTCGGGGGCAGCGTCGGATCACCGCCGCCCTTGGCGCGCAGCACCGCGGCGTACGCGTCCACCAGGCCCGCGCCGCAGCCCTCGGAGCACTGGCTCGTCTTGTCCGCGGTGTCCTTCAGGATGGCCTCCACGTCCGCCGCCGTGAGCTTGGAGTCCTGCGCCAGCATCAGCGCCACGATGCCCGCCACGTGCGGGGTGGCCATGCTGGTGCCCTGGTACCACTCGTAGGAAGGCTGGTTGGTGCTGTTGGGCAGCGTGGACAGCACGCCGTCCGGGAAGCCGTCGCCGTTGCGGTCCTCGCTCGTCTGGCCGCCAGCGGCCATCACGTCCACCTGCGTGCCGAAGTTGGAGTAGCTGGCGCGCTTGCCGTTGAAGCGCACCGCGCCCACGCAGATGACGTTCTGCTGGTTGCAGGGGAAGCTGCTGTTGGTGTTGACGTTCTCGTTGCCCGCGGCCACCACCAGGATGGCCCCGCGCGCGTTGGCCGCGTTGATGGCGGTCTGCATCTCCGTCGACGCAGGACCGTCGCCGCCCAGGCTCATGTTGATGACCCGCGCGGGCGTGGTGTTCAGCCGCACGCCGGTGACGGGGCCGCCGCTGGCCCAGGTGACGCCCGCGATGATGTCCGCCAGCGAGCCGCCCTGCGTGCCCAGCACGCGCACCGGCAGGATGTTGCGGCCGGACCAGGTGACGCCCGCCACGCCCAAGCCGTTGTCGGACGACGCGCCAATGGTCCCCGCCACGTGCGTGCCGTGGAACGACGAGCCGCCGTTGGGCAGGTCCTTGCCGTTGTCCGTCGGGTCCGTGTCCACGCCATCGCCGTCGCCCGCGTTGGTGAGGCTGGAGATAAGGTCCATGCCCGGCAGCACGCGCGAGTTCAGGTCCGGATGCGACGTGATGCCGGTGTCCACCACCGCCACGACGATGGAGCCGCTGCCCGTGCCCAGGTCCCAGGCCGCCGGCAGGTTCATGTTCTTGTAGTGCCACTGCCGCGAGTAGAGCGGATCATTCGGCACGGCCTGCGCCCGCACGCGGATGTTGCTCTCCGCGTTCTGCACGCCCTGCACGGCCAGCACCTGGGAAAGCACGCGCACGTGCTCCGCCTGGGTGAGCGCGCGCACGGTGGGCGCGCCACCGGACATCGCCTGGGGCTGGCTCACCTCGTAGCGCAGCAGGTGCTGCGTATCGCTCAGGAAGGCCTGGTGCACGACGTGGTAGCCCGCGACGCGCGCCTGCGCGACGGCCTCCTCCGCGGACAGGCCCGGCGTGTCGAAGCGGATGATGATCTCTCCCGGCAGCAGCGACGCCTCGTGCGTCAGCTGCTTGGACGGGATGCCCGTGCGCCACACGCCTTGCGCGGCCAGAGCCTTGGAGACCTTCTGGGACAGGTTCTTCGAGCCCGGCAGCGAGAAGAACGCATCCAGCGACGAACTGGCGTTCGCGGCGGCGGAGCCAGCCTGGAACGGCTGCAGGGAGCCCGAGACGGTCCCCTTCGTCGCATCAGTGTCATCGTCGTCGCTGTTTTCGCCGGGACAGGCCGCGAGACCGAGCAATCCCAGGAGGGCAAGGCGGCGGAGCATGAACGGAATCCTTGGAAGAACGTGTGAGAGCGTCCGACCCTAGGTCCGCTGCGGGCAATGCGTCCAGCTGTCCGGGGCCTGGCTGGCTGGTCTCCCTTCCTTCGCGGTTTTGCCCTCACGCAAGGTGTTGTCTGGAAGGCAACGCGCAGCTTCGCAGGCAACAACGGAGGACTATCTCCCCATGTCCTGCAACACCGCCTCCGCCGCGCGGCGCCCCGACGCGAGCGCTCCGTCGATGGACGCGTTCTCGCGGTGGTCTCCGCACACATAGAGCCCCGCGGCCAGCCGCACGGGCCGGTGCGGTTCCACCAGCGCGGACGGAGGCTGCGCGGGCAGTGCCTCCGCGAGCGTGTACGTGCGCAGATGCCGCCACGCGGACACCGCCGCGCCGAACCACTCCGTGAGCTGCGCACGCACACGCGCCTCCAGTGAGTCCTCGCCGCCCGGGTCATCCACCACCGACACGGACACCAGCGACTGCCCTGGGGGCGCGTACGCGGCGGAGACCTCGCTCATCACCGCCACGTTGTTCACCGGCCCGCGCCCCTCACCATTGAGCACGAGCCACGGCCCCTCCACCGGCGGCTCCGGCGCCGCGAAGTACAGACACGTCACGCGGTTCATCCGGGGCGCGGGCATGCCCACGAGCAGCGACGCCGCGCTGCCTGGGTCCGTCGCCACCACCACGGCGTCCGCGTGCAGCAGCTCACTGCCCGGCAGGCGCACGCGGTGCCCCCAGACCTCCTCCACGCGCACGCGCATCCGCAGCGCGCCCGAGGGCAGCTTCGCCGCCAGCTGTTCGGGGATGGCGCCCATCCCTTGCGCTGGGACGGACGCGTAGCCCGTGGAGAACATCCGGAACACGAACTCCAGCATCCGGCTGGACGTCGTCAGCCCTCGCTCCAGGAAGATGCCGCCGAGGAAGGGCGTGAAGAACGCTTCGAGCATCTCCTCGGAGAAGCCCAGGTCCAGCAGGAAGCGCCGCGACTCCTGCTGGGGCCGCTGCCACAAGTCGCCCAATTCGCCAGACGTCGCGTGCTGCCGCAGTTCCAACACGCGCAGCTTGTCCGACAGACCTCCTGGTGCGTCGAACAGATGCGACACCGCCGTGACGGGATGCCGCAACGGGTCCGCAAGCGTGTGCAGCCGCCCACCCCGCCACACCTTCGCGCCGGGGATGAAGCGTTGGAGCGAGAGGGCCTTCAGGTCCAGCACCCGCTGACCTTCCGGGTAGGCGGTGAGGTACACCTGGAAGCCCCGGTCCAGCAGGAACCCTTCGTGCGAGTCGGTGCGCACTCTTCCGCCCGGTGAGTCCCCTGCTTCCAGCACGTGCGCGTCCACGCGGGCCTCGAGCAGCGCCGTCGCACACGCCAGGCCCGCGAGCCCCCCACCCACCACGATGACCCCGGGCCGCTTCGCCATGGTCCGCCTTCCGTACGAGCGTGCGGACCCTGGCTTGATAACGCCAGGACGTGCAAGCAAGACTCTGGTTCGGTTGCGGGCATCCGACAGTTACGGCAAAGGTTGCCGTGTGCACGGTGCTCCAAGCACACCCACGCAGGCATCCGCCCGCGTGCCCTTTGGAGAGAAAGAGCAGGAGTTCCCCATGCTGATCGTGATGCGCCCAGACGCGACGGACCAGGACATCGAGCGAGTGAACGATGAGATCCGCCGCCGTGGCTGGCATCCGCACGCGATCGCAGGGGGCTCTCGCACCGCCATCGGCATCACCGGCAACCCGGGCGCGGTGGAGCCGGAGCCCTTCCGCGTGCTGCCCGGCGTCGCGGACGCGGTCGCCATCTCCCAGCCGTTCAAGCTGGTCAGCCGCGAGGTGAAGCCGGAGGACAGCCTGGTGCGCGTGGGCAACCTCACGCTCGGCGGCGCCGCCATCCACGTCATCGCGGGCCCCTGCTCCGTGGAGTCGCGCGAGCAGATCATCTCCACCGCGCAGGCGGTGAAGCAGGCGGGCGCCACCATGCTGCGCGGCGGCGCGTTCAAGCCGCGCACCAGCCCCTATGAGTTCCAGGGCCTCAAGGGTGACGGCCTGGCGCTGCTCGCGGAGGCGCGCAAGGAGACGGGCCTGCTGGTGACGACGGAGGTGAAGGACACGGCGACGCTGGCCTCCGTCGCGGAGCACACCGACATCCTCCAGGTGGGCGCGCGCAACATGCAGAACTTCAGCTTGCTGGAGGCGGTGGGCGAGACGCGCAAGCCCGTGCTGCTCAAGCGCGGCATCAGCGCCACCATCAAGGAGCTCTTGATGGCGGCCGAGTACATCGTCGCGCGCGGCAACACCCAGGTCATCCTCTGCGAGCGGGGCATCCGCACGTTCGAGAACATGACGCGCAACACGTTGGATTTGAACGCGGTGCCCATGCTCAAGGCGCTCACGCACCTGCCGGTGTTCGTGGACCCGTCGCACGGCATCGGCGTGCGCAAGGCCGTCCCCGCGATGATGCGGGCCGCGGTCGCCGCGGGCGCGGACGGCCTCATCGTGGAGGTGCATCCGGATCCGCCGCGCGCGAGGTCGGACGGCTTCCAGTCGCTGGACTTCTCCGAGTTCGAGAAGGCCATGGGTGAAGTGCGGGCCATCGCCCAGGCGATGGGACGCGAAATGGTCAGGCTGGGATAGGCCATGACCCTCAAGGAAGCGCTGGGCAGGGTGGTGAGCCGGCGCGACCTCTCCCGCGAGGAGATGGCCTCCGTGATGGGCCAGATGCTCGCGGGCGAGGCATCCGCCGCGCAGGTCGGTGCGCTGGCGGCCGCGCTGCGCATGAAGGGAGAGACCGAGGATGAAATCCTCGGCGCGGCAGAGGCCATGCGGGCCTGCGCGGCGAAGATTGCTCCCCTGGCGGAGGTGGTGCTCGACACCTGCGGTACGGGGGGTGACGGAGCGCACACCTTCAACATCTCCACCGCGGTGGCCTTCGTGGCCGCCGGGGCGGGGGTGACTGTGGCCAAGCACGGCAACCGCGCGGTCTCCAGCCGCTGCGGCAGCGCGGACGTGCTGGCGGCGCTGGGCGTGTCCATGGAGCGGGCGCACGCGCAGGTGGCGCGCGACATCGACGAACACGGGGTGGGCTTCCTCTTCGCGCCCTCGCACCACAGTGCCTTGAAGCACGTGGCGCAGGCACGCAGGGACCTGGGCTTCCACAGCGTGTTCAACCTGCTGGGGCCGCTGACGAACCCCGCGGGCGCGCGCTACCAGCTGCTGGGCACGTTCGACCGGCAGCGCGTGGAGCAGACCGCGCGCGTGCTGGGGCGCCTGGGCAGCCGGCGCGCCTGGGTGGTGCACGGGCACGACGGGCTGGATGAGATTTCGCCGTGCGCGCCCACGGAGGTCGCGGAGCTGTGCGCGGACGGCACCGTGCGCCGCTTCACCGTGACGCCGGAGGACGCGGGTCTGACGACGGTGACGCGTGAGTCCATCGCGGGAGGCGACGCGGACGAGAACGCGAAGCGCCTGCGCGGGCTGCTCGCGGGAGAGCGCGACGGTGTGCGCACGGCGGTGCTGCTCAACGCGGCCGCCGCGCTGCTCATCGTGGGTCTGGTGGACACCCTGAAGGAAGGCGTGAAGCGGGCCGAGCACGCCATCGACTCCGGAGCCGCCGAACGCAAGCTCGCGGCGCTCATCCAGAGGGTCGCGGCATGACGGCGCGCACTTCCAATCCGAAGCCGGCGGCGCGCCTCCGCACGCGAGGAGTCCTCATGCGTGCCGCACGGCGTACGGCCGTCGCCTCCAGCACGCGAGGCATCCCGTCATGACGACCTCCACTTCGGCAGCGAAGCCCGTTGAAGCACCGGGCACGCTGGACGTCATCATGGCGCGCAAGCGCCGGGAGCTGGGCACCCGCCCGCTGCCCACGCACGGCGCGCATCCCCCGACGCGGGACTTCGCGCAGGCGCTGGTGCGTCGCACGCTCGGACATCCGGTCAACGTCATCGCGGAGGTGAAGCGCAAGAGCCCGTCGGGCGGCGCCTTCCCGCACGCGGACGTGGTCGCGGTGGCCCGTTCCTACGAAGCCGCGGGCGCCTGCGCCATCAGCGTGCTCACGGACGGGCCGGACTTCGGCGGCAGCCTGGAGGACCTGGTCGCGGTCCGGGCCGCCGTCTCCATCCCCGTGCTGCGCAAGGACTTCCTCGTCGCCGCCAGCGAGGTGGAGGAGAGCGCGGCCTGGGGCGCGGACGCGGTGCTGCTCATCGCGGATGCGCTCGGGGACTCGGAGCTCCGGGAGATGATCGCCGCGGCGAAGCAGGTGCGCGTGGCCGCGCTCGTGGAAGCCCACACGGAGGCGCACGCCGAACGCGCACTCGCCGCGGGCGCGAGCATCATCGGCCTCAACAACCGCAACCTCGCCACGCTGAAGACGGACACCGGCACTGCGCTCCGGGTGATGCCCGCGCTGCGCTCCCGGTCCACCGCGCTGGTGGCGGAGAGCGGCCTCAAGCACCTGGCGGACCTCACCGCCGCGCGCGACGCGGGCGCCAACGCCGTGCTCGTGGGCGAATCCCTCCTGCGCGACGCCGACCCCGGCCGTGCCCTGCGACGGCTGCTCGGGCTGGAAGGCGACGGGACATGAGGGTCCTGGTGAAGGTCTGCGGAGTGACGCGCGTCGCGGACGCGAAAGGCGTGTGGGCCGCGGGCGCGGACGCGATGGGACTCAACTTCCATCCGGGTTCCCCCCGCTTCGTGGACCTGGCCACGGCGGCGGAGCTCGCACGCACGCGGCCTCCGTTGGCCGCGATGGTGGGCGTGTTCGTCAACGCGAAGCCGGAGGACATCCGGGTGCGCGTGCGCGAGTGCGGCCTCACCGCCGTGCAGCTCCACGGCGACGAGTCCCCCGAGGACTGCGCTGGCTACGGCGTGCCCGTCATCAAGGCGCTGCGCGTGCGCGGGCCGGACGACGTGGAGAAGGCCAGAAGCTACGTGGGCGTGGGTGATGTAGCGGGGCTGCTCCTGGACGGCGCGGCCCCGGGCTACGGCGGTGGCGGCGTCACCTTCGACTGGTCGCTGGTGAAGCAGCTGTCGGACTGCGGCCTGCCGGTGCTGGTGGCGGGCGGACTCAAGCCTTCCAACGTGGCCGAGGCCGTGAAGGCCACCCGGCCCTACGGTGTGGATGTGGCCAGCGGAGTGGAGTCCTCCCCTGGCATCAAGGACCTGGACGCGGTGCGCGCCTTCGTGCGCACGGTCCAGTCCCTCAACCTCTGAGGAGTCGTGCCATGACGACGGACACTGCCGTGGGCCGCTTCGGCCGTTACGGCGGACGCTATGTGCCGGAGACCCTGGTCCCGGCGCTGCTGGAGCTGGAAGAGGCCTACGCGAAGGCGCAGCAGGACGCGTCCTTCGGCGAGGAAGTCACCCGCGTGCTGCGCGAATACGTGGGCCGTCCCACCACGCTGACGCCCGCGCACCGCCTCACGGAGGCGTGGGGGGGCGCGCAGGTGTGGCTCAAGCGCGAGGACCTGGCGCACACGGGCGCGCACAAAATCAACAACACCGTGGGCCAGGTGCTGCTCGCCCGGCGCATGGGCAAGAAGCGCATCATCGCGGAGACGGGCGCGGGCCAGCACGGCGTGGCCACCGCCACCGCGTGCGCGCTCTTCGGCCTGCCCTGCGAGGTGTTCATGGGCGCGCTGGACGTGGAGCGCCAGGCACTCAACGTCTTTCGCATGCGCGCGCTGGGCGCGGTGGTGCGGCCGGTGGAGTCGGGCTCGCGCACGCTCAAGGACGCGATGAACGAAGCCATGCGCGTCTGGGTGTCGCAGGTGCAGGACACCTACTACGTCATCGGCAGCGCGGCGGGCCCGCACCCCTACCCCACCATCGTGCGCGACTTCCAAGCCGTCATCGGCCGCGAGATTCGCGCCCAGACGCTGGCCACGATGGGCCGGCTGCCGGACGCCATCATCGCGTGCGTGGGCGGCGGCTCGAACGCCATCGGCGCGCTGCACCCCTTCATTCCGGACACGGCGGTGCGGCTCGTCGGCGTGGAGGCGGGAGGCCTCGGCCTGGACTCCGGCCAGCACGGCGCGTCGCTGACACTGGGCACGGAGGGCGTGCTGCACGGCTCGCGCTCGCTGGTGCTCCAGGACGAGAACGGCCAGATTCAGGAGGCGCACAGCATCTCCGCCGGCCTGGACTACCCGGGCGTGGGGCCGGAGCTGGCGCACCTGGCGAAGACGGGACGCATGGAAGTGCGCACCGCGACGGACGACGAGGCGCTCACGGCCTTCTACGAGGTCGCGCGCTCGGAGGGCATCCTCCCCGCGCTGGAGACGTCGCACGCGTTCGCGGCGGCGCGCTCGCTGGCCCGCGACATGGGCAAGGGCAAGCACCTGGTCATCAACTGCTCGGGCCGGGGTGACAAGGACGTGGCGACCATCTCGGCGCGCGGAGTGCCGCCTGCGACGGGGGTGAAGTCATGAGCACGGAGCTGGGCAAGGCGTTCGCGAAGGCAAAGGCCCGCGGAGAAGGCGCGCTGGTGGCGTACGCGATGGCGGGCGACCCGGACCTGCCGAAGTCCGTGGACGTGTTCGCCGCCATGGTGGAGGGCGGCGCGGACGTGCTGGAGATTGGCGTGGCGTTCAGCGACCCCATCGCGGACGGCCCCGTCATCCAGGCCGCTTCGGAGCGGGCGCTGAAGGCCGGAGCCACCCTGCGCCGCGTGCTGGACGAAGTGGTGCCGGAGGTGCGCCGCCGCTGCCCGGAGACGCCGCTGGTCATCATGACCTACGTCAACGTGGTGATGGCCATGGGCGAGGAGCGCTACGCGAAGCTCGCGCGCGAGCGGGGCATCGTGGGCACCATCCTCCCGGACCTGCCACCCGAGGAGAGCGCGAGCATCCGCGCCGCGTTCGACAAGGAGGGCGTGGACCTGGTGCCCCTGTGCGCGCCCACGACGCCGCCCGCGCGCGCGGAGGCCATCGCGAAGGACGCGCGAGGCTTCGTCTATTGCGTGTCCGTGGCGGGCGTCACCGGCATGCGCGCGGAGCTGCCGCCGGACCTGTCACAGCGGCTGGACCTGGTGAAGCGCGCCGCGTCCGTGCCGGTGGTGGCGGGCTTCGGCATCTCCAACGCGGAAACGGCCCGGCCGCTGGTGGCCCACGCGGACGGCGTCGTCGTGGGCAGCGCGCTGGTGAAGGCCGCCCACTCGGACGGTCCGGCCGCGGCGAAGCAGCTCTGCGCGGACATCAAGCGCGGCCTGAAGCGCTAAGGTCCGCTCCACGCGCCGGCACGTCGCCGGCGCCAGGAGACCGGACATGCACACCCCGCCCATCCTGGGGCCCACCCTCGAAACGCCGCGCCTCATCCTGCGTCCTCCCACGCTCCAGGACCTGGAGGGCTTCGTTGCGATGATGGCGGACGAGGAGACCGCGCGGTACATCGGCGGCCTCCAGCCCCGCTCCAACGTGTGGCGCGCCGTCTGCGCCATGGCCGGCTCCTGGGTGCTCCAGGGCTTCGCCATGTTCTCCGTGTTCGAGAAGTCCACCGGCAAGTGGGTGGGACGGCTCGGGCCCTGGCAGCCCGCGGAGTGGCCGGGCCCGGAGGTCGGCTGGGGCCTGTCGCGCGACGCGTGGGGCAAGGGCTACGCGACGGAAGGCGCGGCGGCCACCATCGACTGGGCCTTCGACCATCTCGGGTGGACGGAGGTCATCCACTCCATCTCCCCTCCGAACGAGCCGTCGAAGCAGGTGGCCCGCCGGCTGGGTTCACGCTTCCTGCGCATGGGCATGCTGCCGGCGCCCTACAACGACCACGAGGTGGAGATCTGGGGTCAGAGCCGTGAGGAGTGGCGGACACGCAAGCGGTAGCGCGTGCACTTTTCCCTCCCGTCCCGCCACGGGCTGACACAGATTGGCGCCATGAACACACGCGCCCCCCAGGTGGTCCTCGTCCGTCACGGTGAGACGGAGTGGAGCCGCAGCAGCCAGCACACCGGCCGCACGGACCTGCCGCTGTTGGAAGAGGGCCGCCAGATGGCGGAGCGGCTCCACGCGCCGCTGAGCAAGTGGCGCTTCGCCGCCGTGTGGACCAGCCCGCTGACGCGCGCGCAGGAGACGTGCGTGCTCGCGGGCTACGGCGACGTGGCCCAGAAGAAGAACGACCTGATGGAGTTCAACTACGGCGACTACGAGGGCCGCACCGGCGCGGACATCCGCACCACGCGCCCGGACTGGACGCTGTGGCAGGACGGCGTGCCCAATGGCGAAACGCTGGAGGACGTGGGCACCCGAGCCGACCGCATCATCGCGGAGGCGCGCGCGCTCCAGGACGACGTGCTCCTCTTCTCGCACGGGCACATGCTGCGCATCCTCGCCTCGCGCTGGCTGGGCCTGCCCCCGGACGGAGGCAGGCTCTTCCACCTGGGCACTGCGTCCATCAGCGTGCTGGGCTCCGAGGCCGGCGGCAGACAGCCGGTCCTCGTGAGCTGGAACGACACCACGCACCTGAAGGACTGACGCCCGCTACAGCTTCCCCTCCAGGAAGTTGCGCACCAGCGACGGGCCTTCCGGCGTCAGCACGCTCTCTGGATGGAACTGCAGGCCCACCACCGGCCGCGTGCGGTGACGCAGCGCCATCACCAGGCCATCCTGGCTCCACGCGGTGGCCTCCAACTCCGCGGGCATGGACTCCGCCGCCACCACCAGCGAGTGGTAGCGCGCCGCCTGGAAGCCCTGCCGCATGCCGGTGAAGACGCCGGTGCCGCCGTGCCGGATGTGCGCCGCCTTGCCATGCACGGGCTCCGGCGCGCGCACCACCTGTCCGCCAAACGCAGCACCAATCGACTGGTGCCCCAGACACACGCCCAGCACGGGCACGCGAGACTGGGAGATGGCCGCCACGCTCACCCCGGCCTCGTGCGGCGTGCACGGCCCCGGGGACACCACCAGGTGGGACGCGCCCGACGCCGCGATGCCCGCGACATCCAGCGCGTCGTTGCGCACCACCTTCACCTCCGCGCCCAGCGTGTAGAGCAGCTGCACCAGGTTGAAGGTGAACGAGTCGTAGTTGTCGATGACGAGGATCACCGCCCACCTCCTTCGCGAGCCAGGCGCAGCGCGGCGGCCATGGCGCCCGCCTTCGCTTCCGTCTCGTCCGCTTCCTTCATGGGGTCCGAGTCCGCCACCAGCCCCGCTCCGGCGGTCCACATGGTGCGGTCGCCATCCACGAAGAAGGTGCGCAGCGCGATGGCCACGTCCAGCGTGCCGCAGAAGGACAGGTAGCCCACCGCGCCGGCATAGGGCCCGCGCCGCATGGGCTCCAGCTCGTCGATGATCTGCATCGCGCGGATCTTCGGCGCGCCTGAAACAGTGCCCGCGGGGAAGGTGCTCGCCAGCGCGTCCAGCGCGTCGAAGCGCGTGGTGTCCAGCTTGCCGCGCACCTGGGACACGATGTGCATCACGTGGCTGTAGCGCTCGATGATCATCAGGTCCTCGATGCGCACCGTGCCCGGCGCGGCCACCCGGCCCACGTCGTTGCGCCCCAGGTCCACCAGCATGATGTGCTCGGCGCGCTCCTTCTCGTCCGCGAGCAGCTCCTTCTCCAGCGCCTGGTCCTCGGCCTCGGAGCCGCCCCGGCGGCGCGTGCCCGCGATGGGCCGCACCACCACGTCCCCGTCGCGCACCTGCACCAGCAGCTCCGGTGACGCGCCCACCAGCGCGCGCGCCTCGCCCAGGTCCACCAGGAACAGGTACGGAGACGGATTCACGCGCCGCAGCGCCCGGTAGAGCGACAGCGGAGGGATGGCGCCCTTCGCCTCGAACCTGCGCGCGAGCACCGCCTGGAAGCAGTCGCCCGCGCGCACGTACTCCTGCACCTTCTCCACCGCCCGGGCGTAGCCCTCGCGGTCCCAGCACGCGACCGGGGCCGGCGCGTTCTTCTGCGCGGGGACGGCGGCGTAGGCCTCCGGCGACAGCGGCCGGCGCAGCTTCTCCGCCATTGCCTCCGCGCGTCCTTCCGCGTCCTTCAGCGCCGCCGCGACACTGCCGTGCAGCGCGGGCCGAGCGATGGCGATGGCCTTGAGCGTCTGGGTGCGCGTGTCGTGGGTGACGAAGTCCTCCGCGATGAGCCACTCGGAGTCCGGGAAGCCCGTGTCGCGCGGATGGCGGTCCGGCACGCTCGGCTCGAACCAGGACGTGGCGTTGTAGCCCAGGTAGCCCACGAGCCCGCCCAGGAAGGGCGCCTCGCCCGGCAGCGTCGCCACGGACAGCTCGCGCCACAGCGTGCGCAGCACGTCCAGCGGCCGGCCCTCGCGACGCTCCTCCTGCGAGCCACGCCACAACGTGAGCCCGTCGCGGTCCAGCCGCACGCGGCCCGCCGGGTTCACGCCCACGTGGCTGTAGCGCCCGAAGCGCTCGCCGCCGTAGCACGACTCGAGGATGAAGCCGCGGCTTCCACCGCCCAGCTTCAGGTATGCCGACAGCGGTGTATCCAGGTCCGCCGGCAACTCCACCGACACCGGCACCGCCTGGCCTGCTTCCGCGCGCTGCCGGTAGGCTGCCTTCCGCTCCTGCGCATCCATGGTCGATTGCCCTGACCCCCTCTTCCTTCACCCGGAGGGGCTCCCGGGTGCCCGGCCTTCCGGGCCCTGCGACTACGGCTTCTTCACCTTCGTGAACACGCCGTCATTCCACTGATAGACCTCGCGCGCCGTAACCGTCCACGCCTTGCCTTCTTCCTCTTCCTCGACGGTCTTGCGCGTCACCACGGCCTCCTTCGCGGCCGCCTGGAAGGCCACCTTGAAGGTGCTGAAGTTCGGCGCGTCCGACAGCCCGGCCGCCTCCAGCGCGAGCTTCGCCTTGCCGAGCACGCCCTTCGCCTTCTTCCCGTCCGCCTGCGTGTAGCTCACGTACGTGGTGATGAAGTCCCCGCAGCGCTCCGGCGTGGACTCCAGCTCCAGCAGCGCCACGCCCGCCTTCTTCGCGGGGACCAGGCGCATCTTCACCGGACCGCCATGGCCTTCACCGTAGGCCGTGGAGGCCACCTGCACGTCCACGCTGCTCACGCGCCGGGGCGGCTTCGCGTTCGGCTCCAGCACGCGCACGCGAGCCTTGAACTCGTTGCTCATCACCACCGTGGCCACTTCCATCTCACCGTCCCCGTCCAGGTCGGCCTCGATGCGGAACGGAGTGAGCGTGTTGCCGAACACCCAGCCCGTGACGGGAGCGGCACCGGCGGGAGCCTTCGCGTCCACCACCGCCACCTGGTACCAGGTGTTGACGTACTCCCCGACCTTCGCGCGGGTCCCCGCCTTCACCACCTTCACGGGCGTGCCCAGCATCAACGTCTGGACCACGGCCGCGTCCGCCGCCGCGTTCGCGCGAAGGTTCCCCTCGTCCACGCCCAGGTAGACCGTCTGCCCCGCCGCGAAGGCGGTGAACTCGAAGCTCTCGGGGGCCGGCGCGGCGCCCTCCTCCGCCATCGCGGCGCGGTATTCGAGCACCGTCTCGGAGTCCGGTTCTTGCGTCAGGAAGAGGGACAAGAGGAGCGCGGACGGCGTCATCACAAAGGGTCCGAGGTTGGGGTTTCCGGGTTTATCCCCTGTCCACGCCCACCATCCAAGGGGCCCTCTGGTCCCTGGCTTCGTCGTTTGGAGCGCAAGCAGGGTCAGGACGGCCGCCCGCCCCCTTGTCAGCGGAGCGCGCGAGAGGGTCCGGCCGTGGGTGGCCCCTGCTCCAAGGCCTCGTTACCTCTAGAGGACCGTGGCCACCGCGACCCACCAGGAACGAACGCCGCTGGTTTCCGTGACGCCGCAGGGGCTGTATTGCCAGGCGGGGAACTTCCACATCGACCCATGGCGTCCGGTGGAGCGGGCGCTCGTCACGCACGCGCACGGCGACCATGCCCGAAGTGGGAGCAAACGCTACCTGGGGGCAGCTCCCGGCCGAGGCCTGTTGCAGCGCCGCCTGGGAGCGGACGCGGTCATCGACACGCTGGAGTACGGCGAGAAGCTGACCGTGGGTGACACGACCGTGAGCTTCCATCCCGCGGGCCACGTGCTGGGCAGCGCGCAGATCCGCGTCGAGCACCGGGGCGAGGTCTGGGTCATCTCCGGCGACTACAAGCGCACGCCGGACCCCACGTGCGCGCCCTTCGAAGTGGTGCGCTGCAACACCTTCATCACCGAGGCGACGTTCGGCCTGCCCATCTACCGTTGGGATGAGACGGGCCTCGTGGCCCAGGACATCCTGCGCTGGTGGGACGCGAACCGCGAGGCGGGCCGCTCCGCGGTGCTGTTCTGCTACGCGCTGGGCAAGGCACAGCGCCTGTTGGCGGAGCTGGGGAAGCTCACGGACCGGCCGGCCTACGTGCACGGCGCGGTGAACGGGCTCGTCACCGCGTACCGCGAGGCGGGCATCGCGATGCTGCCCACGCAGATGGTGTCGGAGACAGAGAAGGGCACGTCCTTCGCGGGCGCGCTGGTGCTGGCGCCGCCGAGCGCGGCCGGCTCCACGTGGATGCGCCGCTTCGGCGAAGCGGAGACGGGCTTCGCGTCGGGCTGGATGCGCGTGCGAGGCAACCGGCGCCGTCGAGGCTACGACCGGGGCTTCGTGCTCTCCGACCACGCGGACTGGCCGGACCTGCTGCGCACGGTGGCGGACACGCAGGCGGAGAAGGTGCTCGTCACGCACGGCTACACCGACCCCTTGTCGCACTACCTGCGGGAGCGGGGCGTGGATGCCTCGCCGCTCGCCACGCCCTTCGAGGGCGAAGCGGAGGACTGACGCGTGCGCGCCCTGGCCGACCTCTACGACACGCTCGACCAGACGACCTCCACCAACGCGAAGGTGGAGGCGATGGCGCGCTACTTCCGGCAGACGCCACCAGAGGATGCGGCCTGGGGACTGTTCTTCCTCACGGGTCAGAAGCTCAAGCGACTGCTCACGTCGAAGCTGCTGGTGGGCTGGACGCAGGAACTCACGGGCATCTCGGGCTGGCTCTTCGACGAGGTCTACGCGTCGGTGGGAGACCTGGCGGAGGTGATTGCCCTGCTGCTCGACGGAGCGAACCTCCCGCCCGAGCACGCCGAGGAGCTTCCCCTCTCACGCTGGTTGGAAGAGCGCCTGCTGCCCCTGCGTGGCCTGGACGCGGCGGAGCAGCGCGAGCGAGTCGTGGGCTGGTGGAAGTCCATGCCCCGCCGCGAGCTGTTCCTCCTCAACAAGATGCTCACAGGCGAATTGCGCGTGGGCGTGTCCAACACGCTGGTGGTGCGAGCCATCGCGCAGGTCACCGGCCTGCCCCCGCCCAGCGTGGCGCACCGGCTGATGGGCACGTGGACGCCGACGAAGGCGTTCTTCGAACAGCTCGTGGCGCCGGACGTATCGGACGGGCACGTGTCGCGCCCATATCCGTATTACCTCGCGTCGCCGCTGGAGCAGCCAGCGGAGTCCCTGGGCGAATTGAGCGACTGGCTCGTCGAATGGAAGTGGGACGGCATCCGGGGCCAACTCATCCGACGCCAGGGCGAGGTGTTTCTCTGGAGCCGGGGCGAGGAGCTGATCACCGAACGCTTCCCCGAAATCACCGGAGCCGCACGGGCCCTGCCCGAAGGCACGGTGCTCGACGGCGAGGTGATGGCCTACGAGGACGGAGTCCCCCTGCCCTTCGCCCGGCTCCAGCGCCGCATTGGCAGACAGAAGCTCACGCCCAAGGTGCTGGCGGAGGCCCCCGCCGCGTTCGTCGTCTACGACCTGCTGGAGCAGGACGGAAAGGACTTGCGAGAACTGCCCCTGCGCGAGCGCCGCATGCGCCTGGAAGTCCTGCTCAAGGACCACCCGCGCTTTCCCATCTCCCCCACGGTGACAGCCACTTCGTGGGAAGAACTGGCGGAGCTACGCAAGGAGTCGCGAGCCCGCAACGTCGAAGGCCTGATGCTCAAGCGCCTGGACTCGGTGTACCAGACGGGGCGCAAGCGCGGCGATTGGTGGAAGTGGAAGATCGATCCGTACACCGTGGACGCGGTGCTGCTCTACGCGCATCCAGGTCACGGCCGGCGCTCGTCGCTCTACACGGACTACACCTTCGCGGTGTGGAACGGCGAGGACCTGCTCCCGGTGACGAAGGCCTACTCGGGCCTCACCGACGAGGAGATTGGCAAGCTGGACCGGTGGATCCGCGCCCACACGCGGGAGAAGTTCGGCCCGGTGCGCTCGGTGGATCCGGAGCAGGTGTTCGAGCTGCACTTCGAAGCCATCGCCCCGTCCCCGCGCCACAAGTCAGGCATCGCCCTGCGCTTCCCACGCATCGCCCGCTGGCGCGCGGACAAGACGGCCAGGGACGCGGACACGCTCGACTCGTTGAAGGGGCTGCTTCATGCAGCCCACTAGGCCCCGCCGCAATCGCATGCGCGGCAAGCACGCGCCGGAAAAGCAGACCGAATCACCGAAGCCCACCAGAACCCGTGCGAAGCGTTCCGCGCCCCGAAGCCCATCCCCATACAAGGGCACACCGAGGGATCAACTCCGCCAGTGGTTCGCCTCCAAGGGCTGGACACCCTATGCCTTCCAGGAAGAAGCGTGGGCCGCCTACGCGAGAGGAGACAGCGGCCTCATCCACGTGCCCACCGGCGCGGGAAAGACCTACGCGGCATACCTCGGCCCGCTGGCGGACGTAGCGGAGCGCAACCAGAAGGGCCTCCAAATCCTCTACCTCACGCCACTGCGAGCCGTATCACGTGACGTGGAGCAGGCCCTGCGCGAACCGCTGATGGCATTGGACGCGGACCTGGAGGTGGAGAGCCGCACAGGCGACACATCCTCTTCCGTGCGCCAACGGCAGCGCGAACGTCTGCCTCAGGTCCTCATCACCACGCCGGAATCCCTGTCACTGCTGCTGACCCAGGAGCAGGCCGCGGAGAACTTCGCCTCACTGCGCGCCGTCATCGTGGACGAGTGGCACGAACTGCTCGCATCCAAGCGAGGCACCCAGGTGGAGCTGGCCCTGGCCCGCCTGCGCCACTTCGCTCCGGGCCTGCGCATCTGGGCGCTGTCCGCCACGCTCGCCAATCTGGAGGAGGCCGCGCGCACCGTCGTGGGCACGGACCGCAAGCCCACGCTGGTCAGCGCGGATCTGCAGCGCCCCGTGCACGTGGAGACGCTGCTGCCAGAGGAGGTGGACACCTTCCCGTGGGCCGGGCACCTGGGCTTCACCATGCTCCCACGCGTGGCGGACTGGCTGGACCCCACGCAGTCCACACTCCTCTTCACCAACACCCGCTCACAGGCGGAGCGCTGGTTCGAAGGACTGCGCTTCCTGCGCCCCGAATGGGAACACCTGCTCGCGCTGCACCATGGTTCCATCGACCGCGAGGAGCGAGAGCGCGTGGAAGGAGGCCTCAAGGACGGGAGCCTGCGCCTCGTCGTGTGCACGTCCTCGCTGGACCTGGGCGTGGACTTCGGCCCGGTGGAGCGAGTCATCCAGATAGGAAGTCCCAAGGGCATCGGCCGCACGCTCCAACGCGCGGGCCGCAGCGCGCACCGTCCCGGAGCCACGTGCCGCATCCTCTTCGTCCCCACGCATGCGCTCGAACTGGTGGAGATGGCCGCCGCCCGAGACGCCATCGCGCGCCGCGAAGTGGAGCCGCGCACGCCCTTGTCCAAGCCGCTCGACGTGCTGGCCCAGCACCTGGTGACGTGCGCACTGGGAGGAGGCTTCACCCGCGAGGCACTGCGCGACGAGGTCCGCACCGCCACGAGCTACGCGTCCCTCACCGACGAGGAGTTCGACTGGGCCCTCACCCTGGTGCGCGAAGGAGGCCCCACGCTGCGCGCCTACCCGGAGTTCCGCCGCGTGGTGGAGGTGGACGGCCGCTTCCGCGTGCCCGACGCGCGCCTCGCCCGGCTGCACCGGCTCAACATCGGAACCATCACGTCGGACGCATCCGTGCAGCTGCGCTACTGGAGCGGCGGAACCCTGGGCACGGTGGAGGAGTCCTACGTCAGCCGCCTGAAGCCTGGAGACACCTTCCTCTTCGCGGGCCGCCGGCTGGAGTTCAGCCGCTTCAAGGACATGACGGCGTACGTGAAGCCCGCGAAGGCCAAGGCCACCCAGACGCCACGCTGGGGCGGCAGCCGCCTGCCCCTGTCCACCTCGCTCGCGTCCGCGATGCGCCGCACGCTGGAGGCCGCGCGCCAGGGCGACGTCACCCGCGACGAGGTCGCCGCCGCATGGCCCATCCTCGACGCACAGGCCCGCCTGTCCCGCATCCCCGGCGATGGCCGCTGTCTGGCGGAGACCTGCCGCACGCGGGACGGCTACCACCTCTTCCTTTATCCCTTTGAAGGAAGTCTCGTGCACGAAGGCCTGGCGGCGCTCCTCGCCCTGCGCCTCACGCGCCTGCAGAAGGCCACCTTCAGCCTGTCCGTGAACGACTACGGCCTGGAGCTGCTCACCTCCACGCCGTTCCCCTTCGATGAAGCCCTGCGCCCGGCCCTCTTCACCCGCGAGCACCTGGTGGAGGACATCCTGGAGAGCGTGAACCTGAGCGAGCTCGCGCGCCGGCAGTTCCGCGACATCGCCCGTGTGGCCGGACTGGTGATGCCGGGCCTGCCCGGAGCGCGCAAATCCACCCGCCAGGTCCAGGCCAGCGCCGCGCTCCTCTATGACGTCTTCGTGAAGTACGACCCGGACAACCTCCTCTTGCGCCAGGCCCGCCGCGAGGTCCTGGAACATCAGTTCGAACAGGGCCGGCTCGCGCGCACCCTGGAGCGCCTGGAGGCGCACCCCGTCGAAGTCGTCCATGTCCACCGGCCCTCGCCGCTGGGCTTCCCGCTCGTCGTCGAGCGCATCAGCGCAAGCGTGTCCAACGAATCCCTGCTGGACCGCGTGCAGCGCCTCAAGGAGCGATGGTCCCAGGCCGATGCCAGACCCGCGTAGCGGACGTGGACGTGGAGCTGCTCCCGGAACGGGCCTTGCACTGGCCCGAGGCCGGCGTGCTCGCGGTGGCCGACCTGCATTGGGGCAAGACGGAGTCCTTCCAGCAGCACGGCATCCCTCTCCCCCTGGGGGTCCTGGATGACGACCTGGCCCGCCTCTCAGCCGCCCTCACCGCCACCAGCGCCCGGCGACTCTTATTGGTGGGGGACCTCGTGCACTCGCGCCAGGGGCTCACCGCGGACGTCATCAGCCGCGTGAATACCTGGCGCGAAGCTCATGCATCACTAGAAGTCGTGCTGATACGCGGCAACCATGACCGCCACGTGCGGACCCTTCCGCCCTCCTGGAGGATGGAGGACCGCGCGGAGGTATTAGACGAAGGCCCGTTCCGCTTCGCCCACCACTCGGAGCCGGCCACCGGACGCTACGTCTGGGCCGGGCACCTCCACCCCATGGTGCGGCTGTCGGGCGGAGCGGACCGGCTGCGGCTGCCCTGCTTCCACCTGGGCCCCGGCGTGGGCGTCCTGCCCGCGTTCAGCGCCTTCACGGGCGGTATGGACGTACGGCGGGGAAGGAAGGACCGCGTCTACGCCATCGCCGGCACCGCGGTGGTGGAGGTCTAGCGCCATGAGCCAGGCCGAACGCCGCCGCGTCCTCCGGATCATCGCCACCGATGACACCCGCGACCCCGTCGACACGGACTCCCAGTAGCCCCGATTCATGCGCGGCGCGGACCGTCGCACCCTGTAGCGCGCGCCCTGAAAGGGATTGATCCCAGAGGGAGGAGT
Source organism: Corallococcus exiguus (assembly GCF_009909105.1). Taxonomy (NCBI): domain Bacteria; kingdom Pseudomonadati; phylum Myxococcota; class Myxococcia; order Myxococcales; family Myxococcaceae; genus Corallococcus; species Corallococcus exiguus. Next base: position 789,315 of record NZ_JAAAPK010000003.1, read on the forward strand.
CTCCTCGCGCAAAGCTCCCTTCCGATCGCCAGAAGCGGGATTCATCACCGCGCGCGGGCAACTTGTCGCAACCGCCCCAGAAGGTGCTAAGCGCTCCTTATTCCCACTCCCCACAGAATGGTTGACACTGCCGTGCTCATGAATGATGGTCCCGCGCCGCATTGGGTCGGGAAGTTCATGAGGGACCCGCGCCCACGGCACCATCCTAGAGGTTCGTTGGACGTGACTGCCTTGCCGTCTGAGCGCCAGGAGCCACCGCCCGCCCGGTCCACCGGGACCGGGACGGCCCCCCTGACTTCCGCGCCGAACGGTTTCCCCGCGTCCACCCCTGCTTTCATGTCGCCTTCAGTCCCCTTGCCCCTGGTCCTGGTATGAGCGGCCCTCTCTTCCCACGCTGGACGAATACGGTGTCGCGCCTGTCGGCCGCGATGCTCCTCGCCGTGCCCGCCATCGCCATCGGCGGCCTCTTGGCCTACGTGCGCTCTCCGCTCGTGACCAATCAGGCGCGCCCGGTGGAACAGCCCATCGAGTTCGACCACCGGCACCACGCCGGTGACGAGCAGATCGACTGTCGCTACTGCCATTGGTCGGTGGAGAAATCCCCGTCGGCGGGCATCCCCTCCACCACCGTGTGCATGTCCTGCCACGCGCAGGTGTGGAACAAGAGCCCGTACCTCACCGAGGTCCGCAAGGCGTTCTTCGCCGACCAGCCCATCCCCTGGGTCCGCGTCCACAACCTGCCGGACTTCGTCTACTTCAACCACTCCATCCACGTGGGCAAGGGCGTCGGCTGCGCCACCTGCCACGGCCGAGTGGACCAGATGGGCGCCATCGAGCAGTCCGCCCCGCTGACGATGAGCTGGTGCCTGGATTGCCACCGCAACCCCGGCCCCAACCTCCGGCCCCCGGAGTTCATCACCAGCATGACCTGGGCGCCCCCCGCGGCGAAGGCGGAGGCCGAGGCCCTCGCCGAGACGCTCATCAAGGAATACGACGTTCACTCGCGCACGAGCTGCTCCACATGCCACCGATGAACACCAAGCCTGACAGCGCGCCCGCGCAGGAAACCCCCTCGTCCTTCGCGCTCCCGGTCGTCTCGGGCCGCAACGAGGCCGCCCCCCACGCGCACTCCCACGACGATGTCGTGGGCGAAGCGCTCGACCACGCCTCCACCCGCGCCGTTGCCGCGGAGGGCGCGTACGGCAAGACGTACTGGCTCGGCCTGGAGGAGAAGCTCGCCACGCCGGAGTTCCTGGAGGAGACCCGCCCGGAATTCCCCGTCGGCGCGGACCTTCCCCCCACCGGCTTCGCCCGCCGCGAGTTCATGCAGCTGATGGGCGCGTCGCTCGCCCTGGCCGGCGCCACCGCGTGCAGCACCCGTCCGCAGGACGAGCGGATGGTGGCGTACACGAAGACGCCGCCGGAAGTGACCCCCGGCAACCCGCTGCACTACGCGTCCGGCATGACGCTCGGAGGCCACACCTCCGGCCTGCTGATCACCGCGCGCGAAGGCCGCCCGGTGAAGATCGAAGGCAACCCCCAGCACCCCATCAACCAGGGCGCTGCCGGCGTCTTCGAGCAGGCGTTCCTGCTCTCGCTCTATGACCCGCAGCGCGCCCGCGTGCTGCGCCAGGGCAACAACCCCCGCTCGCTGCGCGTTCTGGCCGAGGACATCTCCTCCCTCGTCAGCCAGAGGGCCGTAGCCGACGGCGGCAGCCGCCTGCGCTTCCTCACGGAGCCCATCAGCTCCCCGATGCTGCGCGACGTGACGGGCCGCATCCAGAAGAAGCTGCCCAACGCGCGCTTCCACGCGTTCTCGTCCATCACGGACTCCGCCTCTGGCGAGGCGAACCGCGCGCTGTTCGGCCAGCCGGTCCAGGCCCTCTACGACCTGACCCGCGCGGACGTCATCGTCTCCCTGGACGCGGACTTCCTGGAGAGCCGCCCGGAGAACCTGGCCCTCAACCGCCAGTTCGCGGACCGCCGCGACCCGAAGAACGGCGAGCTCAACCGCCTGTACGTCGCCGAATCGCGCATGTCGATCACCGGCGGCATGGCGGACCACCGCAAGCGCGTGAAGTCCTCCGAGGTCTTCGCCGTCGCCGCCGCGCTGGCTCAGGCCGTGGGTGGCGCCGCCGCCAGCCTGGGCGCCGCCGCGTCCGGCAAGGCCGGCTCGCTGAGCCCGGAGACCCAGTCGTGGGTGCAGGCCGTGGCCCAGGACCTCAAGTCCAAGGCCGGCCGCTCCGTGGTGCTCGCCGGTGAGCGCCAGCCCGCCGCCGTGCACGCGCTGGCGCAGGCCATCAACGGCGCGCTGGGCAACGTGGGCACCACCGTGAAGCTCGTCCCGGCCGCCGCTCCGGAGGCCTCGGGCCTGTCGGAGATCAGCGCCCTGGTCGCGGACATCAAGGCCGGCAAGGTGGACACGCTGGTCATCACCGCCACCAACCCCGTCTACGCCCTGCCGGTGGACGCGGGCCTGGCGGAGGTGCTGGACCCCAAGCAGAACGCCAACCGCAAGGCGCTGTCCGTTCTGTACGCTGGCCACTACGAGGACGAGACCTCCAAGTTCGCCGACTGGTTCGTGCCCCTGGCGCACCAGCTGGAGACCTGGAGCGACGGCCGCGCGGTGGACGGCACCGTCAGCATCGCGCAGCCCCTCATCCAGCCGCTCTTCAACGGCGTGCCGGAAGCGGAGCTGTACGCGCTGTTCCTCGACGAGCCCTTCCGCCCCGCCTACCAGATCCTCCGCGACTACTGGACCGCGCAGGGTGGCGAGGCCGGCCGCGCCGACTTCGAGACCCGCTGGGAGACCTGGGTCTCCGAGGGCGTCGTGCCCGGCAGCGTCGCCTCCGCGCTGACGACCGCGACCCCAGATGCGGGCGCCGCCAACGCGCTGGTCGCCGCCTACCAGCCGCCCGCGGCCGGTGAGCTGGAGATCAACTTCGTCCACGACTACAAGCTGCTGGACGGCCGCTTCGCCAACAACGCGTGGCTCCAGGAGACGCCGGACCCCATCACGAAGATCGTCTGGGACAACGCCGCCATCCTCAGCCCTGCCACGGCCAAGAAGCTGGGCCTGGAGAACGGCCACGTCGCGGAGCTGGAGTACGGCGGCCGCAAGCTGCAGGTCCCCGTCAGCGTCCTCCCCGGCAACGCGGACGACACCGTCACCGTGGCGCTGGGCTACGGCCGCACCGGCCTCCACGAGGTCGTGGCCAAGGGCGTGGGCTTCAACGCCAACCTGCTGCGCACCACGAACGCCCCCTGGTTCGACGGCGGCGCGAAGCTGACCAAGGTCCGCGGCAGCCACAAGTTCTCCCGCACCCAGTACCACTGGCGCATGGAGGGCCGCCCGCTGGCGCTCGACATGTCCGTCAGCGAGCTTGCGCACCCGTCGAAGGAGACGGCGCACACGCTGGAGCGCGTCCAGGCCAAGTACGAGCTGGGCAAGCAGAACAACCTGCCCGACTTCGACTACGCCAAGACGCCGCAGGAGGGCTACAAGTGGGGCATGTCCATCGACCTGTCGCGCTGCACGGGCTGCAACGCGTGCGTCGTGGCGTGCCAGGCGGAGAACAACATCCCCGTCGTCGGCAAGGAGCAGGTGGGCCGCGGCCGTGAGATGAACTGGCTGCGCATCGACCGCTACTTCCAGGGCGATGAGAACGACCCCGCCATGGTCATGCAGCCCGTCGCGTGCGTGCACTGCGAGAAGGCCCCCTGCGAGTACGTCTGCCCGGTGAACGCCACCGTGCACTCGGACGAGGGCCTCAACGACATGGTGTACAACCGCTGCATCGGCACGCGGTACTGCTCCAACAACTGCCCGTACAAGGTCCGCCGCTTCAACTACCTGCACTACACGCAGGGCAAGACGCCGACCGAGAAGATGCTGATGAACCCGGACGTCACGGTGCGCAACCGCGGCGTCATGGAGAAGTGCACCTACTGCGTGCAGCGCATCGAGCGCGTCCGCATCAACGCGCGCGTCGAGAAGCGCCTCATCCAGGAGAAGGAGCTCCAGACGGCGTGCCAGCAGACCTGCCCCACGCAGGCCATCGCCTTCGGCTCCCTGGCGGACCCCGCCCAGCGCGTCACCCAGCTCCACGAGGACGAGCGTGCCTACCGGCTCCTGCACGAGCTGGGCACCCGCCCCCGCACCGCCCACCTCATCCGCCTGCGCAACCCCAACCCTGCCCTCGTGCCCGCCGCCCCTGCTGAAGCCGCGCCGGCGCATGAAGGAGGTCACTGACCGTCATGGCCGAGACCGCACACGCACTCCCGCTCGACCCCCTCGAGCCCCGGGACCTCGTCGCGCCGCACCACGACGACAAGTCCCTCAATGAAACCCTGCTCGACCATGTCTGGCGCAAGCCCGGCAAGGGCTGGTTCATGCTGCTGGGCATCACGTCCGCGGCGCTGGGCCTCCTGGTCGTTGGTGTCACGTACACCCTCGCGCGCGGCATCGGCGTGTGGGGCAACAACCAGCCGGTGGGCTGGGCGTTCGACATCATCAACTTCGTCTGGTGGGTCGGTATCGGCCACGCCGGTACGCTCATCTCCGCCATCCTCCTGCTCTTCCAGCAGAAGTGGCGCACGAGCATCAACCGGTTCGCGGAGGCCATGACGCTGTTCGCGGTCATGTGCGCCGGCCTGTTCCCGCTGCTCCACACGGGCCGTCCCTGGTTCGCCTTCTGGCTGTTCCCCTACCCCAGCACCCTGGGCGCCTGGGCGCAGTTCCGCTCGCCGCTCGTGTGGGACGTGTTCGCCATCTCCACATACCTCACGGTGTCCGCGCTCTTCTGGTACGTGGGCCTCATCCCGGACCTGGCGGCCCTGCGTGACTCGTCCAAGGGCAAGCTGCAGCGCACCATCTACGGCCTCTTCGCGCTCGGCTGGCGCGGCTCCGGCCGTCACTGGCACAACTACAAGGTTGGCTACCTGCTGCTCGCCGGCCTCTCGACGCCGCTCGTGGTGTCCGTGCACACCATCGTGTCGTTCGACTTCGCCGTGTCCCAGATTCCGGGCTGGCACGCGACCATCTTCCCGCCCTACTTCGTGGCCGGCGCCGTGTTCAGCGGCTTCGCGATGGTCATCACGCTCATCGTCCCCGCCCGCAAGTACCTGGGCCTCCGGGACGTGATTACCGACCGCCACCTGGAGAACATGAACAAGGTCATCCTCGCGACGGGCCTCATCGTGTCCTACGGGTACATGATGGAGCACTTCATCGCCTGGTACTCCATGAACCAGTACGAGTTCTGGACCTTCTACGTGAACCGCGCCACGGGCCCCTACGCCGGCGTGTACTGGCTGATGATCGCCTGCAACGTCATCACCCCGAACATCTTCTGGTTCAGGAAGGCCCGCACCAGCATCCCCATCATGTGGGTGGCGTCCATCGCGGTGAACATCGGCATGTGGTGCGAGCGCTTCATCATCATCGTGACGTCGCTGTCGCAGGACTTCCTGCCCTCCTCGTGGGACATCTACACGCCCACCTGGGTGGACTGGTGCATCTACATCGGCACGCTGGGCCTGTTCGGCACCCTGTTCCTCCTGTTCCTCAAGTTCGTTCCCGCCGTCGCGGTGAGCGAGGTGAAGGAGCTCCAGCTGGAGCTCAAGCACGCCGCCCACGCCGCCCATGGCAACGGACACCACGGCTCGGACGCCGCGGCCACCCACGGAGCGCACTAGCATCATGGAAGCCAAGGTCCTTGATTCCTGGGTGATGGCCGAGTTCGCCACCCCGGAAGCCCTCGTCTCCGCCACGCAGCAGATGCGCGAGAAGGGCTTCCAGGGGATGGACACCTACTCCCCGTACCCGCTGCACGGCGGGTCGGAGGCCCTCGGTCTGCCGCCCTCTCGCATGCCCTTCATCGCCCTGGGCGGCGGCCTCACCGGCATGGTGACCGCCCTCACGATGCAGACGTGGATGAACACCGTCGACTACCCGCTCAACGTCGGCGGCCGTCCGCTGCTGAGCCTCCCGGCCTGGGTGCCCATCACGTTCGAGTTGAGCGTGCTGTTCGCCGCTTTCGGCATCTTCTTCGGCCTGCTCGGCCTGAGTAAGTTGCCGCAGCCCTACCACCCGGCCTTCGAGTCGGAAGAGTTCCGCAGCGCGTCCACGCACGGCTTCTGGCTGAGCATCCCGCACCCCACGGGGACGGACGCCGCGGACGTCAAGAACCAGCTGACGGCCCTGGGCGCGACCCACGTGACCGTCGTGTCGGGAGAGAACGAATGAGGTGGCTCATCCCCGCCGCCGGGCTCGCCGCGCTCACGGGCTGCAATGTCAGCTCTGAGTTCCTCCAGCGCATGGAGCACCAGGCCAAGTACGAGTACTACGAGACGTCCGAGTTCTGGCCGGACGGGCGCGCCATGCGCGTGCCCCCCGCCGGCACCGTCCCGCGCGAGCGGCCGGTGGGCAACCCGGGCATCTCCACGGGCCGCGCCAACGGCGTGGCCGTGAACGCCATCCCGCTGCCGGTGGACAAGCACCTGCTGGAGCTTGGCCAGAAGAAGTACAACATCGTCTGCTCGCAGTGCCATGGCGTGCTCGGCGACGGCAACAGCGTCGTCGCGGAGAACATGGCGCTGCGCCTGCCGCCGTCCCTGCTGGAGCTCGCGGACAAGCCGGCCGGCCACTTCTACACCGCCATCAACGAGGGCTACGGCGTCATGCCGTCCTTCTCGGGTGAGCTCGACACGCGTGAGCGCTGGGCCGTCGTCGCCTATGTGCGCGCGCTGCAGGCCGCTCGCAGCACCGCCGGGACGCAGCCCGTCCCGCAGGAGAACCGATGACTGCCATGGAGCGCTACACCGGCACGCCCAAGCTGATGGTGCCCGCGTTCGGCCTGGGCGTGGTGGGCCTCGTGCTCACCGCCGTGGGCTTCTTCATGAACCCCGAGGCGACCAGCTTCAGCTACCTCTTGGGCTTCACCTACTGGGTCGGCATCAGCGTGTCCGCCCTCATCATGCTGGCCATCTTCCACACGGCGAAGGCGAAGTGGCCCATCGTCCTGCGCCGCGCCATGGAGACGATGTCCATCGCGGTGCCCGTCTTCGCGGTGCTCATCCTCGCCTTCATCCCCATGATGAAGCACATGTACCCCTGGGTGGATGGCTCGCCGCTGGCCGCCCATATCCACGGCATCGAGGTGGAGCACCTGTCGCATAAGAAGGCCCACTACCTGAACGGGACCTTCTTCGCCGTCCGCCAGGTCATCTACTTCGCGGTGTGGATCTTCGTCTCCCAGCGGCTGTACGGATGGAGCACCCAGCAGGACGAGGTGGGCGGGCTGGAGCTCACCGTCAAGCAGCGCCGCTTCTCCCCGGGCGCCCTGCCCTTCCTGGCGCTGACCATCACCTTCGCGTCCTTCGACTGGCTGATGAGCCTCACCCCGCTGTGGCAGTCCACCATCTTCGGCGTCTACTACTTCGCCGGCAGCTTCCTGGCCGCCTTCTGCGTCCTCACGCTGGCCACGATCCGGGCCCAGGGCAAGGACCTGTACGGCAGCCTGGTGAAGACGCCGCACTACCACAACCTGGGCAAGCTCATCTTCGCCTTCACGGCGTTCTGGGCCTACATCGGCTTCTCCCAGTTCCTGCTGGTGTGGATCGCCAACATCCCGGAAGAGGCCCCCTGGTACGGCCTGCGCATGTACGGCCCGTGGCGCGGCGTCTCCCTGGTCATCTTCTTCGGCCACTTCGTGCTGCCGTTCTTCACGCTGCTGTCACGCAAGCTGAAGGAGAAGACCGGGACCCTGGCCATCGCCGCCGTCTACATGCTTCTCATGCACGCCGTGGACCTGTATTGGCTCATCTGGCCGGCGTTCTCCGGTGAGGCCGGTCCGACGTTCCACTGGACGCTCATCACGGCCTTCGTGGGCGTGGGCGGAGTCTCGGTGGGTTACGCCCTGTACCGGGCGCGCAACAAGTACACGTTCCCGGTGAAGGACCCCTACATCGCGGAGTCCCTGAGGTACGTGCAGCCATGAAGAAGACCCAGTCCGAAGTCGAATCGCGGGTCATCGTCGGCGCGCATGGCGTCGCCGCCGAGGAAGACCATCTGGTCATGGGGAAGATCATCGGCGTCGGTGTGGGCGCCATGATCCTCTTCTTCGTGGGCGCGGTGTGGGCCTGGCGCATCCAGGTCGTCACCATGCAGGATGCCCAGCCGGACGGTCCTCCCCCCCGCCCCGCCGCGGTGGGCCAGTACGAGATTGGCATCGTGAACCAGCGCCTGTTCGAACAGGACTGGCGCGCGGCGGAGAAGCTTGGCGGCCAGCACCAGGCGCTGAAGAACGGCTGGGGTGACCAGCCGGGCGTCACCGCCCACAAGTCGCTGGGGCAGGCCATGGACCAGGTCATCACGACCGAGGCCCAGAAGGCCCGCGAGCCGGCTCCGGCCCCCACGCCGGCCCCGGCCCCCGAGCCCGCGCCGCACACGGCGCCCCCGGCTCCGGCCCCGAAGAAGTAGGCTCCCACCCGCTCCTCCTGCCCCCGAGCCGTCCCCCACCATGCCGTCCCTTCTTCCGCTCTCCTCCGCCCGCGCCGCCGGGCTCCTCGCGGCGCTCGCGCTGGTACTCACCAGCGCCACGCCCGCGTTCGCCCTGCCGGGTGGAGGCAAGACGCCCCGCGCCATCGTGGAGGCGGACTCAGACCTGCCCCCGCCGGTGACGGGCGTGGACGTGGAGGAGCACCTGGGGGATCCGCTCCCCCTGGAGACCCGCTTCCTGGACTCCACCGGGGAAGAGGTGCGGCTGGGCACGCTGCTGTCGAAGACGCGCCCCACCCTGCTCACGCTCGTCTATTACGAGTGCCCCATGCTCTGTAACCTCGTCATCAACGAGCAGGTCCGCGTGATGCGCGAGCTGGGCCTGGAGCTGGGCAAGGACTACGAGGCCGTCACCGTCAGCATCGACCCCAAGGACACCCCGGCGCAGAGCACCGAGCGGCGGCGCAAGTACCTCCAGTCCATGGGCAAGCCGGAGACGGCTCCGTGGCACTTCCTCACCGGCACCGACGAGAACATCCACAAGCTCGCCGATGCCGTGGGCTTCAAATACACGTATGAACCGAGCACGAAGCAGTACGCCCACCCCGCGGTGGTCACCGTGCTCACCCCGGAGGGGAGCATCTCCCGCTACCTCTACGGCACGTCGTTCGACCGCAAGGACGTGAAGCTTTCGCTGCTGGAAGCAGCGGGCGGTCGGGTCGGGACGAGCGTCGATCGCATCGTCATGTCCTGTTTCAAGTATGACACCGCCACGCGGCGGTACGGTTTCTACATCTTCGGGTTCATCCGCCTGGGCTCCCTGGCTGTCTTTGGCGCCCTGGCCACGATGCTGATCTATTTCTGGAGGCGCGAGCTGAAGAAAGGCGCGACTACATGAGCGACCTGGCCAACCAATTCCTGTTCCTCCCGGAGCGCGCGTCCACGTTCGCGGAACGGGTCGACTTCCTGCACTACTTCGTCGTCGGCACGACGATGGTGATGTCCGCGGGCGTCGGCCTCGCGGCGCTCTTCATGTTCTTCCGCTACCGTCGGCGGGAGGCCCACCAGCACACGGAATACGTGGTGCCGGACCTGAAGACGGAGTTCCTCTTCGTCTCCGTTCCGCTGGTGTTCTTCCTGGCGTGGTTCGCCATCGGGTTCCGGGACTTCACCTGGTTCACCACTCCGCCCAAGGACTCGATGGATGTCTACGTCATGGGCAAGCAGTGGATGTGGAAGTTCTCCTATCCGGAGGGCCCCAACGGCGTGAACGTGCTGCACGTGCCGGCTCACCGCCCGGTGCGCCTGCTGATCACCTCACGCGACGTCATCCACTCCTTCTACGTCCCGTCCTTCCGCATCAAGATGGACGCGCTGCCGGGCCGCTACACCCAGGCCTGGTTCGAGGCGACGAAGCCCGGCACGTACCAGGTGCTCTGCACCGAGTACTGCGGCTTGTCGCACTCGAAGATGCTGGCGGAGGTCGTCGTGCTCGCGCCGGAGGACTACGAGAACTGGCTGAAGGAGCAGCAGCGTGGCCGCCTGCAGGACCGGCAGGACGCGCTGGCGGACACCTCGCTGGTGCCCCCCGTCGCCCGCATGGCCGAGCAGGGCCAGAAGCTGGTGGGCACGCAGGGCTGCCTCAAGTGCCACTCGGTGGACGGCTCCAAGCACATCGGCCCCACTTTCCTGGGCATGTACGAGCGTGAAGAGAAGCTCGACGATGGCCAGAGCATCCGCGTGGACGAAGCCTACATCACCCAGTCGATGATGGACCCGGGCGCGCACATCGTCGCCGGCTACCAGAACGTGATGCCGACCTACCAGGGCAAGCTGCAGGGCCCCGAGTCGGCCGCCATCGTCGAGTACATCAAGACGCTGCGCACCGCGAACGTGCGTGAGACCGCTTCCGAGGGCCCCGCCTATGACCCCATCCAGTAGCATCGCCGCGCCGGGGGCCGTCCCCGGCCATGAGGCGCACGACGACCACGGCCACCACCCGAGCTACCTGACGGACGGCACCACGGTGAAGTCGTGGCTGCTGACGGTGGACCACAAGCGCATCGGCATCATGTACATGGCGTGGATCCTGCTCTTCTTCCTGGTGGGCGGCATCTTCGCGCTGCTCATCCGGATCGAGCTGCTCACGCCCGGTCCGACCATCATGGACGCGATGACGTACAACCGCGTCTTCACGCTGCATGGCGTGGTCATGATCTTCCTGTTCATGATCCCCGCCATCCCGGCCATCTTCGGCAACTTCCTGCTGCCGCTGATGCTGGGCGCCAAGGACGTGGCGTTCCCGCGGCTGAACCTGCTGTCGCTCTACGTGTACCTGGCGGGCGCGGGCTTCGCGCTCTGGGGCATGCTCAACGGCGGCCTGGACACCGGCTGGACGTTCTACACGCCGTACAGCGCGCACACGACGACCACGGTGGCGCCGGTGCTGTTCGGCGCGTTCATCATCGGGTTCAGCTCCATCCTCACGGGCATGAACTTCATCGTCACCACGCACACCATGCGCGCGCCGGGCATCACCTGGTTCAAGATGCCGCTGATGGTGTGGGCGCTCTACGCCACCAGCTGCATCCAGGTGCTGGCGACGCCGGTGATTGGCCTGCTGCTCCTGCTGGTGACGGCGGAGAACCTGTTCAGCCTGGGCATGTTCGACGTGGCCCGCGGCGGTGACCCGGTGCTCTTCCAGCACCTGTTCTGGTTCTACAGCCACCCGGCCGTGTACATCATGGTGCTGCCGGCGTTCGGCGTGATGAGCGAGGTCGTCTCCACGTTCAGCCGCAAGAACATCTTCGGCTACCGCGCGGTGGCGTACTCCAGCGTGGGCATCGCGTTCGTGGGCTTCTTCGCCTGGGGCCACCACATGTTCGTGTCCGGCCAGTCGACCTTCAACGCCGGCGTGTTCGGCGTGCTGTCGATGCTGGTGGGCGTGTTCACGGCCATCAAGGTCTTCAACTGGGTGGGCACCGTCTACAAGGGCGCGGTGGAGTTCAGCACCCCGTTCGCCTACTTCTGCGGCTTCCTGTTCTTCACCGTGTTCGGCGGCATGACGGGCATCGCGGTGGCGACGGTGTCGCTGGACGTGGCGTGGCACGACACCTACTTCGTCGTGGCGCACTTCCACTTCATCATGGTGGGCGCGACGATCATGGCCTTCCTGGCCGCGCTCCACTACTGGTTCCCGAAGATGTTCGGGAAGATGTACCACGAGGGGTGGGGCCTGGTTTCCGCGGCGCTCATCATCCTGGGCTTCAACGCGACGTTCATCCCCCAGTTCCTCGTGGGCAACGCGGGCATGCCGCGCCGCTACTACGAGTACCCGGAGCGCTTCCAGGCGCTGAACGTGGCGTCCACGGCCGGTGCGTCGCTGCTCGCGTTCGGCTTCATCATCATCGCGGTGTACCTGACCTACGCGCTCATCTACGGCGAGCGCGTGGACAACCCGTGGCACAGCAAGGGCTACGAGTGGCTGACCCAGTCCCCTCCGCCCACGCACAACTTCATCGGGCCCCAGCCGACGTATCCCGAGGAGCCGCACTTCTACGTGGATCCGAAGAAGGCCCAGGGCGAGGTGTCGGATGTCTAGCGCTCACGTGACGCCGGGCTCGGTGCCCGGTCCCAAGCTGGCCGCTCACTTCGCGTCGCTGGAGGTGCAGAAGCACGCGGCGCGGCTGGGCATGTGGCTGTTCCTCGCCACGGAAATCCTGCTCTTCGCCGGTCTGTTCGCGTGCTACGCGGCCTACCGCTTCCTGTTCCCGGAAGCGTGGGCGGCGTCCAGCCGCAGCCTGGACCTGACGATGGGCACCATCAACACGGTGGTGCTCATCACCTCCTCGTTCACCGCCGCCATGGCGGTGCACTACGCCAAGGAGGGGAAGAACGCGATGGTGGGGCACATGAACGTGCTCACCCTCCTGATGGCGGTGGGCTTCCTCGTCATCAAGTTCTTCGAGTACAAGCACAAGTTCCACATCGGGACGCTGCCGGGCCGCTACTACTTCTACGAAGGCATCCAGCTGCCGGGCGCGCCGCTGTACTTCACGGTGTACTTCGCCTCCACCGCCCTGCACGCGCTGCACGTCGTCATCGGCATGACGGTGCTGGCGTTCGCCACGGTGCGCGCGTACCGCGTCGGGGACTTCAACGCGAACAACTACACGCAGGTCGAGCTGGGCTCCATGTACTGGCACCTCGTCGACCTGGTGTGGATCTTCCTCTTCCCGATGCTGTACCTGGTCTGAGGGTTACGACATGGCCATCGCCAACGAATCGAATCAGGAAGAGCACAACATGCAGGCGCACCACGGCGCCGGGCGCTACGTGGTCATCTGGATTGCGCTGCTGGTGCTCACGCTCGTCACGGTGTTCACTGGCCGCATGCACCTGCCTGACTTCGGTCTGGTGCTCGCGCTCATCATCGCCAGCGTGAAGGGCACGCTGGTGGCGCTGTACTTCATGCACCTGTCGGAGCACCAGGGCGCCAACCGCCTGGTGTTCGGCGTGTCCATCCTGTTCGTGGTGCTGCTCATCGGCTTCTCGCTGATGGACCTGGGCACCCGCTTCCGTCTGGCCAACCCGCCGGGGTCGCAGTACAGCGACCTGCAGGCGGTGGACATCGGAGCGAACCCGACGGAAGGCCGCACGGGTGGCCACCAGCAGATCCAGAAGCAGGGACACGAAACGCACGAGTAGTTCGTCGCTTTCCGCGGTCCCCTGAAGCACGAACGCGGCGCCCGGGATTCTTCCCTGGCGCCGCGTCGCTTTTGGCGGGCTTGGGTACCCGCGTGGGGGGACTACAGGGCGACGGTCAGGTTGAAGGAGAGCGCCGTGTCGGTGGACACCTTGCCCGGGGGCGGAGCGCTGTCGGACTTCACGAGGAAGCCCACGCCCAAGGCCAGCGCGTCGGTGAGGTTCGCCATCACCTGCGTCTGGCTGCTGAAGAGGATGCGCGCGTCGGAGATGACGCTGACCAGGATCTCCGCCTCTTCCTGGAAGGTGATGTCCTTGGAGAGGCCGTAGCGGAACAGGGCGCCGAAGCGCGGACCGCCCAGGTCCACGTTCGGCAGGTCCACGCGATTGGGGTAGTACTGGAAGCGCAGCTCGCGTGCGTAGCGGAAGGCGAAGTCGGTGCGCAGGACGGTCTCGCGCACGCTGGCCTTCTCGTCCCGCTTGGTGTCGAACCAGAAGATGCTGGCGCCGCCTTCACCGTAGGGCCGCGCCTCGATGCTCTTGATGTGGTCCGTGTCCACGCCGGCCAGCAGGTAGCCGCTGATCTCCTGCGTGAAGCGGCGGTCCCCGCGCAGCTCGACGCCGGCGTTGAGGGCCACCACCTGGGACAGGGACTCCACCTCCCCTTCCACCTCGGGCGGGCGGCTGCGGCCGTACGCGCCGTAGGCCTTCACGGAGTAGATCCAGTGCTCCGTCTTGCGCAGCGCGCTGGCCAGGCCACTCACCGTCAGCGTGGACGCGTTGCCCGTGAGGGAGATGAGGCTCAGGCCCACGCTGACGTCCCAGACGCTGGGCTTCACGGGGACGGCGGCGACGGCGGCCTCGGGGGCGGGGGCGGGGGGCGGCGGGGCGATGGGCCCGCGCGCGGTGACTTCAGCCAGACGCTCGATGGCCTCCGCGAGCCGGGCACTGGCCTCGGCGGCGCGCTCCGCGGCTAGGGCGGCGCGCTCCGCGGCGGCGGCGGCGCGCTCGGCTGCGGGAGCGTCCGCGGGCATGGCGGGCGGCGGGGGCGCGGGCGGCGCCGGAGCGCGAGCGGCAGTCGGAGGCGGCGGGGCGGCGGGACGAGGGGCGGGCGCCGGCGTCTGGGATTGCAGCGACGAGGCGAGCAGCAGCGCAACGGGGAGCATCTGGGTTCCTTGGGATGAGGCAGGTGCGGCAGCGGACCTGCAAGGGAGCGTGAAGGGGCCGGCTCCCATTCCGGCGCGAACTTCTTAGCGCATGCGGGACACGGAGCGTCCTAGCCTTCTAGGTTCGAAACGCGGGTCGCCCCTGGACCCGGTACGTGAGGACCCGCCTTGAGGCCCACCCTGCTCCCGTTGCTGTTCGCGCTGTCGCTGTGGCCCGCCGTCTCCCTGGCGGCGCAGAAGGTCACCGTTCCGGTGGACGTGGGTGTGGGGCCGGCGGTGTTCGTGTTCTCCGGCCCCATCGCGGACGACCAACTGCTGCACACGGGGCTGAAGCTGTCGGTGGACGCGGTGCTGGACAAGGAATGGCTGCGCAAGAACCAGCGCGCCATCCCGGCGCGCTACCGGAAGCAGGCGAAGCAGATGGATGAGATTCGCATCTCGCCGTCCATCTTCATCCCGGACTCGTTCATCATCTCGCCCAAGTACCGCGACACGGGGATGTACGGCGTGACGTTCAAGCCGCTCGGGTTGGGAGTGCCGCTGTCGTCCAGTCCGGTGCGCTTCAAGCTGGGCGTGGGGCTGGTGTTGACGTACGCGTACATCTTCTCCGACACGCTGCCGGACACGCACTTCCTGCGGCCCGGAGCGAGCCTGGGCGCGGACCTGGAGTTCCAGCTGGCGAAGAGCTTCCTCGTCAGCGTGGGCTGGGAGTCCACGTTCTACGTGCCGCAGGAGCTGGGCGGGTTGGGACTGCCGGACTCGCTGGGGGACGGCATCTTCCACGTGGGGCAGGCGTACCTGCAGCTGCATTTCCGGTTCCCGTACACCACGACGCTGTAGTGCTCGCGCGCGGGCGGGGCGCGTGGCTAGCGTGCCCGGCACCATGTCACTCGTCCTCGCCACCGACGCGCAGAAGGCGCAGCGCGACGCCGTCACCCATGCCGCGTGGGGTTCACCCCTGAGCGTGCCGCAGTACCAGGAGCGTGAAGCGCGGCTGCGCGCGCACCCGTGGAGCCGCGAGGGCATGAACACGTGGCTGTGGCTGGCGGATGACGGCCGGGTGCTGGCGTCATGCGAGACCTTCCACACGGACAGCTTCCTGCGCGGCGCGGACGGCCAGCTGACGCAGGGGGACAGCTACGCCATCGCCAGCGTGTACACGGAGGAGCACCTGCGCGGGCGGGGACACGCCACGCGGTTGATGGACGCCGTCGCCGTGGAGCTGGAGCAAGTGGCGCAGCGGCCGCACTCGGTGGTCCTGTTCTCCGACGTCGGGGCGCCGCTGTATCGCCGGTCAGGCTACGTGGACGTGCCCGCGTGGGACTGGCACCTGGACGCCGCCGATGCGCTGGGAGGACGGCCCGTGGACGACGGCCTTTTGGAGACGGACGTGGCGGGGGCGCTCGCTCGGATGCGCCGGCCGGACGTTCCCTTCTTCCTGTGGCCTGGCGCTGCGCAGGTGGACTGGCACCTGGAGCGGGAGCGCATCTACGCGGACCTGCTGGCGCGGCCCCGGCCCCGGACGTGCGGCGCGGTGGTAGGCGAATCCACCGCGCTGTGGACGATGAACGCGCGCTACGGCGAACTGGTGGTGCTGATGCTGGACGCGCGCGACGCCTCCGCGGCGGAGGTGCTGCTCACGGAGGCGCGCCGCGTGGCGCATCACGCGGGACTCAAGCGAGTGGTGTGGTGGGAGGAGCCCACGACGGCGTCACTGCTCGGCGGCGTCCCCGGCGCGGTGCGGGTGCAGCGGGATGGGTCGCTGCCCATGTTGCGGCCGCTGCGCCCGGGGCTGCCTCCCGCTCCGGAGGTCCCCTTCCCTCGCGCCCTCTGGGTGTGAATCAGGCCTGAAGGCCCACGGCGGCGAGCCCTTGGAACAGGGCCTGGGCCTGCGCTAGTGAGGGCAGGCCCGCGTCGTGGATCAACGGCTCTGGCGGATGGTGGCCGTCCACCTCTTCGCCCAGGATCCGCAGCGCTTCCCGCCGCGACTGGCGCAGCCCTTCCCGCTGCGCCGCGCTCAAGTGCTCCTGCGCCCAGGCATCCACCGCCCACGCCAGCTCCGCGTGCCGCAGCTCGTCCCGGGCGATGGCGCGCAGCGTGCTCCGCACCTCCGGGTCCCTGGCGGTGCGCCCCTGCCAGCCCGCGACGAAGGCGCCGAACGTCTCCCGCACGCAGCCTTCCACGGCGTTCTCCCTCAGCATCTCCTCCAGCGAGCGGGGTTCGAACGGCGGCAGGTCCACCTCCGGCATGTCCGCGCCGTGACGCCTCGCGAGCGCCTGCATCGCGCGCGTGTGGCGGAC
Source organism: Corallococcus exiguus (assembly GCF_009909105.1). Taxonomy (NCBI): domain Bacteria; kingdom Pseudomonadati; phylum Myxococcota; class Myxococcia; order Myxococcales; family Myxococcaceae; genus Corallococcus; species Corallococcus exiguus. Next base: position 805,985 of record NZ_JAAAPK010000003.1, read on the forward strand.
CTCGTCTCCCGCGGAGCGCCGGGCCGCCTTCACCAGTTCCTCCGGCGCGCCGTGCGTCTGGAGCTCTTCCGCGAGCCGCAGGAACGCGGGCACCGATGCCGCCTCCAACCAGGCCGCCTTCGCGAACAGGGCTCCCAGCTCGCTGCCTGAGTCCAGCACGGCGGCTTCCCTCAGGCCCTCCGGGCGGCGGCCGTCGCCGAAGCAGCTCTGATAATGGCAGATCAGATCCGCGCCCCCATCCGCCGTGCCCGCGGTCGAGCAGCCCCAGTTGGAAACACCGTCAGGATGCGGGGGGCAGAGCCCGCAGGGGCGAGGGAACCCTCCATCGGCCTGCACGGCGATGGGCCCCAGGTTCAGCGCCGAGTAGTCAGGCTCACAGACGAAGCCCACTTCCTCGCCACCACAGGCCAGTCCCCCGGGCAGCAAGGGAGCAGCCAACAGCAAGCCGTAAAGAGTGCGGCGCAACATCCGGTGCTTCGGAACCAACACCACCGTCCGACTCGACATGAGAAACCTCCGCGCTCCCATTCCAGGAGAGCGGTCTGGCTTCCCACCTCCGGCCAGGTGGAAACAGGGGCGGCGACCCTAACCCGGATGTGTCAGGCGGCGACAGGTCCCCTAGGATGCGCCCCATGGCCGAGAGAAGGCGCATCATCGAGGGCTCCTGGAACTGCACGTCCTGCGGCGCCAAGAACATCCCTGCCCGTCACAAGAACTGCCCCTCCTGCAACAACCCGCGGGAGCTCACCGGCAAGGAGTCCGAGTTCGACTTCGGTGACGTGGACGCGGCCTCCGGCAAGTCCACCCGCGAGGGTGTCGCCGACGAACAGGCCCTGGAGATGGCCGGCGCCGGCGAGGACTGGTTCTGCGCCTACTGCGGCGCGGCCAACCGGGGCGACGGCAAGCGCTGCCGGCAGTGCTCCGCCGAACGGGGCTCGGATGCGAAGGCCGCTCCGCTCGCGGACCTGTCCCCCAAGGCGCCACCGAAGCCCGCGCCCAAGCCCCGCCGCTTCGGCAAGGTGGCGCTCATCGTGGTGGGCATCTTGAGCTCCTGCTGCCTGGGCACCTGCGCGGTGGGCATCTGGGGCAACATGAAGCATGAGCTCAAGGGCGAGGTGGTGGCCACGAACTGGCGCCGCGCGCTGGTGCAGGAGCGCTTCGTCCCGGAGACGCGCACGGGCTGGCGGGACGAGCTGAGCAACACCTCGCCGCGCATGCCGGTGAACGGCGCGGGCGAGGTCGCGGGCGTGACGAACATCCGCGACTGCGCGTCCCGGCAGCGAGGCACCCGCCGGGTGGCGGACGGCACCCAGCGCGTGTGCCGGACGAAGACGCGCAAGGTGGCCTGCGGCACCGAGGAGAAGTGCTCCCGTCGCGACAAGGGCAACGGCTTCGCCGAAGAGGTCTGCCACGACGTGACGAAGTACTGCAACGAGTCCTACGAGGACTGCGACACGGAGACGCGCTACCGCAACGAGCCCGTCTACTCGCAGCAGTGCGCCTACGACACGTACGTGTGGAAGCCGGTGGACACGCGCGAGCTCAAGGGCACGGAGGGGCCGCCGCGCTGGCCGGAGCTCGTCGCCGGGACGAACGAGCGGGTGCGGCGCGAGGAGGACTACACCGTGCTCGTGCGCTACGACGACGACGGCGTGAAGCAGCACGAGGTGAAGCCCACGCGCGAGGACGAGTTCGTCGCGTGGAAGAAGGGCCAGGGTGTCACGCTCACCGTGACGAACCTGGGCAAGGTGGAGCAGGCCGTCCGCCGCTGAAGAAACACCGTCGAGGAGCTTCATGGAGTGCACCTGCTGTGGCGCCTGCTGCGTGGCGCCGGACATCGCCGCGCTGGACAAGCCGTTGGGGCTGCGGTGCCCGCACCTGGGCGCGGACAACCTGTGCACCGTGTACGAGCGGAGGCCCCAGGTGTGCCGGGACTACGCGGCGGACGAGGTGTGCCGCCGCATCGAGGCCCCCACGTTGGAAGAACGCGTGAACAACTACCTGGCGCTGTTCCAGCTCACCGCGGAGGCGGAGTCCGTGCGCAAGTCGGGCTGTGCCTCCATGCGGATGGCGCGCGCCCTCAGGGAGCGGAAGTGAACTTCCAACCCACCGAGCCGTTCATTCCCGCGCCGGGCGTTCGTGGCGCGCACGCGCAGACCATCTACGCGTCGCTCGTGCGTCCCACCCGCGTGCCGCCCCTGCGGCGGGAGCGGAGGGATTTGCCGGACGGGGACTTCGTCGACCTGGACACCTTCGACGGGCCGAAGGGCGCGCCGCACGTGGTGGTGCTGCACGGCCTGGAGGGGTCCTCGCAGGCGGGCTACGTCACGGAGGTGCTGCGGGGCGCGGCGAAACGCGGCTGGGGCGCCACGGCGATCAACTTCCGCTCGTGCAGCGGGGAGCCGAACCGGCTGGCCCGGGCGTACCACTCCGGAGACACGGCGGACACGCTGCTGGTGATGGCGGACGTGCGCGAGCGCATCACCGGACCGATGCTCGCGGTGGGATTCTCGCTGGGCGCCAACGTGCTGTGCCGGCTGCTGGAGGAGACGGGAGACCAGGCGCCGGTGGTGGCCGCCACGTCCATCAGCGCGCCGTACGACCTGGACGCGTGCTGCCGGAAGCTGGATGGCGGCAGCGGCTACCACTGGCTCTACCGCGAGCGGTTCCTGCGCACGCTCAAGAGCAAGGCCCGCGCGAAGTTGCAGCGGTTCCCGGGCGCGTTCGACGGGACGCGCATGGAAGCGGCGCGCACCATCCGGGGCTATGACGACGTGGTCACCGGGCCGCTGCATGGCTTCCGGGACGCGGAGCACTACTACCGGGAGGCTTCGTCGGGGCCCAGGCTCGCGGACATCCGCCGGCCCACGCTGCTGCTGAGCTCCGCGGATGATCCGATGCTGGAGGCGCCGGTGATTCCGCCCTCGGCGCGGGACAACCCGTTCCTCAGCGTGGTGCTGACCGAGCAGGGTGGCCATGTGGGCTTCGTCGCGGGCCGCGTGCACCGTCCGTACTTCTGGGCGGAGGCGCAGGCGCTCACGTTCTTCGAGCGGGTGCTCGCCAGCTGATCAGCCGAAGAAGAAGGTGAGGCCGAGTTTTCCGGACGGCTGCACCTTGCGCATCATCCACGACTGCGTCTCCACGGGAGACAGCGCGTCGCGGAAGGGCTCGTCCAGCTTCTGGAGGCTGGGGACGTCCATCTCCATGAAGCTCATGCCGCCGCGCACGAAGAAGCTGAGGCGCCGGGTGGCGTTGAACTCCAGGCCCACGTGCGTACTGATGTACGTGTAACCCACGCGCTCCATGGAGGAGGCGGGCAGCTGCGTGCGGTCCGCGAGCCTCCGGTTCAGCGTCTGCGTGCTCGCGGCCTGCGCGTGTCCGAACTCCCATGAGAACGAGGGAGAGACCTTGCTCTTCAGCGGGAGCAGCGTGAGTCCCGCGCGCAAGGCGCCTCGCAGACCGTTGTGCGCTCCGCCGAGGTGGATTCGCAGGTACGGCGAAGGCCGGAGGACACCGGAGAGTCCCGCGCCTTCGGGCATGCCCGCGTCGAGCATCAGACCGAAGGGTGCCAGCCGCTCCGGATCATTGCTGATCCGCCGACGGCCTTCCATCTGCGGTGCCTGCACCTGGGGTGATTGCACCTGCGGTTTTGATTGGGCCACGGCCGTGTGAGCCGCCAGGACCACTACCGCCGCGGTGACGATGGACACCGCTCCCATGAGGATTCTCCCCGTTCCAGACATCGCGGCCACGCGCGATGAGATTTGCGAGGTACGCCGGATCACGGGAGTACGTGCTCTCCGAGACCCGGCTGCGTGTTGCTCCCCCCGACCCGCCACTCCACTCCCGCCACACGCCCGGTGCTGACTGTCGCGTCGCCTCGATGCCGCCGCCGGCTGGATCGCGAAGCTCTCGCGCCGTCACGTCTTGATTCACGGCTCTTCACTTCTCCCGTCCGGCGACCACGACCGCCTTTGCCGGACTCCCCCAAACTGCGCACTGCTCCGTCCCGCCGCCCAGCCCCGTCCTGCGACCTGCCTGCTGCCTTGCTCGACCGCGCCGCGTGCTGCCCCACGGTGCCGCGCGATGAGAGGTGATGCGCACTGCCCTGATCCGCCGTGCTGCTTGTGCTGCGTGCTGCCCCGTCCCGCCCGTCCTGCCCCGTGCTGCCTTTGCTGCCCCGACCCGCCCTACCCCGTCCTGCCCTTGCTGCCCCGTCCCGCCCGTCCTGCCTCGTCCTGCCCTTGCTGCCCCGACCCGCCCGTCCTGCCCCGTGCTGCATTTGCAGCCCCGACCCGCCCAACCCCGTCCTGCCTTTGCTGCCCCGACCCGCCCGTCCTGCCCCGTGCTGCCTTTGCTGCCCCGACCCGCCCAACCCCGTCCTGCCTTTGCTGCCCCGACCCGCCCTACCCCGTCCTGCCTTTGCTGCCCCGACCCGCCCGTCCTGCCCCGTCCTGCCTTTGCTGCCCCGACCCGCCCTACCCCGTCCTGCCCTTGCTGCACCGACCCGCCCTACCCCGTCCTGCGTGCTGCCCCGTCCCGCCCTACCCCGCCCTGCGTGCTGCCCCGACCCGCCCGTCCTGCCCCGTGCTTCCCTTGCTGCCCCGACCCGCCCTGCCCCGTCCTGCGTCCTGCCCCGTCCCGCCCTGTTCCCCCTGAAGCAGTGCGGCTTCCCCCCCACCGACTCCGTCCCCCCCGCCGTGCTGCCCGTCCCTGCTGCCGGGGTGCCTAAGCATTCGCCGTGCCGACGCTCCTTCGCGAGATATTCCCCTGAGATATCAGTCCTTTGCGTCAACCGACCCCGCAGGACGAGCCGGGCTGTGGGCTCGGAGCCGGAAAAAACTCCTGACCCTCCGGGGCCCCGGCCTAACGTGTGACAGCCTTGTTGACGGGATGATGGAGGAACCCGTGCGCCTTCCGGTCGCCGCCGCACTGCTCAGCCTGGTCGCCTGCTCCGAATCGACCGAAGGCACCACCCCGAAGCTCGAGGGCCTCATCAATCCGCGGCAGCGGCTCATCACCCCCGCGCGCGTCTGCAACGCCGGTGGCGGCACGGCGGGATGGCGCCTGGAGCTCATCGGCAGCCGCTTCATCCCCGTGCCTCGCGACGCGCTCACCGACACGCCATCCGTGGAGCTGCCCCTGGTCTCGCTGAGCGGCCCGACCGACTACACGCTCCCCGCGGACCACCTCTTCTTCGCGCGCACCGAGCTCATGCGGATGGACCTGCCCACCCGCGACAGCACGCCGTCGAACACGCTCCCGCCCGGCGCCTATTCGGTCTCCGTGACGAACCCCCTCGGCGGCACCTCCGAGCTCGAGGACGCCCTGCGCGTCGTGCCGCCGCCGGAAATCACCAACCTCACCGCGCCCGCCGGCTTCCGCTACAACGCCGCCAGCCCCCTCGTCATCGAAGGCAGCGGCTTCCGCTCGGACGCGCTGCCGCTCATCGTCCTTCAGCGCCAGGGCGAAGAGGATCAGCCCCTCTTCACCCTCACCATCGTCTCCGACACGCGCATCGAAACCGAAGTGCCTCCCGCGACACCGGAAGGCACCTACGCGCTCACCCTCACCAACCCCGAGGGCTGCTCCGTCACGCGTCCCCAGGCGCTCACCATCACCTATCCGAGGCTGGGCGCCCTCTCCGTGTCGCCCGCGAGCGGCCCCGCGAAGAGCGACACGGTCATCACCCTCACCAACACCGCGTCCGGCACCTCGAAGCCCTTCACGACCGGCACCCACGACGTGTACCTCGTCGCGCCCGTGAAGACGGACCCCGGCCAGACGGTGAACATCCCGCTGTACGACGTGACCTTCGTCTCCTCGTCGCAGCTCCGGGCCACCGTGCCGAATTGCTCGGGCTTCGACTCGCGGCCCGTCACGGACCCCTCGTGTCCCGGCGGCATCGTGCCCGGCACCTACGGGTTCATCGTCGCGGACCCCAGCGGTGCCTTCGGAACCCTCCCCGCGTCCTCCGGCTTCACCGTGTCCCCATGAACGCCCTCGCCCTGCTCGCGGCCGCGGCGCTGGCCGCCGCCCCCTCCTCCAAGAAGGACAACGGGGGCCCCCTCTTCATCGCGCCCAAGGTGGGCTTCATCAAGCCCGTCACGTCGCTCGGCGGCGACCTCTTCCTGGGCGGCGAGGTGGGCTACCTCACGCCCCTCCTCCAGCGGCGCCTCGCGCTGGTGCTGGAGGTGAACTACCACCGGCCCTCCACGACCGGGACGCTGCGCGGGCCCCAACTGGACAACCTGGGCCAGCCCATCGAAGCGCCGTACACGCTCGCCGAGCGCGAGGTGGCCATCCAGCTGTCCGCCGTGTTCCGCTTCCCCCGCGCGCTCGGTCCGCTCACGCCCTACGTGGGCGCGGGCCCTGGCCTGTACCTGCACCGCGCGACGGTGGAGTCGTTCGACAGCACCACGTCGGAGAGCGGCGGCGGGCTGGGCTTCCAGGCGCTCGCGGGCGCGGAGCTGCCGCTGGGTCCGGGCGGCGCCTTCCTGGAGGCGAAATTCCACTTCGCTCCAGTGGACTTCCTCACCACCGGCGACGTGAACGCGGGCGCGGTGCTCGCCGCCCTGGGCTACCGGCTGCGCCTGTAGTCGAGCGGTGGCTCAGGCCCGCCCCACCGGCGGGCGCAACATCCGCAGCAGGTGCTGGGCCAGCAGGTCTCGCGTGGCCTGGAGCACCGACCCCATCAGGTGGTGCAGCGCCTCCGCGGTGTCGCCGTGGGCTTCGCGCACGCGCTCGGAGCGGCCGTCGAAGATGCGCAGCCGGCCGGGCACCAGCGAGATGACCGGCAGCGACGGGTGCCGCTTGCGCAAGAGCCCCAGGAACAGCGGGTGGTCCTCGTCCGGACGGCGCAGGTCCACCACCACCAGCGCGGGCGTGTGCTCCGCGATGGAGGCGAAGGCGTCATCGGGCTCGCCCGTGGCGGACACCTCCACGTCCGGCTCCGAGTCCAGGAAGCGGCTGAGCAGCGCACGGGACGCCGCATGCGGGCTGACGACGAGGATCCGCATCAGCGGGCCAACGCCTGGAAGGATGCGGAACTCCCACCCGAGGGCGGTACAGGACAACCAATGGCAGGGCGGATCCAGGGCATGGGTGGAGCAGGTAACGCCCGAGCCCCCCTCAAAGCAATCCGCCCCGCGTCCAGATGGCACGCCGTGCCGCCAGGCAGCCAATCGTCCGCGCCCGTGGCTTCTTCCGGCCATGCGGGCCAGAGTGGCGGCGCGCCTCCCAACCCGCTACTTCCCATCCCGCGCGAGTCTCCCCCCACGTCGGTTCCCCCAGAGTCCCGAGCGTCCGCCATCGAGCCCCTGCCCTCCCCCCTCACCGAGCTGCACTACGACAGCGGCACGCTGGTGGCCCCGACGCTGCCCGACGACGAGCGTCTGCACGCGCTCTTCCAGAAGGACGCGCGCACGGGCGTCTTCCGCGCGCCCGCGCGGCACTACCGCGACGTCGTCCTGCGCCTGCGCGAATGCGGGCTGCCCTACGAGGACCGCGCGAAGCGCTTCGAGCCGGCGGAGCTGCCCCTCGCGGTGCCCATCGAGCCGTTTCCGCATCAGCGCGCGGCGCTGGACGCCTGGACGCGCGCCGGAGGCCGGGGGCTGGTGGAGCTGCCCACCGGCGCGGGCAAGACGCTGCTGGCGGTGCTGGCCATCGCGTGGGTGAAGCGTCCCACGCTGGTGGTGGTGCCCACGTTGGACCTGATGGCGCAGTGGCAGGGCGTGCTGGCGAAGCACTTCGCCACCCCGGTGGGCATGGTGGGCGGCGGCGTCAACGACCGGCAGACGCTCACGGTGACGACGTACGACTCCGCGGCGATGCAGATGGAGTTCACGGGCAACCGCTTCGGACTGCTCATCTGCGACGAGTGCCACCACCTGCCCGCGCCCAGCTACCGCTTCATCGCGGAGGGGACGCTCGCGCCCTACCGGCTGGGACTCACCGCGACGCTGGAGCGCGCGGACGGCGGCGAGCGCGTGTGCGAGGAGCTCCTGGGCCCGCTGGTGCACCGCACTGGCATCGACGAACTCCAGGGCCAGTACCTGGCGCCCTACGAGGTCCGCCGCATCGAGGTGCCGCTCACGCCCGACGAGAAGGCGCGCTACGACGAGGCGCGAGGCCGCTACATCACGTTCGTGCGCAAGCTGGGCGTGCCGCTCGCGTCACCTGAGGGTTGGGCGCGCTTCCTGGCGCAGAGTCAGCGGAGCGACGAGGGGCGCGCGGCGTACCGGGGCTACCGGGAGCAGCGCCGCATCGCGCTCACCTCCAGCGGCAAGCTGGACGCGCTCTGGAAGATATTGCTGGAGCACCGCGAGGACCGCGCCATCGTCTTCACCGACGACAACGAGACGGTCTACACGCTGGCGCGCAAGCTGCTCCTGCCCGCGCTCACGCACCACACGCCGCTGCCGGAGCGCAAGGCGCTGCTGGCCGCGTTCGCCAGCGCGGAGCTGCCGGTGCTGCTTACCTCACGGGTCCTCAACGAAGGCGTGGACGTGCCGGACGCTCGCGTGGGCGTGGTGCTCAGTGGCAGCGGCAGCGTGCGCGAACACGTCCAACGCCTGGGCCGCATCTTGCGAAAACGCCCCGGCAAGCGCGCCCTCTTGTACGAAGTGTGCTCCGCGCAGACCGCGGAGAGCGGCATCAGCGAAAGACGCCGGCAACACCGCGCCTACCAGGAGCCGGAGGGATCGCCAGATGCTGACGCGTGAGCTGCTCGCCTCGCGCGTGCGCGAAGGCATCCTGCGCCCCTCCTTCGTGAAGACCCACGACCCGTCCCTCCAGGCGCTCGCGAAGGAGCTGCTCGCGGACGCGGAGTCCTTCCGGGGCCAGAGCCGCGACGATGTAGAGGAGGCCTTCAGCCTCAAGGCCGGAGCGTTCAGCCGCCCCAAGGTCGCGCGCGGGCTGGTGAAGCTGCTCCTCGACCGGCTCATCTTCGACGAGGCCGGCGAAGGCGCCACGGAGGCGCGCTGGCGCACGCTGCTCGTGGGCACGAAGGTGCTGCGGACCCTTCCGCCGGACACCACGCTGGAGGCCTACGAAGCGCGCCTCACGGAGGCCCTGGGCGCGCCGCTGGCGGACACGCGCGAGGCGCTCTACTCGGACCTGCCCGGCAACCGGAAGCTGCTCGGTTGGGACGGCGAAGCGCTCACTCCGCAGGGACTCCTGGACCGCTACAACCTGGCGCTCGCGCAGGGGCCGCTGCTCAACGCCCGGCGCCTCACCCTGCGCGCGCGGTCTCCGGAGCTGCTGCGCGTGCGCAAGCTGTTGCGCTGGTTGAAGTTCTGCCGGCTGGTGGCGGAGGTGCGGCGCGACGGCGAGGACTGGGCCCTGGAGGTGGAGGGCCCTGGCGCCATGCTGTCCCTGCAGAAGAAGTACGGCCTGCAGCTCGCGAGCTTCCTCTCCGTGGTCCCCATCCTGGAGCGCTGGGAGCTCTCCGCGGTGCTGGAGGACGCGCGCAAGCGGTCCACGCTCCAGCTCTCCCATGAGGATCCGTTGGTATCCCCGCTGCCCGCCGCGCTGGGGCACGTGCCTCCGGAGGTGGCCGCGCTGGCGGAAGACTTCGAGGATGAGGCCTGGGCGCTGGACCTGACGCCCCTGCCCCGCCACACCGGCGCCGCTGGACTGTGCGTGCCGGACCTCACCTTCCGCCACCGGAAGTCGGGCCAGGAGGTCGCGCTGGAGCTGTTCCACCCGTGGCACGCGGCGCCGCTGTCACGCCGGCTGGCGGAGCTGCGCGCGCGTCCGGACGCGGGGCTGCTCCTGGGCGTGGACCGCGCGCTGGCGAAGGAGTCGGCGGAGCGGCAGGTGCTGGAAGATCACCCGCAGGTGGTGCTCTTCAACGGCTTTCCCTCCGTCCGGAAACTGAGGGAACGGCTCGCGCGATGGGACGGCGCGGCGAAGGCCGGATGAGCGCCGGAGCGCCCTCAGCTCCGCGGTTTGAACTGTGAGGCCAGCACGCTGAGGATGCGGACGGAGCCCCGGTCCAGTTGCTTCGCGCGACGCAGGAGCCGGCGCAGCTCCGCGGACTCGCCGTAGTCGGACGGAGGCTCCGCGGCCCACTTCACGTCCTGCGACGGCTTCAGCCCCAGCGCCTCGTCCGCGGAGATGGACAGCACCACGCACAACCGGCGGAAGGTCTGGATGCTGGGCAGCATGTGGCCGCGCTCCAGGCGCCCGTAGACCTCACTGGCGATGCCGATGCGCTCCGCCACGTCCGCCTGGGTCAGGTTCAGGCGGGTGCGGGCGACGCGGGCCGCGCCTCCGAGCCGGGATGCGAGGGTCTTTTCCATGGGGTCGTTAACCTACCGGGTTCGCCCATGTCGATATGACTTGAGAGGTTGGCTTCCAAGAACTTCCGGGGTAGGCTTTTCGCGACACAACCTCTTGCGTCTAGCCCGTCCGCACCACCCATTGCCTTCATGCGAGAGTCCTCCAGCCCACCCAGCTTCCTCTTCGTGGACGCGGATCCGCGTGCGCTGGCCGCGCTGCGGCGGCTCTCCAGGTACCTGCCCGGAGACAAGCGCTTCGCCCTGGGCGTGCGCGAAGCGGAGCGGCTGATGGGGGAAGCGGCGCCGTCCGTGGTGGTGTGCGGCTACGGCCTGCCGGATGGTGACGGGCTGTGCCTGCTCACGTGCGTGCGCGCCCAGCATCCTCGCGCCGCGTGCGCGCTGCACACCACGCATCCCCCGTCTCGCGGGCTGCGGGAGGAGGGCATCACCTGGATGGACCGCGCCGCGCCGCCGCAGCAGGTGCTGGCGCTCCTGACCTCCTTGAGCTGACGGCCGGGCGTTCCCATGGCGTGCGCGGCGGGGAGCGTTAAGGTAGGGACTCCCCCACGCACGCCATGAAGCTCTACGCCATCAGCGACCTGCACCTGCGGCACAAGGAGAACCACGAGGCGCTGGCGGCACTCGCGCCACGTCCGGACGACTGGCTCATTGTCGGCGGCGACGTCGGCGAGACGCTCGCGGACATGGAGCTGATGCTGCGCACGCTCACCGCGCGCTTCCGCCAGGTCGTCTGGGTGCCAGGCAACCACGAGCTGTGGACCATGCCCTCCGAACAGCCTCCGCTGAAGGGCGAGGCGCGCTACCTGCGCATGGTGGACCTGTGCCACCGCTTCGGCGCGCTCACGCCGGAGGACCCGTATCCGCGCTGGCCCGGCGAGGGCCCGCCCCGCGTCATCGTCCCCATGTTCCTGGGCTACGACTACACCTTCCGCCCGGACACCGTGCCCGCGGACAAGGCGCTGGAGTGGGCCTGGGAGGACGACCTGATGTGCACGGACGAGGTGCTCCTGCATCCGGAGCCCTACCCCACCCGTCAGGCCTGGTGCCACGCGCGCGTGGAGCGCACCCGCGCGCGGCTGGAGCGGCTGCCGCCGGAGTGCTCCACCATCCTCATCAACCACTACCCACTGCGCTACGAGCATGTGCGGCTGCCGCGCATCCCGCGCTTCTCCATCTGGTGCGGCACGCGCCTCACCGAGGACTGGCACACGCGCTACCGCGCGGAGGTGGTGGTGACGGGGCACCTGCACATGCCGGCCACGCTGTGGCGCGACGGCGTGCGCTTCGAGGAGGTCTCCCTGGGCTACCCCATGCAATGGCGTCACCGGGGCGGCCTGGAGCGCTGCCTGCGTGAAGTCCTTCCCGGTCCGCGGACACCCTCCCCGCAGCCGTAACGCACCGCTGGACGCGGGCGTGTAATTTCACGCCATGCCCGAGCCCTCTTCCGCTGGACCCGTCGAGCTCTCCGAGCGCGTGCACCTGCTGGACGCCCTGCGCGGCTTCGCGCTCCTGGGCGTCTTCGTCTCCAACAGCCTGAGCTGGTTCAGCGGCCGGACGCTGCTGCCGAACGAACAGGCACAGGCGCTGGCCGCGCCCATGCTGGAAGCGGTGGTCCGCCAGCTCTACGCCTTCTTCGTGGACCAGAAGTTCGTCACCCTCTTCTCCCTCCTCTTCGGAATGGGCTTCGCGCTGCAGATGACGCGCGCGGAAGGGCGTGGCACCTCCATCGTGCCGGTGTACCGGCGCCGCCTGCTCGTGCTGTTGGGCATCGGCCTGGTGCACATGTTCGCCCTCTGGGTGGGTGACATCCTCAGCACCTACGCGCTGGTGGGCTTCGTCCTGCTGTTGTTCCGCCAGCGCTCGGACAGGACGGTGCTCACCTGGGTGGCGGTGCTCTTCGTCGTCCTGCCGCTCACGCTGTCCATCGCGCAGCGCTTTGGCCCGGAGCTGCTGCACGGCAAGGAGGCCGCGGAAGCCGCCGCCAAGGCCACGCGCGACCTGGAGGCCGCGCACCGCACGGCGTTCCTCACCGGCCTGTCCAGCGAGTCCGTGCTGACGTCGCAGAAGGCCAACGCCCTCTTCGCCTGGCAGAACCTGCCCAACCCGGGGCGTCCCATCTGGCTGTGCATCATCCTGGGCCGCTTCCTGCTGGGCCTGTGGACCGGACGCATGAAGCTGCTGGAGGACGTGGAGCGCCACCGCAAGCTGCTCGTGCGGGTGATGGCCTGGGGGCTGGGCGTGGGCAGCGCCGTCGCCACCGTGTCGTTGGTGCTCTATCTCAGGAGCCGGGGCACCCCCGGCGGCCCCTGGGGACAGACCAGCCAGCCGCCGTGGATGGTGGGCATGCGCACCCTGCGGGAGGTGGGCTACCTGTTCATGGGCTGCGGGTACGCGGCGGCCTTCGCGCTGCTCTTCCAGAAGGAGCGCTGGCGCAAGGTGCTGGGCGTGCTCACGCCCGCGGGCCGCATGGCGCTGACGCTCTACCTCACGCAGTCGGTGATCAGCATCGCGCTGTATGACGGCTGGGGCCTGGGGCTGGTGGGCCACACGCCGCCGTCGCGCACGGTGCTCCTGTGCCTGGGCGTCTTCGCGGCGCAGGTCGCCTTCAGCCACTGGTGGCTGGCGCGCTTCCGCTTCGGGCCGGTGGAGTGGCTGTGGCGCTCGCTCACCTACGGCCGCCTCCAGCCCATGCGCCTGGCCCCCGCCGGTGAGGCGCGCGCGGCGCACTGAGATGTATCGCTGTATCAGGGCGGGCGCGTGATTTGACGCTGCCGAGGGCGCCGGCATGTAGTGCCCGGCATGTCCGAGTCCCCTTCCGCCGGTCCCATTGAAAGCGCGCAGCGCGTCCACGCCCTGGACGCCCTGCGCGGCTTCGCGCTCCTGGGCGTCTTCATCTCCAACAGCCTGAACTGGTTCAACGGTCGGCTGTTCCTGCCGAAAGAGCAGGCCCTGGCGCTGGCCGCGTCGCCGCTGGAGCTCACGGTCAATTCGCTCTTCGCGCTGCTCATCGAGCAGAAGTTCGTCACCCTCTTCACCCTCCTCTTCGGCCTGGGCTTCGCGCTGCAGATGACGCGCGCCGAGGGGCGGGGCACCTCCATCGTGCCGGTGTACCGGCGCCGCCTGCTCGTGCTGTTGGGCATCGGGCTGGTCCACATGTTCGCCATCTGGCTGGGCGACATCCTCACCACCTACGCGTTGGTGGGCTTCCTGCTGCTGTCGTTCCGCCAGTGCTCCGAAAAGACGGTGCTCGTCTGGGCGGCGCTGTTCCTGTTCGTGGTGCCCACCGTCTTCTCCATCGGGCAGCGGGTGCTCCCGGTGATGCTGGACGGCGCGGCGGCGACGGAGCGCGCCCAGAAGGCCACGCGGGAGGAGGACGCGGAGCGCCGCGCGGCCTTCTTCGCGGGCCTCTCCAGCGACTCGGTTGTGACGAGCCAGCAGGCCAACGCGGCCTACGGCTGGGCCAGCATCCCCAACCCCAACCGCCCGGTGCTGCTGTCCATCATCCTGGGCCGCTTCCTGCTGGGCCTGTGGGCCGGGCGCCGGGGGCTGCTGCAGGACGTGGAGCGCCACCGTCCGCTGCTGCGGAAGCTGGCCGCCTGGGGACTGGGGGTGGGCAGCGTCATCGGGCTCGTCGTCCTGGCGATCAACCTCACCTACCGGGGCGTGACGAGCCTGCCGGGGTGGCTGGTGTGGATGCGCATCCCCAAGGACGTGGGCATCCTCTTCCTGGGCGTGGGCTTCGCGGCGGCCTTCGCGCTGCTCTTCCAGAAGGAGCGCTGGCGCAAGGTGCTGGGCGTCTTCACCCCCGCGGGCCGCATGGCGCTGACGCTCTACCTCATGCAGTCCGTGCTCAGCATCACGCTGTATGACGGCTGGGGCCTGGGCCTGGTGGGCCGCACGCCGCCGTCGCTCACGGTGGTCTTCAGCCTGCTGCTGTTCGCGGGACAGGTGGCCTTCAGCCACTGGTGGCTGGCGCGCTTCCGCTTCGGCCCGGTGGAGTGGCTGTGGCGCTCGCTCACCTACGGCCGCGCCCAGCCCATGCGCCTGGGCCCCACCGCGGCGCACGCGGTGAACTGAAGCGGGACAAAAAAAGAACCCCGGGTCCCGCGAGGAGGCGGGAGCCCGGGGTTTCAGGAGCGGAGCGCGGCACCTTCGCCGCGCCCCACACCTTCAGGCACTACTTGACCTTGTAGGAGGCCGCGAACACGGTGTTGATGTAGCCGTCCACCTCGGTGTCGACCAGGCTCGGCACACCGACGATCGTGATGTAGTACTTGCCCGCCGGGATGTTGCGCAGGATGACGCTCTCCGTCGCGCTCTCCCTCACGCCACGGCCCAGGTAGGACGTGAACGTCGGAGCGGCGGCGGCCTGCACGTAGACGTCGGCGTTGCCCTCGCCCTCGCCCAGCGCGATGGACAGCGTGTTGATGCCAGAGTCCTTCTTGAACTCAGGCACGTCGATGATGAAGGTGCGGGTGGAGCCCGGCACGCCGGAGAGGCCCTCGATGCGGGTCTCGTTGCCGATGTCCTCGAAGCCACCCTTCCAGGTCACGGACAGGCTGGTGCCCGTGTAGGAGGTGAAGCCCTTGATCATCACGTACCAGATGCCCTTGGCGCCGGAGGTGGCGAAGGTGCAGGTCTCCGCGTTGCCGGACTTGTACGGACGGCAGTCGTACAGGGAGTCCGTCGGGGCGTTGGTCTTGCGGACGTAGAGGTCCGCGTCACCCGTGCCACCGGACAGCGTGAAGGTCACGTCCGTGGCGCCCTCGGGGATGGTCACCGAGTAGTACACCTTGCTGCCGGAGGTGCCGTTGATGCCCGTCACGGGCACGCCCTTCTCGATCGGCGTGGTCACCGGAGGAGGCACGGGCACGCCCACGCCCACGGCCTTCCAGGCGTTGCCCACCGAGGCGATCTCCGCCGCGGTGAAGCCCAGCTGCGTCGCGGCCTGCTCGGAGGCGGTCTTCGCGGCCTCGAAGTTCGAGGACGCAACCAGCAGGTCGGCGTTGATCTTGTAGAAGACGCGAGCGGCCTTCTCGAAGCCGATGCCGGTGACGACCTGGGTCGTCTTGGCGCGCGGGTGCGTGCCACCCTCGGACATCAGGTAGAACGCCAGGTTGGAGATACCCGAGCTGTAGTGCACGTCCACGCCCGAGCCGTAGTCCGGGTAGTAGTCGAGCGAGTCCCCGTCCTGCGTGGGGTTCTTCATGTAGCGCAGGCCGTCACCCGGGATGCTCGGGGTCCAGACGTCGTCGCCGACGATCCAGGTGCCGTCGTCGATGACCTTGCCCTTGCCGTACCACTCGCACACCGCGCCGAAGATGTCCGAGAGGGACTCGTTCAGGCCGCCGGACTCACCGGAGTAGGTGAGGTTGGACTCGTTCTCCGTCACCGCGTGCGTCAGCTCGTGCGCGGTCACGTCCAGCGAGTTCGCCAGGTTGGAGGCGTTCACGCCGTCGCCATCGCCGTACACCATCTGGGTGCCGTCCCAGTAGGCGTTGACGTAGTTGTTGCTGTAGTGGACGAAGCTCTTCAGCGTCGCGCCCGCGTTGTTGATGGAGTCGCGGCCGAACAGGGTCTGGTAGCAGTCGTAGACCGTGCCCAGGTGGTTGTAGTTGTTGTTCACCACCACGTCGGCGTGGGCCGCATCACCCTCCCACCGAGCCCGAACGCCGCCCGTGGGGACGTTCGTCTTGTGCTGCATGTCGTTGACCTGGCGGTTCTTCGCCGAGTGGATGTGCGGAACGCGCTCGAAGACGTCTCCCGTCTTGGCGTTCACGTACACGGAGTCATCCACCGGGGTGGTGTCCTTCAGCTCGCCCACGACGCGAATTTCGTACGCGAGGATGAGCTCGTTGCCCGAGCGGCGGTACACGAGCTGGGGCTCGCCGTTGGCGGCCGCGCGCTCCGGGGAACCGCGATCACCGACCGCCGCCGAGATGGCCGCGTCGGACGCGATGGTGGCCTTCAGCTCGCCCTGCAGGTCGCCACGGGCGTTGGTGTTCACCGCGAACACGGAGCCGTTGCGCGCGTGCAGGCGAACCTCGGCGTCCTGAACCAGGATGCCGTTCTGGGTCACGCCGTAACGGTAGTGGGTGTCACCGTCGAAGCCGACGTAGGCCCGCTTCAGGAACAGGTCGTTCGGGTTCAGGTGGAACAGCGGCGCCACGCCCGCGAGCACCGGCGCCAGCTGCTGCTGGGCCGCGATGCCCTGGATGGCCGAGGGAGCGGGGACGGAACCGAAGGAACCGGTGAGGAAGGTGGGGACCGCGTCGGAGTCCGCCGCGATGACCTTCTGGCCCGCCGACAGATTGGCGGAAGCCTTCTGGATGTTGGCGTCCTCGGTGTTCGCCGCAGGAGCGCCATCGGTGCAAGCGCCAACCATCAGGGACAGGGCTGCGGCACCCAGGGCGCCGCGTACTCGCTTCTCGTACATGTAATCCTCCTAAGGGGAAAGATTAGGAAACACTGTGCCACAGGAGAGGCGCGTATTTCAAGTACAGGCGAGATTTCTACTTTTACATCTCTTCTCAAACTTCGAGACTATCTCGCAACTGCTTGAAATGACGGAGGAACTCACGCAGCCCGGCGAAAACGGGGTTGAAGCTTCAAACCAGTAAGGCGGTTACTTCGTGGTTGAAGCGTCTGTCGGCGGATGCGTGCAATGAGTGAACGCCGGGGAGAAATTGCCGTCTCATTTATTCCCGACCCGGGTGGGTCCTTCATCACCGTTGACATCCAGGAGGGTTCTGGGGGCGGGGCAGGCGGGCTAGCGTCCCGCTCTCAAGGAGGCGACACACATGCGCGCGTTGCAGCTTCAGCGGCTGGAGGGCCCCGAGGGCCTGGCGATGGTGGAGGTCCCGGAGCCGGAGGCGGGGGACGGGGTCCTCATTGATGTGGTGGCGGCCGGGGTGAGCTTCCCGGATCTGCTGCTCACCCGCGGCCAGTACCAGATGAAGCCGGAGGTGCCCTTCGTGCCGGGAGTGGAGGTGGCGGGCGTGGTGCGCGCCGCGCCGGCGGGGGCACGGGTGAAGCCCGGCGACAGGGTGATGGGCTTCTCCTTCACCCTGGGCGGCTTCGCGGAGGCCTGCGTGGTGGCGCCGGAGATGGCCTTCCCCATTCCGGAAGCGTGGAGCTTCGAGCAGGCGGCGGGCGTGGTGATGAACTACCACACGGCGCACTTCGCGCTGCACCGGCGCGGGCAGCTGCGCCAGGGAGAGACGGTGGTGGTGCACGGCGCTGCGGGCGGCGTGGGCACCGCGGCCGTGCAGGTGGCGAAGGGCGCCGGGGCGCGCGTGCTGGCGGTGGTGAGCGACGAGCGCAAGAAGGAGGTGGCGACGCGCGCGGGCGCGGACGTCGTCCTTCTATTGAAGGAGTTCCAGGCTGGCGTGCGCGAGGCCACGGACGGCCGGGGCGCGGACGTGGTGCTGGACCCCGTGGGCGGCGACGTCTTCGAGAAGAGCCTCAAGGTGCTGGCGCCGGAGGGACGGATCCTGGTGGTGGGCTTCGCCAGCGGCCAGATCCCCTCCGTCACGGTGAACCGGCTGCTCCTGCGCAACGTCTCCGTGGTGGGCGTGGCGTGGGGCGCCTTCCTGATGCAGGCGCCGGAGCTGCCGGGCGAGATCGCCAGGGACCTGGAGGCGCTCGCGGCGAAGGGCATCGTCAATCCAGTGGTGGGCCGCGTCTTCCCCTTCGAGGACGGCGCGCAGGCGCTGCGCGAGCTGGAGTCGCGCCAGGCCGTGGGCAAGGTCGTCCTGAAGGTGAAGGCCGGCTGACGTCACTCCTCGGGCAGGGGCAGGGGCGTGGGAGTCCCTGCCTCGCGCTCCAGGACGTCCGCGGCGCGGGCATCCCGGGGCAGACCGAAGCGGGCGCGTGAGCACATGAGGAGCTGGCCCGCGAAGACGCTGTCCGCCAGCGCGTCCGCGTAGCGCCCGTGGGCCTCGCACAGGCGGGCCCGCTCATCCACCAGCCGGGCGAGGATGCGCGCCTGCTCCGGGTGGGCGAAGAGCCCGACGACGGAGCGCGCGTCGAAGCGGGTGAGCGTGTCGTACTCCATGCCCAGCGTCGTGATGCACACCTCGCGGATCCGCTCCAGGCACGCGTCCCAGGAGGCGCGCGAGTGGGCGATGTCCGGCACCGAGCGGCCAAGCTCGCGGACGGCGTTGAGCAGGAAGGCGTGTCGTAGCGAAGGCATCCGGTCCTCCACTACAGCCCAGCCCCCTTGAATCATCCAGCGCGTCAGGGGGTGCGGACCCACCCCGACGAATCAGGTTGCACCCACCCACTGGAGGCCCACGCGCGGCGGCGGCACACCCCCACGGGAAAAAGACAGACATCGTCACCCTGGCGTGGCGGTACGCGCCCGCGGTGTTCCAAAGATATATCCAGGCGGGAATGACATACACCGCGTGCGGGAGTCCCCTGACGGAGACGGGGGCGTGGATGACCCGAGCGTGTGTGTCGCAATCAAGACTCCGCGTGTATCACCGCGCGGTTCCTACGTATTGCGCGAACGCTGACAGTCTTTAGAATTTTCAAACGCGAAGCACCCGCGCGTGAGTCACCACATCCAAGGAATGCACCATGGCCCTTCCGTCCACGCTGCGTCTTCCCCCGACCGCGGAGATCGCCTTCGGCTCCACGGTGCTGAAGCAGCCGGAGCTGTTGCGCCGGGCGGCCCGGGTGGCGTGGAGGCTGCGGACCGAGTGGAACGTGCAGCCGGGAGACCGCGTGGGGTTGATGGTGGTGCCGGGGCCGGAGGTCATCCCGGCCATCCTGGGCATCTGGATGGCCGGCGCGGCCTACGTGCCATTGGATCCCTTCCTCCCCGACGAGCGGCTGCTGCGCATCCTGCGCGACGCGGGCCTGCGCGGCGTCGTCACGCAGCGCATGCACCGCGTCTCCGTGGGACTCCTGGAGACGTGGCTGGGGACTCCCCTGCCCTTCCTGGAGGCGGATGCGGCGGCGGTGGACGGCGCGGAGGACATCGACGTCTCGGACGTCATCGACGCGCCGCCGGACCGGCCCGCGTACCTCATCTACACCTCTGGCAGCACGGGCGAGCCCAAGGGCGTGGTGTGCACGTTCCGGGGGCTGGTGAACCTGGTGCACGGCGTGGGGCCGCTATTGGGCCTGGGGCCGGACACGCGGCACCTCCAGTTCGCCAGCATCAACTTCGACGCGTCCGTGTGGGAGGTGTTCCCCACGCTGTTCGCGGGCGGCGCCGTGGTGCAGGGCACGCGCGAGGACCTGCTGCCCGGACGGCGCATGGCGGAGTACCTGCGCCAGCAGCGCGTGACGCACCTGTGCCTGCCGCCGTCCGTGCTGGGGCAGTTGGGGCCGCACGTGGACACGCTGCCGGACGTGGCGTGCGTGGTGATGGCGGGCGAGCGCTGCCCGGCGCCGCTCGCGGAGCGGTGGCATGCGTCCGGCCGCCGCGTCTTCAACGCCTATGGCCCCACGGAGGGAACGGTCTGCGCGACCGCGTACCGGGTGAAGGGCGGCGAGTCGCCCGTGCCCATCGGACAGGCGCTGCCGGGCGTGCACCTGCGCGTGGTGGGGACGGACGGACAGGACGTCGCGGTGGGCGCGACGGGCGAGGTGTGGATTGGCGGCGAGGGCGTGGCGGAGGGCTACCGCAACCAGCCCGAGCGCACGCGGGAGCGCTTCCCCACGGACGCCCAGGGCGCCCGGTGGTACCGCACCGGTGACGAGGCCGTGCGCCGCGCGGACGGGGCGCTCGTGTTCCTGGGACGGATGGATCAGCAGGTGAAGCTGCGCGGCTTCCGCATCGAGTTGGAGGCCATCGAGCAGGCGCTGTACGCGTACCCGGGCGTCGCGCAGGCGGCGGTGACGGTCTTCGAGCACACGGACGCGCAGGGCCAGACGTCGGGCCTGCTGGTGGCGTACCACAGCGTGCAGGAGGGCCACACGGTGTCGCTGGAGGCGCTGCGCGCGCACCTGGGCGTCGTGCTGCCGGACTACATGGTGCCGCACCGCTTCGTGGAGCTGCCGCGCCTGCCGCTCATGCCCCACCTGGGCAAGGTGGACCGGGGAGCCCTGCAGCCCCCGGCGGACTGGGTGGGCGCCACCGCGTCCGAGTCCCGCGCCGCGCAGCCCACCTCGCCCTCGACGCCCGCCACTCCGATTGACCGGCTGTGCCGCGCCTTCGAGCGAGGCCTGGGCTCGGCCCCGGGCACGGTCACGGCGAACACGCACTTCTTCCAGGCGGGCGGTGACTCCCTGGGCGTGGCGCACGTGCTGGCCCAGGTGGAGGAGGACTTCGGCGTGTCGCTGCCGTCGCGCCGCGTGTACTCGCACCCCACGCCCCAGCTGCTCCTGCCCTTCTGCGAGGCCGGCGCGGCTCCGGCCGAAGCGGGCCCCCAGGGCGTGCGCGCCACGCTGCTGACCGACGCGCGGTCCGCCGCCCTGCCCCGGCTCACGGCCCCCGCGCTCGTCAAGCAGCCGCCGCGCACGCTCCTGCTCACGGGGGCGACGGGGTTCCTGGGCATCCACCTGCTGGCCGCGCTGGCGCCTCGCGTGGAGCGCATCCACTGCCTGGTGCGGGCGCGCGACGACGCGGAGGCGGGCGCGCGGCTTCGTGCCACCGCTCGCAAGTACGGCGTGCACCTGCCCTGGCGCGACGGGCGCATCCAGGCGGTGGCGGGCGACATCACCCGGACGCGGCTGGGGCTGGAAGCGTCCGTGCATGACGACCTGGCGCTCCAGTGCGACGCGGTGGTGCACTCGGCCGCGAGCATCAGCTACATCCTGCCGTACGCGGACGCGGGGCGGCCCAACGTCGCCGGTACGCAGCAGGTGCTGGCCTTCTGCGCGCACGGCCGCACGAAGCCCCTGCACCACGTGTCCTCGCTCAGCGTCCACGGCGCGGTGGGCACGCTGCTGGGCCTGGAGGAGGTGGACGAGGACTTCGCGCTGGAGCGCTCGTTGGATTTGATGTCCTACGAGAACGGCTACACGCGGGCCAAGTGGGTCGCGGAGAGGATCGCCGTGGACGCGCGCGACAGCGGCCTGCCGGTCAGCATCTACCGGCCGGGCTTCATCCAGGGCCACAGCCGCACGGGCATCGGCAACGCGGACGACATGCTGTGCCGGCTGCTGGTGGGCAACGCGCAGCTGGGCATGTCGCCGGACCTGCCGGACAAGTACTGGCTGCCGGTGCCGGTGGACTACGTGGCCAGCGCCACCGCGCACCTGGTGCTCACCCAGGCCCCGGGCGGCACGTACAACCTGGCGCCGGAGCGCGAACAGGAGCCGAGCCACAACGCCCTCTTCGACATGCTGGGCGTGCACGGGCACCCGGTGCGCCGCGTGGCGCCCGCCGTGTGGCTGCGCGAGCTGGGACGGGTAGGGCCGGACAACGCCCTCTTCCCGCTGATCGCGTTCCTGCGGGAGAAGGTCTACCACGGCACCCGCACGGTGCTGGAGCTGCACCACCGCACGCCGCGCGTGCGCACGGACCACACCCGCGCCGCGCTGGCGGGCACGGACATCCAGTGCCCGGACATCGACGCGGCCCTGCTGCGCCGCTACGTGAAGGACCTCTTCGCGCGCCACCGCTCCGCGGCCCTCGCCGCGTAGCGGGGGCAGGACGTCAGTGGTGCGGCGGGGACTTCACCTGTCCGTCGCCGAAGCGGTAGTGGGCCACCACCGGCTGGTGGTCCGAGGACTCGGTGGAGCGGTCCACCTCGAAGAGGACCGGGACCAGGGAGCGCGTCGCGTAGAAGTTGTCGAAGCGCTTGCCGGTGGCGTGCACCACGCCGTGGCTGTCCGGGTGCGAGGTGAGCGTGGCGCAATCCGCGATGTCCTGCAGGCGCCACCACGCGGGGCTGTGCTTGGGAATCTGGCCGGAGCTCAGCTCCTGACGGGCGTGATGAGGCGTCGTCAGCGAGTGGTCCGCCAGCCGCACGCGCACCGTCGTCGCGTGGCACACCGTCTCCGGAAGGTCCTGCTCCAGCGTGTGCAGCTCATGGCGCAGGCGCGGGTCCGCGATGTTGCCCACGCCGCGGTCGCCCACCGTGACGTTGTGCATGTCGTCGCCGTAGCGCTGACGGAACTCCTCGATGGTGTCCGTGTCGTTGTCCTGCTTCGGGTGCAGCAGGTGCGCCACCAGCCAGGAGCCGCCTCGCTTGATGGCGGTGTTGGCGTTGAAGTCGCCCAGCACGACGGCGGGGACGCCCTCGCGGCGGCTCAGGAGCGAGTTGAGCTGGCGCAGGTTGAGGGCGTTGATGGCCGAGTCCCCCAGCGCGTGGTGCAGGTTGTAGAGGTAGAGCGGGCGGCCCTCCACGTGGAGCTTCAGCCACAGCACGCCCCGGTCCTCCACCAGCTCTCCCGCGTAGCCCTGGCGCGCGATGGCTTCATTGCGCTCGGCGTCGGTGAGGACGTAGGTGAAGTGCGCGGCGTCCACGATGGGGTGGCGGCTGAGCCAGGCCTTGCCGTTCACCAGCCGGGTGCCGTCGTCGCCGTCGCTGCCCTGGTACGCCAGGTGGAAGCCGAAGCGGGACGCGAGCAGCACCGACATGGGCACGCCCGCCTCCTGCAGGCCGATGACGTCCGGCATGCGGTCCTGGGCCTCCAGTTGGGTGAAGTACTCCAGCAGCGCCTCCTGACGCTCGCCGCCCATGAGGATGTTGTAGCTCATCACCGTGAGGCCCGGTCCCCGGGGCGCGCGCGGCGCGGGGTGGTGCACGATGAAGGTGCGGCCGTCTCCCAGCCGGCGCTCGCTCGAGGGCAGCGGCACGGCCTGGAAGTCCGGCAGGGTCAGGGTGGGGTCACGCTTCGGCAAAACGTCCTCCTGCCCGCTCGGCTTGCGTCCGAGCAGGTGTCCAACGGCGGGCAGGTGTTCCAGCACTTCGGGCATCTTCATGCCGCCCTCCCCTTGCTGGGGCGCCAGGCCCGCGGGGTGCCATGAGCAAAGGGGAAGCGATGTCGGGCGTCATGCCGTCGCGCTTTGGATTCCACCGAGCCTCCATCAAAAGTCCTCCGCTCAAGTTCGTGGCGGGGGGCCTTGTCCGCCAGCGCCACGTAGGGGACGGGCGGTCGGCCGGATGGTTGCCCTGCGTGCGCCGGGCATGAATCGGACGTCGGACGGTGCACATCCGTCCGGGGCGGAATCGGCCCGGGCATGGGGCGTGGGTGGTTAGATGGGTAGGCGATGAAGGAACTCGATGACCTGCTGCGGGCATGCGGTCGCGCCTCCGGTCCGGTGGTGTTGGCGACGGTGGTGGCGGTGTCCGGTTCGTCGTATCGGCGTCCGGGGGCCCGCATGTTGATGGGCGCGGACGGCTGGCTCGCGGGCGGGGTGAGCGGCGGGTGTCTGGAGGGAGACCTCGTGCGCAAGGCCTTCTTCTGGACGTCGGACGGGCCGCGTGTGCTGCGCTACGACACCACGGGCGACGCCGCGGAGGACGAGGGCGGCCTGTCGTTCGCGCTCGGGTGCAACGGCGTGGTGGACATCCTGTTGGAGCGCTGGGAGCCCGGCCCAGGTGACGCGCTCGGCTTCGCGGCCGAGGCGCGCAAGCAGTCGCTGCGCGCGGTGGTGGCCACCGTGTACCGGGGCCCCGAGGACGCGGTGGGTTCGCGGCTGATGTTGCGCGAGGACGGCGTGTCGGAGGGAAACCTCAAGGGCGCGCTGCTGGAACCTGTGCGCGCGGCGGCGACGGAGGCGTTGGTGCGCGGCGTGCCCTGGAGCGGCGCGTGCGGAGGCGCGGAGGTGCTGGTGGAGGTGGTGGAGCCAGCGCCGCCGGTGGTGGTGTTTGGCAGCGGCTTCGACGTCGCGCCCGTGGTGTCGCGCGCGCAGGGGCTCGGGTGGCACCTCACGGTGGTGGCGGACCGGCCCGTGGAGCTGCTGCGCCGCAGGTTCCCTGGGGCCCAGGCGCATGTCGCGTCGCGGGCCAGCGAGGTGCTGGAGAAGGTGCCGCTGTCCGCGCGCAGCGTGGTGCTGGTGATGACGCACAGCCTGCCGCAGGACCGGGAGCTGCTGGAGCGGCTGGTGCCGCTGCCGGTGCGTTACCTGGGAGTGCTCGGGCCTCGCGCCCGGACGGAGCGCATCCTGCGGGAGTTGGCGCGCACGCCCACCGCCGAACAGTTGGAGAAGCTGCACGCGCCCATGGGGTTGGACCTGGGCGCGGAGGGCGCGGACGAGATTGCCCTGTCCATCATCGCGGAGGTGCAGGCGGTGCTGGCCGGGCGCGACGGGGGACGGCTGCGCGAACGGCAGGCGCCCATCCACGCGGAGGCCATCGCACCGGAGCGCAGGTCGGCGTGAGGGACCGCATCAGCGAGACGCACGCGACCGACGGGCTCGGAACGCGCACGGCGCACGCGCCGGTCCGCTCGTCCGCGCGAGGTTCTTCGCGGCGGGGACAGCCCAAGCCATTGGACGGCGGGCTGCTCGGAACGCGCACAGCGCATGAGTTCGCCCGCGCGCGGAGGCGTGCATGACCGTCGCCATCGTGCTGCTCGCCGCCGGTGGTTCTTCGCGGCTGGGACAACCCAAGCAGCTCTTGCGCCACGAAGGCGTGTCACTGGTACGTCGCGCGGCGGAGCGGGCCCTGGCCGCGAGCCCGGTGGTGACCGTGGTGCTCGGCGCGCGGCGTGACGACGTCGCAGCGGAGCTGGACGGGCTTGCCGTGCGGTGCGTGGACAACCCGGACTGGGCGCTGGGTCAGGGCTCGTCACTGCACGCCGGCCTGCGGGCGCTTCCCCCGGGTGTGGACGGCGCCCTCCTGATGCTCTGCGACCAACTCCGCGTGGACGCACCCCACCTGCGCTCGCTCATCGCCACCTTCGAACGCACGCGCGCGCCCATCGTCGCGTCCACCTACGCGGGCACCCGGGGCGTCCCCGCCCTCTTCTCCCGCGCCCTCTTCCCAGAGCTGGAGGCCCTGCCTCCCACGGGCGGGGCACGCGGGCTCATCGCCCGGGACCCTTCGCGCGTCGTGGAGGTCCCACTGCCCGGCGGCGAGGAGGACGTGGACACCGCCGAGGATGCCCTGCGCCTCACGCGCCCCGGACGCGGTGGGTGATGCCCTCCGGCCCGGCCACCAACAGGTCGGTGGTCAGGTTCAGGAACAGGCCGTGCGCCATCACCCCGGCGCGAGACTCCAGCTTCGCGGCCAGCGCCGCCGGGTCGCCAATGGGACCGAAGTCACAGTCCAACACCACGTTGCCCTGATCCGTGTGGTACGGCGCCCCGTCCAGCGCGAGCCGCACCACCACGCGCGCGCCCAGCGACTCCAGGAACAGCGCCTGCGAGCGCCAACCGAAGGGCAACACCTCCACCGGCACCGGCCACTTCGTGCCCAGCCGGGGAGACAGCTTCGCCGCGTCCACCACGATGATTTCTCGGCGGCTGGCCTGCGCCACCACCTTCTCTCGCAGGAGCGCCCCACCGCCGCCCTTGATGAGCGACAGGTCCGGGGCCACCTCGTCCGCGCCGTCGATGGTGAGGTCCACCACCGGGTGCACATCCAGCGTGGTGAGCGGAACGCCCAGCGACGCGGCCAGGGCCTCCGTCGCGCGCGACGTGGGGACGCCCACCACGTCCTTCAACGTCCCGGCGGAGAGCAGCGCGCCCAGCCGCCGCACCGCGTACGCGGCCGTGCTGCCCGTTCCCAGCCCCACCACCATGCCCGGCTGGATGAAGTCCACCGCGCGCTCCGCCGCCACGCGCTTCTGGGAAGCCGAAACACTCTCGTCGGTAGTCATGGAGGGCTCTAGGGAGGGAAGGCGTCTTCAGTGCGGCGTCCCAGGATGCCCGGAGTCGGCCGGGGGTGCACGCCGCGCTTCACTTCGCGGTGGAGCAAGTGGACCCGCCAACAGTGCCTCGTCCGCGTTCCCCAGTCCGGAAGGCAGGGCCGCCGCCAGACGACTCTCGCGCTTCCACGTCTTGCGACGCTCGCGCTGCACCTCCGTGAGCAACACCTGCCCCGCCGCCGCCGCCGGCACCGCGAGGATGACGCCCAACAGCCCCGCGACGGAGCCGCCCACCAGCGCCACCAGTGAGATGAGCAGCGGGTTCATCTTGATGGCGCGCCGCTGGACCAGGGGGCTGAACAGGTGGGCCTCGAACTGTTGGTAGACCATGAACAGCGCCAGCGCGAGGAGCGCCCGCCTCGAGCCCACCGACGCCAGCGTCGTGACGCTCACCAGTATCGCGGTGATGACGCTGCCGATGTACGGGATGAGCCCCAACACCATCGCCACCAGGCCGAGCGGAAGGAAGTACGGCACCCCCAACGCCAGCGACATGCCGGCCGTGAAGGCGCCGCCCACCGAGACGATGAGCAGCGTGCCGACGAGGTAGTTGCCCACCGCCTCGCGCATCCGGCCCACCACGCGGCGCACGCGGGGACGGCTGCGCGGGCGTACCCAACCCAGGATGCTCGCGTAGAGGTCGTGCCCGAAGAGCAGGCCGAATACGGCCAGCGCCAGCACCGTGACGCCCGCGCCCAGCAACTCCACCGTGGACGACAGCACGGTGATGAGCGGCCTGGCCAGCACGCCGGGCTCCATGTTGAACGCGTCCTGCGGATGCGACAGCACGCCGAAGTGCTCATCCAGCTTCCGCACCCAGGGGGCCTGGGTCAGCTCCGTGAGGAAGACCGGCGCCGCCTCCACCAGGTGCTGGAGCTGCTCCACGAGCAGCGGCACCAGCGTGAGGATGAGCAGGCCGATGACTCCCAAGAGCGTCAGCGCGATGAGCGCCACGCCCATCCCCCGGCGCAGGCCCCACGACTGCAGCCGGCGCACGACGGGCTCCGCCGCCAGTCCCAGCAGCAGCGCCGCCGCCAGCAGCGTGAGCACGGGCCCCAGGCTCTGCATCGCCGTGCCCAGCAACACGAGCAACACCACCTGGGCCCCGACCGACCACACCGTCCGGGGCGGTACGTAGACCGGGAGTCCCTTGCGCGCAGGCCTCATGCCCCCAAGGTAGGGAGCACCCTCCAGGCAGGCGACGGGCCTCCACATGCCGTTCTGGGTTGACCCAACGTGGAGATGGCGCCCGGCTGGTGGGCAGGCGGGCAGCCAGGGGCTACCAGGAGTCGCTGCCGCCGCCCCAGTCCGAGGACGAACTGGACGAGTCACTGCTGGAGGACGACGAGGAGTCGTAGCTGGACGAGGAGTCGTAGCTCGAAGACCCGACGCCGCCGCTCCAGTCCGACGACGAGGTACCGCCTCCCGAACCGGAGGCGCCCCAGGTCCCGCGGCTCTCCGGGTACCACACCCTCCGGAAGAGAAGGATGCCCAGCGCACTGAACATCACGGCCACGGGAAACGCGAAGAGGGAGCCGAACACCAGCCAGAAGAGGAAGTCCGCCAGCTCGAGGAGGGGGTCATTCTTCAACCAGCTGTTGGCGAGGATCAACATGGGCGCGAAGAGCAGCCCCAGTCCCCAAAACGATGTCGTGTACCGCTGGAACAGCCTCCATCCCCAGAAGAACACCCCCATCAGCACGCCATACGCGACGAGGATGAACAGCGGGGACCTGGGCCCGGACCACCCGACGGAGACGAGCGCGGCTGCCGGCAGCACGCCCAGCAGCGCCGCCATCGTGAGCCCTCTCCGCCCCCGGAAGCCTGAGGCCTGGACCTGGAGCAGCAGCCGCGCCATCACGCACGCCGTGATGAACAGCGCCACGAGGAACCAGGCCGACTCCGCCGAGGTCCAGGGCGGTGTCGTGGCGCTGGCACCCGAGAACTCTCCGGCGGACACCTGCGCATCCACGCCCGCGATGATGGCGAGCAGCGCCGGTTCGAACCGGCCCTCGCGCAAGTACGGTCCCTGCGCGTGCAGCAAGGCCGTCGCCTCACCATCCGTCAGCGATGCCTCCAGTCCGTAGCCCACCTCCATCCGGGAGCGGCGGTCCGCGCGCGCGATGACGAGCAGCAGGCCATTGTTCTGTCCCGCCACACCGCCCTTCCACTGGCGGAAGGCGGCCTGCGCGTAGTCCTCGATGGGCTGGCCCTCCGTGGTGTCCACGAGCAGCACCGCCATCTGCACCTGCTTCGCGGCGCGCAGGTCCACCAGGGCCTTGGCGACCGTCTCCGTTTCGCGCGAGGTCAACATCCCCCGCGGATCCGTCACCGGCCGCGTGATGGCGGGAATCGCGGCCAGGGCCAGCACGGGCAACAGCAACGTCAGGAGGACGATCTTCACCATGAGGACACCTCCGAGGACAACGGCAGCGAAGGGGGCAGCCCGCTCAGGCGGACCACCCAGCTCGTGGGGAAGGAAGCAGCGGAGGCGTTGTACGCAGCGGCGCGCTCGTCATAGCGGCGCTGCTCCACCGCCACGCGGTTGTCCGCGCCCGCCACCTCCGCGTCGCGGTTCAGACCGGGCGTGAGCTGATCCAGGCGCGCATGCAGGGTCTCACGGCGCTCCACCACGTTGCGCACCTGGGACCGCTTCTGCGCCACCTCCGCCAGCGTGGTGGTGAGCCCGTTGCGAACGACGAGCCCCGACACGGCCAGCACGCCCGCGAGCGCCACTCCCGCCCACGCGCCCTGCTTGAGCCTCGCGCGGCGCTGACGCGACAGCCGCTCACGGGCCTGGGCCTCGCGGGCCTGCTCCTCGCGGCGGCGGGCCAGCGCCTCCAGCGCCTGGTCCACGTAGCGCGCGGGGATGTCCAGCTCCTCGCCGATGCGCCGCAGGTCATCCGGGGTGAGCGTGTCCGGCGCGGCGTCCTTCTGCATCAGCCGGGTGGCGGTGGCGATGAGCTCGTTGACGTCGTCATAGGCGACGGCCCCAGGGCCCTGCCGCGTACGTGTCACGTCACCTATGAAACCGTCCCCTTGCCGCTTCGGCCCGGTCCCACCCGGATCCGCGCCCGACGATACGTCACTTCCATCCCGGGCCTGATAATGGCCCTCGTGTGCGTGGCGCCCGTCCATCGCTCCGGGCAGACTGCCGCGCCCATGGACAAGCCCCAGACAATGCGGTCGTTCGTGAAGCTGCTGGTGACGGATGCTCAGGCCTCCGTGAGCTTCTATGAAGGCCTCGGCTTCGAACGCATCGCGTCGGAACCTCCCATCCTCCGCCTCCAGTGGGGCGGCGAGTCGGACGTGTACCTCGTGAGCCCTCCTCCAAACCTGAAGCTGGAGGGACGAAAGGGCATGGGCGTGCTCGTGGGCTTCCGCGCGGGCTCGGAAGGCGTGGACGCGGTGGCCGCGAAGGCGGCGGCGCTGGGCGCGCACGTGGAGGGCCCCACGGTGCAGCCCTGGTACACCCGCGAAATCGTCGTCACGGACCCGGACGGCTACCGGCTCAACTTCATCGAGCCCTCCTGAGGCCCTGCTCCCACTTTCGCTCCACGCCCCGTTCCCTTAAGGGGCGTGGAACGAACGATGGAATCCACGCCGTTGCGCGGACCCGGGGATGCCGCCCCGACACTTGATTGCCCCAGCGGCTTGCGCCAGCCTGTCGCGGCCTCCGTGAGCACGCCCCGCTACTTCGTTCCCCACGCCGCCAGCCCGGTCGAACCCGTGCCGTGCGATGCCTCGGAGGTCGTCCACGTCCTGGACGCCTTCCGGCTGGAGCCCGCGTACCTGGGCGAAGCCGAGTGGCTCGTCTGCACCGACGTCGTGGGCCAGCTCCAGCTCATCCCCGGCAGCGAGCGCGCGCGGCTGCCCGCGTCCGTGCAGACGCAGCTCGCGCACCACGAGGTCGCCTCCGGCAAACCTCCGCGCCGCCTGGCCGCGACGGAGCTGTTCTTCTTCTCCCCGGAGGTGGTGGAGCACCCCTCCAACACAGAGGGCTTCAACGACCCCGTCTACCTCTACGGCACGCTCACGGGCCCGTGGCCGGGCAGCGCCGTCACGCGCGTGAACGGGCAGCTCACCGTCACCCGGGGCGACGTGCTCGCGGGCTTCGCGCATGGCGCGCAGGACGCCTTCCACTACGTGAAGGACGCGGAGAGCCGCGACGCGCCTCGCGCCTACCACGCGCTGTTGCCGGGTGACCGCGCGGATCAATTGGCGCAGGGGCGAGGGCTCGTCCTCACCTACCCGGCGGTGCCCGCGGAGTTGCAGGCCCACCACGCCGCCAACGGCGCGCAGGTCGCGAGCATGCTGCACGCGGTGCTCACCCAGCTCCAGGACGACGCGCACACGAACCAGGGGCCCCAGGCCATCGCCTCGCTGGAGCTGCCCGTGCCGAGCCGCGCGATGGCCATCGCGGACCTGGAGCTGCGCGGCTACGAGGTGAAGGGCGACATCGCCACGCCGCGCCCCACGAAGGGCGGGCTGGTGGGGAAGCTCGCCGGCTGGCTCCAGGACGAGACCGTGCGCGTGCCCCGGGAAGCGCCGCCTCCCGAGTTCCTGGAGCTCGCGCGCCGCGTGCTGCCGCTCCTGCCGGGCTGGCCCACGGAGACGGAGCGCACGCTGCGCGCCCATGTGTCCGCGGGCACGCTTTCTCCGGGCACGCCGGTGATGCGCCCCACGGTGCCTCGCGCGCCCACGCCGCCCGCGTCCATCCCGCCGCGCCTGCCCACGCCGCCCGTGCGCTCCAGCGACTGGATGCAGGACTTCATCGGCGCGCATGGCAAGCCCGGCGGCGCGAAGCCGCGCCTCACGCAGCTGCAACCGAAGCCCGCGCCCCGGCCGCCTCCCGCGAAGCCTTCATCCCCGGCCACATGGCAGACGGACTTCGGTCCGGCCCCGGCCGCGCCCGCCCGTCCGGCGCCCAAGCAGCAAGAGAAGGCGCCCGCTCCGCCCGGCAAGAAGCCGGACTGGATGAGCGACTTCGATGACTGACCCCGTCCGTTTGCGGTGCTCGCACACCGGGCGATAGCGTTTTCAACCTCCAGAAAGGCAGACCATGGGACACGAGAAGCCGATCGAGCCGTTTTCGGACCTGCACCGCGAAGGAGACCGCGTGCGCGCGGTGCTGCTGCACGACCCCACGGTGGAGGGCCTGGACATGGCCATCTACATGGACGCTTCCGGCAGCATGCGCGAGGAGTACGCCTACAAGACGCAGCAGCGCACCTTCCTGGAGTGGCTGCGCGGCGCCCCGATGAAGGAGGCCTCCAACGACGTGGAGCCGCAGGTCCGGTGGATGCTGGAGTATCTGGCCACCAAGGACCGCAACGGTCTGCTCCGCGTGGCCTACTGGGCCTGTGGCACCAGCGGCCGCCAGGTGGAGCCCGTGGGTGAGCTCAAGGGCACCGACGTGAAGCAGTACAAGTTCCCCGGCGCGAAGCAGCTGGGCGGCTACACGTACCTGGAGCCCGCGCTGCGCGACTATGTGAAGTACCTGGAGGAGCAGGTGAAGGTGGGCGCCAAGCGCGGCTGCGCCATCATCGTCACCGACGGCCGCCTCCACGACGCCGAAGCGGTGGAGAAGTTCTCCGCGGAGGTGGCGAAGAAGATCGCCTCCGGGCGCCTGCCGCGCATCAACTTCGTGCTGGTGGGCGTGGGCGACGACATCGACGAGGAGCAGCTGGAGCACATCGCCCACGCGGAGTACCCGGGCGTGGGCCACCTCTGGTGCCACCGCATCGCGAAGGAGATCACCCAGGTCGCGGAGCTGGTCGCCGTGCTGGTGGACGAGACCATGACGGTCGCCGCCGGCGGCACCATCTACGACGACAAGGGCACCGTGCTGAAGACGTACGAGGGCCGCCTGCCCGCGGTGCTGGAGTTCGACGTGCCGGAGGAGGCCAAGAGCTTCACGCTGGAGGTGAAC
The DNA here is from genome assembly GCF_009909105.1 of Corallococcus exiguus. Lineage (NCBI taxonomy): Bacteria > Pseudomonadati > Myxococcota > Myxococcia > Myxococcales > Myxococcaceae > Corallococcus > Corallococcus exiguus. The sequence goes on from NZ_JAAAPK010000003.1 coordinate 837,998, forward strand.
GGCCAGCGCTACACCCAGCCGCTCCCCGACGAAGAGCACCACGACGAGGACGAAGACGAGGACCACCACTGATGGCCGGCCACGAAGTCATCAACCGCCCCTTCTCCGACGTCCACCGGATGGGCAACAAGGTCGTCGCGACGCTGCTGCACGACCCCACCGTGGAGGGCCTGGACGTGGCCCTCTACATGGACGGCTCCGCGAGCATGGAGAACGCGTACGGGCCGCGCGGCATCCTGGCGAAGCTCGCCCCGGTGAAGAACCAGGTCGAGCCGCAGATGCAGTGGATGCTGGAGTACCTGGCCAACAAGGACCGGGACGGCAAGGTGCGCGTCACCTACTGGGCCTGCGGCGACGGCACCCAGCTGGAGATGGTGGGCGACCTCACGGGCCCGCAGGCCAAGGGCTACCGCTTCCCCGGGCCCAAGTCCTACGGCAAGGCCACGGTGATGCTGCCGGTGCTGCGCGACTTCGTGGCGCACATCAAGCAGCAGGTGGGCGAAGGCGCCAAGCGGGGCCTGGCCGTCATCATCACGGACTCGCAGATCAACGACGCCCATGACGTGACGGCCTACGCCACGCAGGTGGCCAAGGAGATCGCCTCCGGCCGCCTGCCGCGCATCAACTTCGTCTTCATGGGCGTGGGCGAGCACGTGGACGAGGAGCAGATGGAGGAGATCTCCCATACGACCTATCCGGGCGTGGGACACCTCTGGTGCCACCGCCACGCGGACCGCATGGAGGAGATGGCGGAGCTCGTGGCCGTGCTGGTGGACGAGACCATGACGGTCGCCGCCGGCGGCACCGTCTACGACGAGCAGGGCAATGTGCTGAAGACGTACGAGGGCCGCCTGCCCGCGGTGCTGGAGTTCGAGATTCCCCCGACGTGCAAGCGCTTCACGCTGGAGGTCGCCGGCCAGCGCTTCGACCAGCCCGTCCCCGAGGAGCACGAGGACGAGGACCACCACGACGAGGATGAGGAAGAAAAGCCCCAGGCGGCAACGCCTCCGGCCGCCGCGCCCTCGCACTCACGCCGCGGACACCGCCACTAGGGCGACAGGAAGACCCAAGCCATGTCGGAGCAGAAGAAGAGCGGTGCGCGGTTCGGCTCGTTGAACATCAAGGGCCTCAAGGAGGCGCAAGCAGGCGGAAACGCCGTGCAGCGCCACGTCCACGGCCCGGGGTGCAACCACGACCATGGCCATGAAGGCCACGGTCACGACCACGACGACGCGGACGGATTGACCCACGTCCACACTGCTTCCTGCTCCCATGGCCACGACCACGGGCATGACCACCACGGCCATGCCCACTCCCAGCGCGTCATCCGTCCGCCGGGCCACCGTCCGGCGGAAGGAGGCGGCTCGGCGCTCCAGTTGGATTTGGAAGGCACGCTGCCGGGAGAGACGGACGACCAGGGCCGCTTCGCGCGGCTGGAGGCGGCCCTGGAGTCGCAGCACGGCATCACCGACGTGCACCTGCGCCGCGACGCGGGACACGCGGAGGTGTGCATCCACTACGAGCCGTCGCTGGTGAGCGTCACCCAGTTGCTGAAGCTGGCTCGGAAGACAGGAGAGCAGGTGGCCGCGCGCTACCTGCATCACACCTGGTTCGTGCGCGGGATGGACTCCGCGGACGCGGCCCAGGTCATCGAGCACGCTGTCTCCAAGATGAAGGGCGTGCTCACCGCCAGCGTCGCGTACGCCAGCGAGCGCCTGGTCATCGAATACGACAAGGCGGAGTTGAAGCTCCCGGACGTGGAGGCCCGGGTGAAGTCGCTCGGGCACGGGCTGGAAGTGCCCATGGCGGGCCACGCCTGTTCGCACCACGCGCACGGTGGCGGACTTGCGCCGCTGCTGGAGCTGCCCCTGGTGGTCGTGTCCGGCGTGCTGCTGGCGGCGGGCTTCGTGGTGGACCACTTCGCGCTGGCCCCGCCGCTGGTGGCCACGGTGCTCTGGGCGCTGTCGATGGCGAGCGGCGGCTTCTTCGCCATCCGCGGCTCGGTGCAGTCCATCGCGCAGCTGCGCATCGACATCGAGACGATGATGGTGGTGGCGGCGCTGGGCGCGGCGGTGCTCGGCGCCTGGTTCGAGGGCGCGTTCCTGCTCTTCCTCTTCAGCGCGGGCCACGCGCTGGAGCACCGGGCCATGGAAAAGGCGCGCCGCTCCATTGAAGCGCTGGGCCAGCTGCGTCCGGAGGTGGCGCGCGTGCGCCGGGGCTCGGAGGTGGTGGAGGTGCCGGTGGCGGACGTGAAGCGCGGTGAGCGCATCGTCGTGCGCCCGGGCGACCGCGTCCCGCTGGATGGCGTCATCCTCGAAGGCAAGAGCTCCCTGGACCAGGCGGCCATCACCGGCGAGTCCATGCCGGTGGCGCGCAAGCCGGGCGACGAGGTGTTCTCCGGCACCATCAACTGCGAGGCGGCGCTGGAGGTGGAGGTGACGCGCCTGTCGTCGGAGTCCGTGCTGGCGCGCGTGGTGGACATGGTGGCGCAGGCGGAGGCGCAGAAGGGCAAGCGGCAGCGCTTCGCCCAGCGGCTGGAGCGCACCGTGGCGCCGCTCGTGATGGCGTCCGCGGTGGTGTTCCCGGTGGTGCTGGTGCTGCTGGGTACGCCGATGAAGGAAGCGGTGCTGCGCGCGGTGGGGCTGCTGGTGGCCGCGTCGCCGTGCGCGCTCGCCATCTCCACGCCGTCCGCCGTGCTCTCCGCGGTGGCGGCGGCCGCGCGCGGCGGCGTGCTCATCAAGGGCGGCATCTACCTGGAGCTCTTGAGCGGCATCCGCGCCATCGCCTTCGACAAGACGGGGACCCTCACCGTGGGCCGCCCCCGGCTGCTCACCACGTGGGCCGCGCCGGGCGTGACGCGCGAGGAGCTGCTGGGCACCGCCGCGAGCGTGGAGGCGCTGTCCGCGCACCCGCTGGCCAAGGCAGTGGTGGACGGCGCCGCCGAGGCTCGCGTCGCCGTGCCCGTGGGCCGCGACCTGGAGGCCATCCACGGCCAGGGCATCCGCGCGAAGGTGGGCGATGACGCGGTGGAGGTGGGCAGCACGGCCCTCTTCGCGGGCGAGGCGATTCCCGCGGAGGTCACCGCCGAGGTGGCGCGGCTGGAGGAGGCGGGCCAGACGACGATGGTGGTGCGCCGCGCGGGCCGCTACCTGGGCGTGCTGGGCGTTGCGGACACGCTGCGCGGCGGCGCCCGGCAGGTGGTGCAGGCGCTGAAGGCAGGCGGCATCGAGCACACGGTGATGCTGTCCGGCGACAACGCGCTCGTGGCCCGTTCCATCGCGCAGCAGGTGGGCCTGGACGAGGCGAAGGCGCCGCTGATGCCCGTGGACAAGGTGACGGCGGTGAAGGAGCTGGGCCGCACATACCCGGTGGCCATGGTGGGCGACGGCGTCAACGACGCGCCCGCGCTCGCCGCCGCCGCGGTGGGCGTGGCCATGGGCGGCGCCGGCAGCGACGCGGCGCTGGAGACGGCGGACGTGGTGCTGATGAGCGACGACCTGGCGAAGCTGCCCTTCGCGCTGGAGCTGTCCAAGCGCGCCACGGCGGTGATGAAGCAAAACCTGGTCATCGCGCTGGGTGTGAGCGCGGTGCTCGTCGTTGCCGCCGTGCTGGGCATCACGCGCATCAGCCAGGCCGTGGTGCTCCACGAGGGCAGCACGCTGCTCGTCGTCTTCAACGGCCTGCGCCTGCTCGCCTTCCGTCCGAAGACGCCCGCCTCGCCGCCCCAGCCCGCCACGGGCCCGCAGCCCGCCGCCGGTTAGCCCGCTCGCGTCATGCTTGGCATGGCAACTTCCCCTACGCCCGGAGGAGCGGGCGCACGCGGGACGTGTTGTCTTTCAGCCTGCATGACTTGAAGTGGATGCATGCAGCGCGTCGTGAGTGGGGTGTCACAGGCGGCGCGCGATGAACGTGGCATGGTGGGAAGCGCCATGCCTGTCAGCGTCTTCGACCTCTTCAAGATTGGAATTGGACCCTCCAGCTCGCACACGGTGGGGCCCATGCGCGCGGCCCGCACGTTCGTGGTGGGGCTGTCGGACGCGGGGCTCCTGGAGCGCGTGACGCGGCTCAAGGTGGAGCTGTTCGGCTCGCTGGGCGCGACGGGCAAGGGACACGGCAGCGACAAGGCGGTGTTGCTGGGCCTGCGCGGCGACACGCCCGAGGACGTGGACGTGGAGAAGGTGCCGGCCATCGTCGCGCACTGGCGCACGGAGGGGCGCGTGTCGCTGCTCCAGCGGCTGGTGCTCCCCTTCCGCGACGGCGAGCACCTGGTGATGCACAAGCGCAAGGTGCTGCCCTACCACCCCAACGGCATGCGCTTCACCGCGTTCAGCGAGGGCGGGGAGACGCTGGCCTGCCGCATCTACTACTCGGTGGGCGGCGGCTTCGTGGTGGACGAGCAGGCTGCGACGGGCGCGGATCCGCTGCGCGCGGAGAGCGCGTCGGTGCCGCTGCCTTTCAAGTCCGCGGAGGAGCTGCTCAAGCACTGCGAGCGGGAGAAGCAGCCCATCAGTACGGTGATGCTGCGCAACGAACTGACGTCGCGGAGCGAGGAGGACATCCGGGCGGGGCTCCTGCGCATCTGGACGGTGATGCAGGAGTGCGTGACGCGCGGGTACACCACGGGGGGCATCCTTCCCGGCGGGTTGAAGGTGGAGCGGCGCGCGGCGGCGATGTACCAGCGGCTCATCAGCCGGCCGGAGGCGGGGCTCACCAATCCGTTGACGGTGCTGGACTGGGTGAACCTGTACGCGCTCGCGGTGAACGAGGAGAACGCGGCGGGCGGGCGCGTCGTCACGGCGCCCACCAACGGCGCGGCGGGCATCATCCCGGCGGTGCTGCACTACTACTGGCGCTTCGTGCCGGGAGCGAACGCGGACGGCGTGGTGCGCTTCCTCCTCACGGCGGGGGCCATTGGCTCGCTCTACAAGGAGAACGCCTCCATCAGCGGCGCGGAGGTGGGCTGCCAGGGTGAGGTGGGCAGCGCGTGCTCCATGGCGGCGGGAGGGCTCGCGGAGGTGCTGGGCGGCACGCCGTTGCAGGTGGAGAACGCGGCGGAGATCGCCATGGAGCACAACCTGGGGCTCACCTGCGACCCGATTGGCGGACTGGTGCAGGTGCCCTGCATCGAGCGCAACGCGATGGCGTCCGTGAAGGCCATCAACGCCGTGCGCATGGCGCTGTCCGGTGACGGGAGGCACTTCGTCAGCCTGGACAAGGTCATCAAGACGATGCGCGACACCGGGCGCGACATGAAGGACAAGTACAAGGAGACCGCGCGCGGCGGCCTCGCGGTCAACGTCCTGGAGGTCGCGAACCTCAGCGTCGGCCTCCCGGAGTGCTGACGGCTCCGGTGGCTTGAAGCACTACCGCCTGCGCTTGCCACCGCGCCCGGCGGACACGGGCACCGCCTTCGCCTTCACCACCGGCGCGGGCCGAGCGGAGAGCCACGCCTCGACCTCCTTCGACTGCGCCGTGCGCCCCGCGGACCTGAAGCGCGCGAGCGCCTGTGACGCCGCGTCGCGCGCCTCCGACTCCTCGCCCTCTGTCCACAGCGCCTGCGCCAGCGCGAAGCCGGACTCGCCCAGCGAGTCCTCCTGCACGTCCTTGAAGGACAGCGCCTGCTTCAGCGAGGCAATCGCGTCGCGCGTGCGGCCCAGGCCCAGCTGCGCCTGCCCCACTCCGTCCAGCGAGTAGTAGACCAGCTCGTCCTCTGCCCCCAGCTTCGCCTCCTTCACCTTCAGCGCTTCCTCGTAGTCCCGCAGCGCGTCCGGGTAGCGCTTGAGCGCGAGCAGGCTCATGCCCTCCTCGTCCAGCGCCTCCGCCAGCTTCACGCTCTCGTTCCCCAGGAGCGTGCGATGCAGCGACACCGACACCCGCGCGTGCTCCAGCGCCCCGGTGAAGTCCCGCTGTTCGCGCAGCGCCATGGACAGCGCCTGATGCCGGCGCGCCGTGTCCAGGTGCACGGGGCCCACCGCCTTCTCCGTCTGGGCGAGCGCGTCCTTCAGCACCGTCACCGCCTGCGCGCTCTTGCCTGTCTCCAGCAGCGTGCGCCCCAGCGTGAACGCCACCCGCGCCCGCTTGGGGTGCCCCTCCGGCAGCGCCTTCGCCAGGAGCCCCGACGCCTGCTCCAGCAGCTTCAGCGCGTCGTCCGGGTGGTCCTGCATCAGCGCGAGGTTGGCCGCGTTCACCTTCAGGTCGCTCTCCAGCACCGCGTCGCCGCCCACGCGCTTGAGCGTCGCCTCGCCCAGCCGGCCCCAGCGCTGCGCGAGCGCGAACTGCTCCTGCTCGCCGTCCACATAGAGCAGCTTGTTCATCACCGACACCGCGAGCCGGTCCGCCCTGCCGGCCTCCGCGTCGTAGACGGCCTGCTCCAGCACCGCGCCGCCCGCGGCCTTGTCGCCCAGCACCGCCTGCGCCCAGCCCAGGTGGAACCTCAGCTCCGCCATCAACGGCAGGTAGCCCGTGGCCATGACGCGCGCTTCCGCGGCCTTCGCCATCTCCAGCGCCTTGGGCATCCGGCTCAGGTCCACGCGGGCCTTCACCTCCGCCAGCGTCCCCTCCAGTGCATCCAGCTCCACGCGCCTCGCGGGATCCGCGGGCCGGGGCTGCAGCTCCGTCAGCGACTCCACGTCCGCGCAGTCGCCCGGCGAGGGCAGCGCGTACGCCGCGTCCAGCGACTTGTCCACCAGCGCCACGTCCGCCGTCTGCAACGTGGCCACCAGCGCGCCCAGGTCCTTGCGCCGCCGCTCCAGGCACACGAAGCGCTGGGACAACAGCTCTTCCGTCTGCACCTCGCGCACGCGCGTGTCCTCGCACGCAGCCGTGTGCTGCTTCGCCCACTCCGCGCCGTAGCCGTCCAGCACCACGCCCACCCGGCGCGCCATGTCCTGCGCCACCGGGCTCTTCGTCGCGAGGAACGACTGCATCACCTTCTCGCGCGCGTCCGGTCCCCAGCGCTCCGCTACCAGGGCCGGCGCCCCCTCGCACACCTGGGAGCGCGACCACGCCACCCCGCCCGCCACGCCCAGCACCACCGTGGCCGCCACCGCCGCTCCCGCGCGGCGCTGGAGCAGGGCGCGCCGCTCACGCTGGCCCAGCACCGTCAGCAGCTCCGCCATGGAGCGGAACCGGTCGCGAGGCTCCAGCGACAGTCCCTTCATCAGCGCGCGACGCACCCACGCCGGCACCTTCGATTCGCGCGGCGGCTCCAGGATGGGCGACGGCGGCAGCACCTGCACCGCCGCGGCGCCCGTCACGCCGGGCTCGTCATCCGCGCCCCCCTGGGGCCGCAGCTGGGACGCCACCCGCGAAAGCTCGTCCGGGTCGAACGGGCGGATGCCATACAGCGCGCGGTACAGCGCCGCGCAGAAGCTGAATTGATCCGACCGCGAGTCCAGCAGCTCGCCCCGGAACTGCTCCGGGGACATGTACGCGGGCGTGCCCATCACCAGGCCCGCCTGCGTGAGCTGCGAGTTCAACGGCGAGTCGTCTCCCACCGGCCGCGTGCGCTCGCCGTCCTCGTCGTCGTCCTCCGCCTCGCCCATGGGCCGCGCCAGCCCGAAGTCCGTGACGTAGACGCGCCCGTCCTTGCCCACCAGCACGTTGGCCGGCTTGAAGTCCCTGTGCACCAGCCCCGCCGTATGCGCCGCCTCCAGGCCCCGCCCCGCCGCCAGGTACTTGTCCAACAGCTCCTGCCACGACCGGGGCTTCGCCTTCGTCCAGTCGCGCAGCGTGCCGCCGTCCACCAGCGCCATCGCCACGTAGACCTGGTGGTCCCACTGCCCCACCTCGAAGACGGGGATGACGTTGGGATGGGAGATGCGCGCCATGGCCTGCGCCTCGCGCAACAGCCGCGCCCGCCCCTGCTCCAGGTCCTCGTGGCCGCCCTTCACCCGCAGGAGCTTCAGCGCCACCTTGCGGTCCAGGTCGGGGTCATAGGCGGCGTACACCACCCCCATGCCCCCCTGCCCCAGCACCTTCAGCGGAACGAACCGGCCCACCTGACGCGAGGACAGCCGCTGCGACTCGCCGCCCCCCGCCCCACGCGAAGGCGCCGACGCCTCCGCCCCACCCCGCCCCGTCGCGGGCGCGCTGCCGCGACCCGTACCGTAAGTTTCTCGCGACGTCGAAACGCGCGGCGCGGAGCCGGGCGCGGAAGGCCCGTCGTCCCTGTCATGCCGGTTCGCCATGGGTCCAGTGTACCCCTCATTCCAGGATTCCATGGTTCTTCGGCCTGGCCGCCTGCCCGGTTGCGTCTGAAATCACGCGCTTCCCTCAAAAGCCGTGATCCGGAAGCAACCTCCAAAGTCCTGCGCGGATAATGCGGGAGGAAAAAGACCCAGACGCGACAGGAGACGTCGATGGCTCTCGGAATTGGCTCCAAGCTCGATTCGGTCATGGCCCGCATCCGCCAGGCCGCGGAGCAGGCCCGCGCTGACATGGCGGCGGCCGCCCAGTCCGTGAAGGAGCCCCTGCCGGACGCTCCGGACGCCAAGGCGCTCAACCCCGCGGAAGGCCGCTACCTGGACTCCTTCGAGGAGGAGCGCGCCCAGAAGATGGGCATGCCGTCCCTGGCCGCCCCCCCGCCTCCGGGCACGGATCCGGCCGCCAGCGCCATCCCCACCAACGAAGCGACGCAGGCCCAGAAGGAGCAGGGCTGGAACGCGCCGCAGACGACCGTGGCGCAGACGAGCAAGAAGGGCTGCGCGGAGGCCACCCTCACCTACCTGGAGCAGTCCAGCGCCGAAGAGGCGGCCCCGCTGACGCAGCAGGAGGCCCGCGAGAAGGTCCGCAACAAGGCGGACACGATGACCACGTCCGTGAAGGACCGCGTGGACGTGAACCTGGATGACGGCGCGACCGCCGACGAGATGGGCGCCATGCTGGGCAGCATGGGCATCAAGGTCACCAACGGCTTCGACGAGTGCAACACGGACGCGCTGAGCGGCGCGCTGAAGAACGGGCAGATGGCCCTGGCGCTGGTGGACTCCAACGCCCTGCTCAACACGACGCTGGCGGACGGCGAGAAGGGCCCGGACAGCGGCGAGCTGCACTGGCTCACCATCGACGGCGTGAACCCGGGCAAGAGCAAGAGCACGGACGACGACCTCTACCGCGTGCGCGACCCCGTCAACGGCGCCTACTGGGTGAAGGCCAGCGACCTGAAGAAGAGCATCTCCCAGGCGCAGGAGCAGCACGGCAGCGGCGGCGTGATGACCGTCCAGAAGGACGGCACCGCGAAGACGACCGAGCAGCGCGAGGCCCTGGCCCAAGCCAACCTGGAGCGCACCCAGCCCCTGGGCAAGGGCAACGGCGGAGCCAGCCGGCGCCTGAGCGTGGGCGAGTCCAGCTAACCTGCTTCAGGGAGGTCCGTTAAGGCTGTGTCCGCGGGACGCAGGCCGGTTCCCAGCCGAGGTGTGCGTCGTCGGCTGGCTACATCCAAGACGGGAGCGGTGGCGCGGGGCACGGCAGCTTCGACCCCGGCGTGGGACGCGGGCTAGAGTCGGCTCGTCACTCGGCTCGCGGAGACCGGCTCTCTTGGTGATCCTACGCAACGTTACAGATGAAGACCTCCCGCTCTTCTTCGAGCACCAACGGGACGCAGTCGCGCTGCGCATGGCCGCATTCCCGTCGCGGGAACGCGATGCCTTCCTGACCCACTGGCGCACGAAGGTTCTCCGCCCCGAGAACGTGACCCGCACCATCGTCGTTGGCGGCCTGGTCGCTGGGTACATCGGCAGTTGGGAACAGGACGGCAAGCGCCTCATCGCCTATTGGATGGGTCGCGAGCACTGGGGCAAGGGCATCACGACACGGGCGCTCTCGGAGTTCCTCGTGCTTGAGCCGATTCGTCCGCTCCATGCGTGGGTCGCGGTCCACAACGTCGGGTCGATCCGCGTCCTCGAGAAGTGTGGCTTCCGCACGGTGGCCCAGGAGAGCCCGCAGCACGCGGACGGAGTTGCCGAGGTACTCATGACGCTGGGTCCGACCTGAAGGGGGGTAGAGCCCCCTGCATCTCCCGGCTTCACCCAACGCCTTCCCCAGCCTCGCGCCGGGGAAGGCGTTTTCACGTCGTGAGGACTACAGGGGCTCGCCCACCACCAGCCGTCCACGACGTTCCGGCCCGCAGGCCGTGCCGCCCACCAGCACGCCAACCACCAGGCTCCGCAGCCATCGTGGATTCCGAGTCATGTCGTCAGTCCTTTCGAAAGGCGTGCGTGAGGCTCAGGTGCCGTCGATGAGGCGGTTCGCCAGGTCCGGGCTGAACTGTCCGGCGGGCGTGCCCGGGGCGATGCCGCACTGGCCATCCGAGTCCCCCGGCGTCTTCACCCACAGGAGCATCTCCGCGCCGCCGCCCGTCTGGGACGTCACGCCCAGCTTGCGGCCACCGGGGTTGCACCACTCGCCGTTGGAGCCGTTGCCGTTGCGGCTGGTGTCGATGGTGTACTGCCGCGTGTAGCCGTAGCGGCTGTTCAGCGCGGCGTTCACCGCGTTGCCGTACGTGGTGGACTGAGCGGTCGGGAAGAAGTTGGAGACGTTGAGGGAGAAGCCGCGCACGTTGCGCACGCCCGCGGACTCCAGACGCTGCGCCATGGTGTCGGCGGCGATCCAGCTCGCGTTGCCGCCGTCCAGGTACGTCCAGGTGTTGGGCGCGCGGTCGCGCAGCTGCTCGGAGGCGTAGCGAATGAGGCCCAGTCGCGTGGTGCGCTCCGCGTCGTTGGGGAGGCAGTCGAGCTGCGCGACTGCGTCCGGCTCCACGATGACTACCGCCGGCCGGTTGCCGATGGCCGTCGCGAAGGCGGAGATCCAGGTGCGGTACGCGTCCGCGCTGCCCGCACCACCGCCGGAGTGGCTGCCGCAGTCGCGGCCGGGGATGTTGTAGGCCACCAGCACGGGCAGCTTGTCCGCCGTGTCCGCCGCGGCCACGAAGTTGGACACATCCTGGGCGATGTTGCCGTTCCAGTTGCCGAACCAGCGAGCCATCGGCTTCGAGGCGATGGACGCGTTGATGCGCGACGCGCGGCCGTCTCCACTGTTGTTGCGCGCCCACACCGCGGGGTTGGAGTTGGGGTCCACGTAGAAGCCGCTGGTCATCGCCACCGGGCCGGAGCCGGTACCGCTCTCGGTGGTGAGCGAGATGTCATCCAGCCGCACGGTGACGGCGTTGGCGCGGCCGCCCAGTTGGAACGTCACCTGCCCCTGGCCGGACGAGAACGAGGACGTGAAGGGAAAGGAGAACCGGCGCGACGTGCCATCCAGCGTAAAGGTCCGCGTGAGCGTGGCCGTGTACGGCGCCACCTCCTGCTGCACGGTCGCTTGCGCGGTGATGGTCGCCGTGGCGGTGGCGGTGAACGCCAGCGTGTACGTCTTCCCGGCGGTGAGCGTCAGGCCACTCTGTCCCACGATGGCGTCCCACGGGTTCGCCGTGTTCGCAGCCACGTCCACGCGCCACCTGCCGCTCTCCACATACGACTGCGTGCTGGCGTTGTTCCACCACGGCGCCACCGTGCCGGAGTTGAAGGTGCCGTTGGTGAGCAGTTCGGTGAGCGCGGCCTCCTGAGCGGTGAGTGCTGGAGCTTCAGGAGTGACGGGCTCCGCAGGGCCACCACAGGCCGCGAGCGCGAACAGCGGAACGAACGACAGCGACAACCGACGCACGGAACGAGGGGTACGCATGAAGGGGAACTCCTCACCACGGGGGAGCTCCCTTCTTGCGGCGCGTCAGTCTGGAATACAAGGCTAAACGGCTATTTCAGCTATTGACGGAATGTTGCTGAAACATTCACGCCGAGGGGCCAATCACGGCGATGTGTCACGGCCCCTGCGGGCCGGGGCTGGAGTTGCCGCCGTCGGTGACGTAGCGCCACTGGCCGTCGGCCTGCCGGCGCCAGACGGTGAGGTACTTCACGTGGTCCACCTCCGGCTGGCCCTTCTCGTCCTTGCCCGTGGCGATGGCACGGCCCACCGTGTACGCGAGGTCGCCGGAGCCCGCCGCGTCTCCCAGCACCGGCTCCCAGCGCAGGTCGATGGCCTCCAGCGTGAACGGCGCGTACGCCTTCGCGATGGCGTCATGGCCGAAGATGCCGGCGGATCCGAGCGGCATCACCACGTCCTCCGCGGCGTAGGCGGCGAAGGCCTTGCCCATGCCCTCGGACGTGGACATGGCGGAGAACGCGCGGTCCGCGGCCTTCGCCTCCTCCAGCGCCTGCGCGGGCGCAAGCGCGCGCGGCTCCGGCGCCGGCAGCGTGGACGAAGGCGTGAAGCCCGCGGGCGCCGTCATCGCCGTCTTGGCGGCGTTGAGCACCGCCACCGCCACGCGCCACTGCCCGTCCGGCTGGCGCTTCCACGCGGTGATGTAGCGAGAGGACGGCCGCACCGACGTGCCTCCCGACTCCACGGACACGTTGCCCACCGAGTACCCCAGCGTCCCGTCCGCGCTGACGTCCCAGCGCACGGGCGCCCAGCGCACCTTGCCCTCCGCCTCCAGCGGATGCGCGGCCAGCCACGCGCGGATGGCCTCCTTGCCCTTCGGCGCGTACGTGCCGTCCACCAGCAGCACCGCGTCGTCCGCGACGAAGTCCGCGAACGCCTGCGCCGAACCGGCCTTCTCCGCCGCGTCCGACATGGCCTGGTCCGCCGCCCTCAAGCCCGCGCGCAAATCCTCCAGCGACTGCCGCGCCGTCCCGACCTCCGCGCCCTGCCCGGAGGCCTTCGCCCCACCACACCCCAGGGTCCCCAACGCCGCGACGACGAGCGCGCCCGCGAACATCCGTTTCATGTGCTGGTTTCCTTTCGTGAAACACCGGGCCCGCGCGCCATGACCGGCACCCCGGGCTCCCGTCCGCGAGCCATACACGTAAACACGGAATTCCGCTCGCCTCGCGGCCCGGCGCGATCCAGGAGTGATGCGTTTCTACAATTAGAAGGGAATTTCTCCTCGCCGTGAAAGGAATCCCTCGAATGACTGGACGTAACGGAAGGACCGGCGGCGCCCGGCTGCTGCCGCTGACGGCGCTGCTGCTGGCCACCGGATGTGAGCCGCGCACCGCGACGCCTCCGGCGCCGGAAGGCTCCACGGCGGAGATGAAGCTGGGAGCGGGCAGCCTCTCCGCCACCGTGCGTAGGACGGCGCACGGCATTCCCCACGTGCTGGCGGACGACTTCGCGGGCGTGGGCTACGGCTACGGCTACGCGTTCGCGCAGGACAACTTCTGTGCGCTGATGGACGCGCTGGTGACGGTGAACGCCGAGCGCTCGCGCTACTTCGGGCCGGACGGCACGTACCTGGCCGCGCTGGGCAGCCAGTACAACAACCTGAAGAGCGACTTCTTCTACCAGGCCATCAACGACGACGGCACGGTGGAGGCGCTGCTGGCGAAGCCGCCGCCCCTGGGTCCGTCCCAGGACGCGCGCGAGCTGGTGCGCGGCTACACCGCGGGCCTCAACCGCTACCTGGCGGAGACCGGCGTGGACGGGCTGACGGATCCGCGCTGCAAGGGCGCGGCCTGGGTGCGCCCCATCACCGAGCGCGACCTGTACCGGCGCTACTACCAGCTCAGCCTCTTCGCCAGCTCGCTCTTCTTCCTGGACGCGCTGGTGGACGCGAAGCCCCCGTCCCTCCTGCCGGACGGAACGCTGCCCCTGCCGTTGCCCGCGCCCGCCACGCTGGACCGCAAGGTGTTCCCCAGCTCCGAGACGCTGGGCCTGGGCAGCAACGCCTTCGGCCTGGGCAGCCAGGCCACGCGCAACGGCAAGGGCATGCTGCTGGCCAACCCGCACTTCCCCTGGGAAGGCTCGGAGCGTTTCTACGAGGCCCACCTCACGGTGCCGGGCAAGCTCAACGTCTCCGGCGTGAGCCTGCTGGGCGTGCCCGCCATCCTCATCGGCCATAACGAGACGCTGGCCTGGAGCCACACTGTCTCCACCGCGTACCGCTTCACCCCCTTCGAGCTGAAGCTCATCCCGGGCTTCCCCACGAAGTACCTGTACGACGGCCAGATTCGCGACATGACCACCCGCACCGTCACGGTGCAGGCGAAGGCGGCGGACGGCTCGCTCACGCCGCGGCAGCACACCTTCTACCGTTCGCACCTGGGCCCGATGATGGAGTACCCGTCCGGCCTGATGACGTGGAACGGCCTCACCGGCTACGCGTTCCATGACGCCAACGCCTCCAACCTGCGCCTGCTGGACGCCTTCTTCGCCATGGACCGCGCGGCCAACGTGGAGGAGCTGCACACGGCGCAGGCCACCTGGCAGGGCATCCCGTGGGTGAACACCATCGCCACGGACGCGCAGGGCCGCGCGTACTACGCGGACATGAGCGTGGTGCCGCACGTCACCGACGCGAAGCTCTTGCGCTGCGTGCTGTCCCCCATCCCGCTGCTGGTGCTCGCGAGCGCGGGGCTGCCGGTGCTGGACGGCTCGCGCTCCGACTGCGCGCTGGGCAGCGACGCGGACGCGGTGGAGCCGGGCATCTTCGGCCCGGGCAGCCTGCCGCGCCTCACCCGCGCTGACTACGTCACCAACTCCAATGACAGCTACTGGCTGCCCAACCCCGCCCAGCCGCTCACCGGCTTCCCGCGCATCCTGGGCGGTGAGAAGAACGTGCGCAGCCTGCGCACGCGCCTGGGCCTGAAGATGGTGCAGGGCCGCATCGCGGGCACGGACGGACTGGCGGGCCAGGGCTTCACGCTGGAACAGCTCCAGACGGTGATGTTCAACAACCGCAACTACTCCGGCGAGCTGCTGCGCGACGCCGCGGTGTCGCTGTGCCGCCGCACGCCCTTCGTGCTGATGCCGGACCTCTCCTTCGAGGACCTGCGCCCCGCCTGCCCCGTGCTGGCCGCGTGGGACTTGAAGGGCGACCTGGACAGCCGGGGCGAGCTGCTCTGGCGCGTGTTCCTCTTCACCGCGGTGGGCGCCACCGGCGGGCCGTACCTGGTGCCCTTCAACGCGAACGACCCCGTCAACACGCCGCGCACGCTCAACACCCTGAACCCGCAGGTGGCCCAGGCGCTGGGCACCGCCATCCGCACGCTGCGCGAGCGCGGCATCCCGCTGGATGCGACGACGGGCTCCGTGCAGGGCAAGCGCAAGAACGGCGTCTTCTACCCGGTGCACGGCTGCGCCCACGACGAGGGCTGCTTCAACCAGATCGCCAACCAGCTCCTGCCGGACGGCACGTATGAGCCCGTCCTGGGCTCCAGCTTCGTCATGGCCGTGTCCTTCACGGACGCGGGCCCCGTGGCGAAGTCCGTGCTCACCTACTCCCAGTCCACCAACCCGGCCTCGCCCTGGTACGCGGACCAGACGGCGATGTTCTCCCAGAAGCAGTGGGTGGACCGTCGCTACACGGAGGCGGAGATCGCCGCGGACCCGGCGCTGACCGTCACGCACCTCCAGGAGTAGTCAAAGCCGCCAGACAGCAGGGCTTCGCGGCCCGGTGTCCTTCCACCACGCGGGAAGGGCGCCGGGCCGCTGTGTTTTCGGGGCGAGCGAGCGTGGCCAGGGTGGCCAGCGCCACGTGAAGAATGCTCGCGCCGGAAAGTAGCAATGCCATCACAAATCCGCAGCGCTCAGTGCATTCCCAGGCGCTCCGTGCGGACTGAAAACGCGTCTGTTCAACGCACTTTCCGAGGTCTCAAGAATCCCGAATTGGTGCACTTGATAAGGATTGTCAGGCCAATCCCTGGAAGGCAGAGTTCACTACGGGTGAAACAGGAATTTCCCTTCAGGCGGCGCACTCCCGCGCCCCTTTCCGGGATTCCCACCCGAGGAGACCCCGTGAAGATGCTTCGTTGGAGTACAGCGGCGCTGGCGCTGTTCGTCGTGGGTTGCGGGAACGTGGAAGAGGCCACGCTGGAGCCAGAGGCGATGGCGACGCAGGAGGCGGGACTCCGGGCCTGTTCGACGTCGCTCGACTGCGTGTCGGGCTGTAACTGCAGTGGCGGGCTGTGCGCTCCGGCCATCGGCCCGACGCCGCCCGCGGGCTACTGCGACCAGGCGCCCGTGCGCGCCTGCACCACGGGTTCGGACTGCGCATCCGGCTGCAACTGCGTGGGCAACGTCTGCGTCGATAGCGGATTCAGCCCGCCCGCCAACTGCCTGCTCGCGCCTCCGGATTCGTACGAGAGCGACAACACGCACACCACCGCGTCCTCGTACATGGGCACGCCGCAGCTCAACCACTCCTTCCACCGCCAGAACGACGTGGACTGGGTGCTGGTGGCCACGCCCATCAACCAGGTGATGACGGTGGAGACCTACAACCTGCGCAACGGTCCGTGGATGAGCATCGACATCTACGCGTACAACTACGCCACTCGCACGCTGGGCACGCTCGTGGGCAGCACGTCGAGCACCATTTGCGCGCCAATCACCCCGTCCTGCCTCATCTACCGCGCGACGGCGAACGTCGTGGCGAATGGCGTCTACGCGGTGAAGATCACCGACACGCGCGGCCAGCCGGCGGGTGACGACTACACGCCCACCGCGAAGTACGACCTGAAGATGTACTGAGCTCCAGCGCCTTCAGTCGCGGGGCGGCAGGTCTTCCGCCGTCCCGTCGATGACGCGCTTCGCGATGGCGAAGGAGAAGCCCGCGCGGGCGAGCGCCGCCAGGTCCTTCTTGCGGTTCGCCTCGCGAGTGCTCGGGTCGCGCCGGAAGGGGCCCAGCCGCTTCTTGCGCGCCCAGATGCGGGCGGCGGCGTCCTCGGGCACGTCCTGGGTGGCCTCCGCCAGCTTCTCCTGCACCAGCTCCGGCGCCACGCCCTTCATGCGCAGCTTCTGGGTGATGACGCGCGCGCTGCGGCCGGACGCGCGCAGCGAGTGCACGCGCGTCTCCGCGTAGGTCCGGTCATTGATGAGGCCGTTGCGGATGAGCTTCTCCGCCAGCGCGTCCACCCAGCCCACGGCCTCCGTGCGTTCCCCGCCGTGGAACTTCACGGAGCGGTCCACCCGGCGCATCAGCACGCGCTTGAGCTGGCTCACCGTGGCCGCGTACCGCTTGAGGTAGTGCAGCGCCGCGTTCTCCAGATAGCGCGGCGAGACCTTCCGGGGCGGCTTCGGCTTGCGAGGTTCCCGGCGGCGGTCCGGGTCCCTGTCGGTGGGATCATCCATGGCGGGACAGCTCTACCACCGGGGTCCGACTCGCGGGGGTGCGTCCGCCGCCCCTCCGGGTGGGCCGCCCGGGGCCCGGCTACCCGGCTGGCCTCCGCGAAGGCTTGTCACGATGCCGCCTGCTCCCGCGCGTAATGCGTGGGCGGCAGTCCGACGTGGCGGGTGAAGGCCACGCTGAAGGTGCTCGCGGAGCTGTAGCCGACCTGCTCCGCGACCTCGGCGACGGTGACCTCCTGCTTGCGCCGCAGCAGGTCCTTCGCCAGGGCCATGCGCCAGCCGAGCAGGTACTCCATGGGGGCCACGCCCATCGCGCGGTTGAAGCGCTCGAAGAACGCGGAACGGGACAGCGCGGCCTCCTTCGCCAGCTGCGCCACGGTCCACGCCTGGGTCGGGCGCTCGTGCATCCGGCGGATGGCGACGGCCAGGCGCTCGTCGGAGAGCCCTCGCAAGAGGCCCGGTGACGCCGCGATGCCCGCCGTGGAGCGGAGCGCTTCGATGAGCAGCACCTCCATGAGGCGGGCGAGGATGACCTCGCGCGCGGGCCGCCGTTCGCGCGACTCGTCCCGCAGGAGTTCCACGAGGGCGGTGAGCCGCTGCTCGCCGCGAACGTGCACGAACTGGGGGAGGAGCGAAACGAGCAGGCTCGCGTCCGGAGAGGCGAAGGCGCAGTACCCCACCAGCATCCGGACATCGGGCGGACCGTGGTGGATGCCGTTCCTGATTTCACCATCGGGCAACACGATGCGAGGCGTCTCGTGCTTGCCCTTCGGCGGCTCGATGCTCGACGTCGTGAAGTCGAACGCCGCGGGAATCAGGACGAAGTCGCCCTTCTCGAGGATGACCGGCTCGCGTCCATCCACCGCGAGGCGGCTCCGCCCCATGAGGACCGCGCAGTAGAAGGGCCTCCCATTCTCCGCGCGCCGGACCCGCCACCGGCCCGCGCCACTGACGAGCTTCGAGAACGGGGCGCCCGGCTGGAGCAGCGTGACCACTTCCGCCAGGGGATCGACCATGACCGGACTCCTGCGAATGAAATCTGGACTCCCTGTTGTAGCAGGTCCGGATGGCGGTCCGTATACCTGTCACCGAAGCCACACCTGCCCAGGAGACGCCATGAAGACGATTCTGATCACCGGATGCTCGTCCGGATTCGGCCTCGACACCGCCCGCTACTTCCTCGAGCACGGCTGGAAGGTCATCGCCACGATGCGCAAGCCGCGCGAGGACGTGCTGCCCCGCTCCGAGCACCTGCGCGTGCTCCCGCTCGACGTCACCCAGCCCCAGAGCATCCGCGAGTTGGTGGAGGCCACCGGCCCCATCGACGTGCTGGTCAACAACGCGGGCGTCGGCCTGATGGGCGTCTTCGAAGGCACCTCCATGGAGACGGTCCGCAACACCTTCGAAACGAACGCGTTCGGGGTCATGGCCCTGACCCAGGCGTTCCTGCCTCACTTCAGGCAGCAGCAGTCGGGGGTCATCGTGAACGTCTCCTCGGGCACGACGTTCAAGCCGCTCCCGCTGCTCGCCGTGTACACCGCGAGCAAGGCGGCGCTCAACGCGTTCACCGAGTCGCTCGCGCTGGAGCTCCAGCCCTTCGGCGTGCGGGTGAGCCTGGTGATTCCGGGTCGCTCGCCAGAGACGCCCTTCGCCCAGAATGCCCAGGCCCGAGGGCGGGATCAGGGCGTCTCCGTCCCGGAGGCGTACGCCGGCTTCGTGCGAAGCATCTTCGAGCAGAGGACGGCGCATGCCTCGGGGCCGGTCACCCGGTCGCAGGACGTGGTGGACGCCATCTGGAGCGCGGTGAACGACCCATCGAGCCCCGTGCGTCTGCCCGCGGGCGCGGACGCCGTGGAGATGGCCCGGTCGAACTGAGACCGGGGTTGTGCGTCAAGCGCACCGGCTCGTGAGATATCCGTGTCGATCCGCCGCACGGCCGTTCGTCGTGCGGATGGAGCCACACCCACCCCCCAGGAGCCCCCATGCGCTTCATGCTCATCCCCCGCCCCTCCACCCTTGAGCCCACGCACTCGGACGCGCCCTTCGACGAGGCCGTCTTCATCGCGCAGATGAAATACAACGAGGAGATGCACAGGGCCGGCGTGCTCGTCGCCTCGGAAGGCCTCAGCCCCTCCCCGGGCGCGCACGTCGTCTTCAAGGACGGCAAGTCCAGCGTGAAGGATGGCCCCTACGCGGAGACGAAGGAGCTCATCGGCGGCTTCTACGTGCTGGAGGTGAAGTCGAAGGAAGAGGCCATCGAGTGGGCCCGCCGCTATCCGGGCGGCATGGGCAACGACGACGTGATGGAGGTCCGCCCCCTCACCGGCGCCGGAGACATCCCGCCGGAGCTGGTGACGCTCATCGAGAAGGTGGCCCCCACCTGGAGCCAGACCTTCAAGGAGTCCTGACCCATCCGTGACGTGGGCGGCTCCGGGACTAGAGTTCGCGCCATGACCTCCGCCACCCCGTCCCTGGCCTCGTCCGCCCCGCCCGCGCGGACGTGGGTCCACCGTGCGCTGAGGCTCTTTGTTCCGGTGGTGGGGATCCTCGGGCTGTTGTCGCTGGTCACCTACTACCGGATGCACCCGGACCTTCCGTTCATCCGGTCGGACGGTTACGGCTACCACCTCTACCTCACGGCCGCCTTCGTCCAGCACGACCTGTCCTTCCGCACCGAGGCCGCCGAGTGGGGCGCGGACCTGAACGACAACGTGGGTCTCACGCGGGACGAGACCACCGGCCGCTACCTGAACCGCTTCCCTCCGGGTCAGGCCCTGCTGATGCTGCCCGCCTTCCTGGCCGCGCACTTCAGCGCGCCGCTGCTGGGGTTCCGTCAGGACGGCTTCTCGCTGCCCTACCATTTCGCGGCGGCGCTCAACGGACTGTGCGCGCTGCTCATCGGGCTGACGCTGCTGCGCAGGGCCCTGGAAGCGCTCTTCCCCGCGGCGGTGGTGCTGGCGACCCTGACCGTCGTCACCTTCGGAACCAACCTGTTCCACTACGGCACCGCGGACGCCATCTTCAGCCACGTCTATTCCTTCGCCCTCTACTCCGCGCTGCTCCTCCTGGTGCCCGCGTGGTACCGGGCGCCCACGGTGCGCACGTCGCTGCTGCTGGGCGCGGTGGCGGGCTCCATCGTGCTGGTGCGTACCCCCAACGCGCTGGCGCTCGTCCTGGTGCCGATGTACGGCGTCTATGACGGCGTGACGCAGCGGGCGCGGCTGGCGTTCCTCTGGAAGCACAAGGGCGGCGTCGCGCTGGTGCTGCTGGCGATGGGCGCGGTGCTGAGCATCCTGTTCTTCTACTGGCACTACGCCACCGGCAGCTGGGTGACGTACTCCTACCGGGGCTTTGGCTTCGAGTTCACCCGACCCCAGCTCCTCGCCGTCCTCTTCAGCCTCCGCAAGGGGCTCTTCTTCTGGACGCCGGTGTGGCTCTTCGCGGTGGTGGGCTTCGCGCGGGACCGGGAGCACCTGCGCGACTACCTGATGCCGGTGCTGCTCTTCTCCCTCTTCCAGCTCTACCTCACGGCCGCCTGGTGGCACTGGCCCTACGGCCTGAGCTTCGGCCACCGCGCCTTCACCGAGGGCAGCGCCTTCTTCGCGCTGGGCCTCGCGGGCTTCCTCGCGCACCTGGAGCGCCCCGCGCTCCGCAAGGCCGTGGGCGCGGTGCTGGCGTTGCTCGTCGCGTACGAGCTCTTCCTGATGGTGCGCTACTGGCAGGGCCGGCTGCCGGGAGACCGGACCACGTGGGCCCAGTACCGGAGCCTCTTCACGCTCCCGTAGGCAGCCTCCCCGCCCGCCCTGCATGGGAGGAGGAGGCCCACCGGACCCTCCCCGTCCCACACACGTCTATACTGCGGCGCGCATGTCCACCCTGCCCGCCCCCGCCCTCGAAGCGTCCGCAGCCCCGGCGTCCGTACGCTTCCAGGGGCTGTGGCTCTTCTCGCCCCGGGCGGACCTGAGCATCCTCGTGCTGCCCACGCTGCTGATGCTCGCCTCCGTGTGGCTCGCGAGCCTCACCGGCGAGGGCTCGCAGGGGTTCGCCCAGTCCATTGGCCGGTGGACGTCGCAGTACGTCTTCCTCAACGGCACGCACGTCATCCTCACCTTCCTGTTGGTGGGCACGCGGCGCGAATTGCTGCACACCACGCCCCACCAATCCCGGCTGCTCGTGGGCGGCGCTTCGGCGGTGTTCGCGCTCACCTTCGCGCTGCTCTGGTACGGGGACAGGTACGCGCCGCTGCTCGCGCTGCTGCTGGGCGCGGGCATCCACGTCCTCGCGGCGCACCACACGCTGTCGCAGGTGAAGGGGCTCTGGGCGCTGCACGGCCTCCGGGCCCGCGCCGCGGGCGCCCCGCCCCTGTCCGAGTCCGAGCGCACGCTCCAGCGCCAGTTCGTCCCCGTCGCGCTGACCTTGATGATGCTCCGCTCGCTGGCCCTGCCCGTCACCAGCGCCCTGGGCTCGCGGCCGATGATCAACATCGGCCAGGCGGAAGCAGGCTCGCTGCCGCACGGCCTCACCTGGGTGCTGCTCGCGGTCTGGGGCGTCTTCGCCGCGAAGCTGCTGCTCGCGCTGCGCGGGCCTCCCGGACAGAGCGGGCCCCGGCGCGTGTACCTCCTGGCTCACGTGGCGGTGGTGGCGGTGTACCTCGTGTGGCCGCTGTGGGGCGCCATCCTGAGCGCGGGCATCCACGGCCTGGAGTACTTCTTCCTCACCGGCCGCATGCTCCAGCCCACGCCAGGGGAGACCACGACCCGCCTGCGAGGCCCTCGCGTGTGGGCGGCGATGCTGGCCGTGATGGCCCCCATCATCCTGGTGGGCGTGGTCAACAGCCCCTTCGTCACCCTGGCGGACGGCGTCACGCAGGGCGCGGCGACGGCCTTCTTCCTGAGGCAGCAGCCCCTGTGGTCGCTGGGGGTCCTCGCCACCAACGCGGTGGTGCTGGCGCACTACTTCGCGGACGCGTTCCTCTACCGCTTCCGCATCCCCCGCGTGCGCGAAGTGACGCTCCCCCGCCTGGGCCTGGGCTGAAACCGGGGCCCGGCTGCTCGCCCTCCAGGCCCGCTCAAGTCGCACCTTTCCCTGGCGCGCCCGGGAGGGTAAGCACCAGGGCGTGAAGAACCTGGCCGTCGAGAACCTCCCGCCGTCGTCCCCTGAACCTGACCCGGCCCCGCCCTCCGATGTCTCCGTCGAGGACGTGCGCAGCGCCATGGCGCTGCTCAACACGCTCGCCAAGCACCGCGTGCTCCTGCACCGACTCCCAGACGAGGACCACCACGCCCTGCTGGCCGCCGCGAGCCGGCTCGTCTACCCGGACAAGGCCTCGAAGAACCGGCTCCAGAGCGCGCGCAAGAAGGAGCGCAAGGACGCGCAGCGCGCCAACGACCGGGCCGTGCGCGCCAGCACGGAGATCCGCATGCTGCGAAAGGCGCCGGTGCTCAGCCTGCCCGCGCTGCCCGCGCCGCCGCCGGAAGCGGGCCCGGAGCGCCTGCTGGAGGTGCCGCGCAAGTGCTACGTGTGCAAGGCGGAGTACCGCAAGCTCCACTTCTTCTACGACGCCATGTGCCTCCCGTGCGGGGACCTGAACTACGCCCGGCGCACGCAGCGCGCGGACCTCAAGGGCCAGGTGGCGCTCATCACCGGCGCGCGGGTGAAGATTGGCTTCCAGGCGTCGCTGATGCTGCTGCGCTCGGGCGCCACCGTCATCGCCACCACGCGCTTCCCCCAGGACGCGGTGCACCGCTACGCACGCGAGCCGGACTTCACGGACTGGGCCCACCGGCTCCAGGTGCACGGCCTGGACCTGCGGCACGCGCCCAGCGTGGAGCTGTTCGCGCGCCACATCGAACAGACGCACGAGCGGCTGGACATCCTCATCAACAACGCCGCGCAGACCGTGCGCCGCCCCCCGGGCTTCTACCAGCACCTGCTGGAGGGCGAGCTGCGCGACGCCGGCCCCCTGGCGCCCAAGCTGCGCGCGCTGCTCGCGGGCCATGAGGCCTGCATCGCCGCGCTCCGTCCCGCGCTGGGCCCGGGCGACATGGGCAACACGTCCCTGCCCGTGGCGACCTGGCGCAGCGGCGACCCGGCCTTGGGCATCCACTCCTCCGCGGCGCTGTCCCTGATGCCCTACGCCATGGAGCAGGAGGGCGACACGCGCGCCCTCTTCCCGGAAGGCCGGCTGGACGCGGACCTCCAGCAGGTGGACCTGAGGGCCACGAACTCCTGGCGCCTGCGACTGGGGGAGGTGCGCACCGCGGAGATGCTGGAGGTGCACCTGGTGAACGCGGTGGCGCCCTTCATCCTGTGCGGGAAGTTGAGGCCGCTGATGCTGAAGGACCGCTCGCGGCCGGGCCACATCGTCAACGTGTCCGCGATGGAGGGCAGCTTCTCCCGCGGCACGAAGACGGACAAGCACCCGCACACCAACATGGCCAAGGCCGCGTTGAACATGATGACGCTGACGTCCGCGCCGGACTACGCGCGCGACAACATCTTCATGAACGCCGCGGACACCGGCTGGGTCACCGACGAGGACCCCGCGCAGCATGCCGAGCGGAAGGTGCAGGAGCTGGACTTCCAGCCCCCGCTGGACATCCTGGACGGGGCCGCGCGCATCGTGGACCCCGTCATCACCGCCGTGAACACCGGCGAGTACGTCTGGGGCAACTTCTTCAAGGACTACCGCCCCACGAACTGGTGAGCCCCGGCCCTCAGCGCAACGCGGCCCAGTTGTAGGTCGCGTTGCTCCCGCCGGTCAGCACGCGCCAGTACGTGCTGTAATACCCATACGTGTCCTTGATGGCCTTGTAGTTGCTGGACACGTTCCAGTCGTTGGGGCTGGTCGTGCCCAGGTTGTAGACGAGCGAGTCGCCCCAGATGGAGTAGATGGCCCACGGGCGCGAGTCCAACTCAGACACCGTGCCGTAACGGCTGTCACCCCAGCGCACCGGAAGCTTGTCCGTCTCCGCCAGCATGCGCGGTTTGTTGTAGCCCGCGAGCCCCGTGTAGAACTGGGCCGGGAAGTAGGGATTGCCGTGGTAGATGTCCACGCCCACCACGTCCACGCGGTCGTTGCCCGGGTAGTAGTTCCACGGGTCCCCGCCGTAGGTGCCGTCCCACTCGTACGGCGACCAGACGAAGATGAGGTTCTTCAAACCGCGCGTCTTCACCAGGTAGTCGTGCGTGATGTTCCAGAGCTGCTTGTACTGAGCGGGGTCCTGGTTCGCCCACCAGAACGGTGACGCGCTCCCCTTCTTGTTCATCTCGTGGAAGGGGCGGTACAGCACCGGCACGCCCTGCTGCTGCAGGTACGCGAGCTTGTCCGCCGCGAAGGACAAATCCCGCAGCAGCGCCTGGTACTCCGCCGTGTTGGCCTGCCAGTTGATGACCCGGCCAAACCAGTTGTAATCCATCCATGACTGCCGGAAGTTGTTCGGCCAGCTCTTCACCGGCGCGCCCGGATAGGACATGTGGAAGCTGAACCCCACGATGCCCTCGCCGTAGCTGAAACGGTCGCGAGCGAAGCCCACCGCGTAGTCCACGTACGCTTCCGCGTAGGTGCTCCGGTAGTTGCCCGGCCCGAAGTCGAACTCCACGAAGCCCGGGCGGCGGCCGGAGATGTCCCCCACCTTCACCCAGTACTCGCCCGCGTAGGCTTCCTTCTGGGCCTCGCAGTGCTGGCCCATGATGGTCTGCTTCGTCCCGCCGTTGCGGCTGTTGTTCTCCAGGTCCGTCAGCAGGTTGTAGACCTTCTGCGCCTGCGCCGTGGGACCGGGCGTGCTCAGCGTCCGGGACACCTGCGCGCTCGCGCTGCCAGCGCCCAGGCACAGCACCAGCGCCGCCAGAAGGAAGGAAAGGGATGGCTTCGGGGGGACGTGCGTCACGCGAGGACCTCCAGTGGCTGCCCGGGGAGCGGCCAGGGTGCCACTTCACACGCGTGAATTACATGAATTTCAGCTTAGGCAAATCTGTCCACCGGCGTGCGGGCGGGTTCGCAAGGCCCTGGATTCACTGCCAAAGGGCCGCTCCGGTGCTATCAAGCAGGCCACCATGCCTGAAACGCCTTCGCCCCTGTTCAACGCGGTCCCCGTGGAGATGGACTTCCCGGCCGAGGAGCGCCGCATCCTGGCCTTCTGGAAGGAGCGCGGCATCTTCGAGAAATCGCTCAAGGCGAACGAAGGCAAGCCCTCCTTCGTCTTCTACGAAGGCCCGCCCACCGCGAACGGCCTGCCCCACAACGGCCACGTCCTCACGCGCGTCATCAAGGACCTGTTCCCGCGCTACCAGACCATGCGAGGCCACTACGTGCCGCGCAAGGCGGGCTGGGACACGCACGGCCTGCCGGTGGAGGTGGAGGTGGAGAAGGAGCTCCGCATCCACGGCAAGGCGGAGATTGAGAAGTACGGCGTGGAGCCCTTCACGGAGCGCTGCATCGAGTCCGTGTTCCGCTACACGGGGGAGTGGGAGCGGCTGACCCAGCGCATCGGCTTCTGGGTGGACCTCAACGAGGCCTACGTCACCTATCACCGCGGCTTCGTGCAGAGCGTGTGGTGGGCGCTCTCCGAGCTCTACAAGAAGGGCCTGCTGTACCAGGGCCACAAGGTGGTGTGGTGGTGGCCGCGCGGCGGCACCGCGCTGTCCGCCGCCGAAGTGGGCCTGGGCTACAAGACGGTGGACGACCCCAGCGTCTACGTGGCCTTCCCGCTGCGCGATGCTCCGGACACGTCGCTGCTCATCTGGACGACGACGCCCTGGACGCTGCCGTCCAACATGTACGCGGCCGTGAACCCGTCCGTGGACTACGTCACGGTGGACGCGGGCGACCGCAAGCTCATCCTCGCCGCCGCGCTGCGCGAGGAGCTGGCCAAGAAGCTGAAGAAGGACCTGCCCGTGCTGTCCACGCAGAAGGGCAGCGACCTGGTCGGCAAGCGCTACACGCCGCCCTTCGACACGTACTTCGCGAAGGAGGCGGACGCCACGCTGCCCCTGAAGGACGGCGGCTCGGACACGGTGGGCTGGCGCGTGATTGCGGCGGACTTCGTCACGCTGGACAGCGGCACGGGCATCGTCCACACGGCGCCCGCGTTCGGCGAGGACGACTACAAGGCCTACCGCAAGGACGCCACGCGCTTCCAGGACCCGGACGCGCTGGGCATGCGCTGCGCGGTGAAGCCGGACGGCACGTTCTCGGAAGAGGTGCCGCTCGTCGCTGGCCGCTTCGTGAAGGACGCGGACAAGGACCTGCAGCGCAACCTGAAGGAGCGCGGGCTGCTCATCCACACGGAGCAGTACCGCCACGAGTACCCCTTCTGCTGGCGCGCGGACGAAGACCCGCTCATCCAGTACGCCCGCCCCGCCTGGTACATCCGCACCACCTCCGTCATCGAGCAGGCCAAGGCCAACAACCAGCAGGTCAACTGGGTCCCGGAGAACATCAAGGACGGCCGCTTCGGCGACTTCCTGGACAACAACGTGGACTGGGCCCTGTCGCGCGAGCGCTACTGGGGCACGCCGCTGCCGCTGTGGATCCACTCCGAAACGGGTGAGACGGAGGCCGTGGCCTCCATCGCGGAGCTGCGCCAGAAGCCGGGCAACAACGTGGCCGCCGTGGAGGCGGAGCTGAAGGCGTTCCTCGCCGGCAAGCCGCACGAGTCCAACGCGGAGCACCTGCTGGTCCACAAGCCGTGGATCGACAAGGTGACTTACGAGAAGGCCGGCTCCGGAGGGAAGTTCCAGCGCGTCCCGGAAGTGGTGGACGTGTGGTTCGACTCCGGCTGCATGCCCTTCGCGCAGTGGGGCTTCCCGCACGCGGAAGGCAGCAAGGAGACCTTCAACCGCGCGTTCCCGGCGGACTTCATCTCCGAGGCCATCGACCAGACGCGCGGTTGGTTCTACTCGCTGCTGATGGTGAGCACGCTCCTCTTCGACGAGGAGACGCAGAAGCGCATGGGCCTGACGCCCAAGCGTGAGTGGCCCATGCCGTACAAGAGCTGCATCGTGCTGGGCCACGTCTCCGACAAGGAGGGCAAGAAGGAGTCCAAGTCCAAGGGCAACTACACCCCGCCGGAGATCATCCTGGACGAGGTGCGCATGGACTTCGCGGTGCTCACCGCCACGGAGGCCGGCGTCCCCGCGGAGCCCGGCGTGGCGCTCATCGCGCGCGAGGACCTGGAGGGCCTGGACACGCAGGAGGGCGCGAAGGTGCTGCTCTTCCGCCCGGACCGGCCGGACGCGCCCGTCAGCGTCACCGTGAAGGTGCACAAGAAGCTCAAGCGCCGCGTGGTGCTGCTGGCGCCGCAGGAGCTTCAGCAACTGGGCGTGAAGCCCTCCGCGCGCGGCGTGGACGTGATGCCGGTGGAGGTGCCCCGGCTGGTGGCCACCGAGCGCGTGGTGCTCAAGGACCCCGCCACCAAGGCGCCGGGCGCGGACGCGTTCCGGTGGTTCTTCTACGCGGCCAGCCCCACCTGGTCCAACACGCGCCACTCGCTGGCGAACGTGCGGCTGTTGCAGAAGGACTTCCAGGTCAAGCTGCGCAACGTCTACTCGTTCTTCACCATCTACGCGAACATCGACGGGTTCAACCCGGCGAAGGGCACCGCGTCCAGCACGGAAGCCCCGTGGCTGGCCATCCGCAAGAGCCAGGGCTGGCGCGAGGTGAAGGCCCGGCCGGTGCTGGACCGGTGGATCCTCTCCGAGGTGCAGCTCACCCTGCGCGACGTGGCCAAGGCGCTCGACACCTATCAGGTGTACGACGCGGCCCAGCGGATGGTGGCGTTGGTGGACGCGCTGTCCAACTGGTACCTGCGCCGCAGCCGCGAGCGCTTCTGGGCTCCGGGCTTCGAGCAGGACAAGCAGGACGCGTACTTCACGCTCTACGAGGCGCTGACGACCATCACCGCCATGTCCGCGCCCTTCATCCCGTTCTTCGCGGATGACATGTGGGGCAATCTGGTGGGCAAGCCGTGGGGCGCGGCGCAGCCGGAGAGCGTGCACCTGGCGAGCTTCCCGGACGTGGACGCAAGCCTCATCGACGAGGGGCTGGCCGCGGAGATGGGCGCGGTGCGCGAGCTGGTGTCGCTGGGCCTCAAGGTCCGCACGGACAACCGGCTCAAGGTGCGCCAGCCGCTGTCGCGCGCGGACGTCATCCTGTCGCGCCGCGAGCTGACGGAGCGCGTGGCGGTGTACCAGGCGCTCATCAGCGACGAGCTGAACGTGCACACCGTGAAGCTGGTGGAGCCGGGCAGCCCGGAGGCGGACGTGGTGCGCTACCGCGTGCGTCCCAACCTGCGCGCCATGGGCAGCCGGCTGGGCCCCAAGCTCGCGCCGGTGCGCAAGGCGTTCGACTCGGGGGATGGCCGCGCGCTGCACCAGGAGCTGCTCCAGACGGGCAAGGTGGCCCTGAACGTGGGCGGCGAGGACATGGTCTTCCCCGCCGAGGAGTTGGAGACGCTGGTGGAGGCGCAGCCGGGCTACGCCGCCGCGGGCGGAGGCGTGGGCGTGGTGGTGATGCACACGCAGCTCACGGAAGCCCTGGTGGACGAAGGCCTGGTGCGCGAGCTGCTGGCGCGCGTGCAGGGTTCCCGCAAGGACATGAACCTGGGCTACACCGACCGGATCCGCCTGTGGGTGGACGGCGATGACCGCGTGAAGCGCGTCGTCGACGCCGCCCGCGACGAGATTGCCCGCGAGACGCTCGCCTCCGAAATCCACGTGGGCCCCCAGGGGCTCACCGGCACGGAGGAGGAGGCCAGCCTCAACGGCCTGCCCGCGAAACTTCGCGTCGAGCGCGCCTGAAACCCGGACCTCCGGATAGCAGGGAAAGACAGCTCCGGGTAATCCCATACCCGGGGCCGTAAATACAGACATCCGGTGTGACGCGGCGAGGACCGGGAGGGCGTGGGCGACTCCCGGCTTGCCGCCTCAGGGGGCGCGTGTTACGCGACAGGGCGCCCCCTGATTTCGCAAATCATTCTCAACATGCCCACTTCGTTCCGCAGCCGTCCGCGCAGCCTCGTCCCGGGGGCACTGCTTGGCGCCTCCATCTCCCTCCTCGCCTCCCCTGCCCTGGCGCAGGGGCCCGCCGCGCCCCAGGAGGCCCCGGCTCCGGAGACCCCGGCGCCCGCGCAGGCCTCGAACCCGGAACCCGGCGCCGCGCCCACGGATGACGGCGTCTACGACCTGCCCACGGTGGTGGTGGAGAGCGAGCGCGCCAACGGCCCGGTGCAGGGCTACACCGCGCGCCGCAGCGGCAGCGGCACGAAGACGGACACCGCGATTGGCGACACGCCGCAGTCGGTGTCGGCGGTGGGCCGGGCGCAGATGGACGCGCAGCAGGTGCAGTCCGTGACGGAGGCCACACGCTACACGCCGGGCGTGCGCTCTGACACGTTCGGC
This sequence comes from Corallococcus exiguus, assembly GCF_009909105.1. Taxonomy (NCBI): domain Bacteria; kingdom Pseudomonadati; phylum Myxococcota; class Myxococcia; order Myxococcales; family Myxococcaceae; genus Corallococcus; species Corallococcus exiguus. The sequence goes on from NZ_JAAAPK010000003.1 coordinate 867,515, forward strand.
GCGGATCCGCGCAACGACTGGTTCCTGATTCGCGGCTTCACGTCCCAGGAGGGCGGCTACTTCCTGGACGGGCTCCAGCTGTACTCCAGCAGCTTCGCCACCTGGCGCCTGGAGACCTTCGGCCTGGAGCGAGTGGAGACCGTGCGCGGCCCTTCCTCCGTGCTGTACGGCGGCACGTCTCCGGGCGGTCTGCTCAATATGGTGGGCAAGCGTCCGCCGGTGGAAGGGCACATCCGGCACGTGGAGCTGAGCGTCAACGAGTTCGCCAACGGCTACGCGGCCGTGGACTTCGGCGGCGCCATCGACTCGGGCAACCACTGGCGCTACCGGGTAACGGCGCTGGCGCGCGGCGGCGGCACGCAGGTGGAGGAGACGGACAACAACCGGCTCTTCATCGCGCCGGCCCTCACCTGGGCACCGTCGGACAATACGGCGCTGACGTTGCACGGCAGCTTCCTGGCGGACCGCACGCAGGGTCAGAACTTCCTGCCGTACGTGGGCACCGTGGTGGACGCGCCCTATGGCCGCATCCCCACCGACCTCTTCACCAGCGACAAGAGCCTGGACCACTTCCAGCGCAACCAGTCCTGGGCGGGCTACGAGTTCTCCCACCGCTTCAACGACACCTTCACGCTGCGGCAGAACCTGCGCTACGCGCACCTGGACCTGGACTTCCAGACGCTCTACGGCGTGGGCTACGTGGGTGAGCCGGCGGACGCGCAGCTGTCCCGCGGCAACTTCGTCACCCGGCCGACCGCGAACCTCTTCTCGGTGGACACGCAGGGCGACGTGCGCTTCAGCACCGGCCCCGTGCGCCACCTGGTGCTCGCGGGCGTGGACTTCAAGAACTACGTGCTGAACGACGAGCAGGGCTACGAGGCCGGCTCGCCGCTGGACCTGCTCAACCCCGTGCGTGGCGACTACACGCCCACGGAGTCGCGCTACACGCTGAACCAGTCCACGCAGAACCAGCTGGGCGTCTACCTCCAGGACCAGCTGCGCATCGGCGACCGGCTGAGCCTGACGTTGAGCGGGCGTCATGACTGGGTGGGCATGGACGTGGACAACGAGCTCGCGCCCACCGCCAACTACGACGGCAGCGAGAGCGCCTTCAGCGGCCGCGCGGGTCTGCTCTACCGCTTCGACTTCGGCGTCGCGCCGTACGTCAGCTTCTCCAAGTCGTTCAACCCGGTGGCCGGGACGAAGTCGGACGGCTCGCTGTTCGAGCCGGAGAAGGGCCAGCAGATTGAAGCGGGCGTGAAGTACCAGCCGGATGTGTTCCCGGTGCTGGTGGGCCTGTCGGTGTTCGAGCTGAAGCGCCAGAACTTCATGACGACGGACGGCGCCTTCAACCAGTTGCAGATTGGCGAGGTCCGTTCGCGCGGCTTCGAGGTGGAGGCCAACGCCACTCTGATGCACGGGCTGAGCCTGATTGGCTCCGCGTCGCTGTACTCGCTGGAGATCACCGAGGGCGCGGACTTCGAGCTGGGCAAGCGCCCGGTGGGTGTGCCGGAGGTGCTGGCGTCGCTGTGGCTGGACTACACGTTCCAGGACGGGGCGCTGCGCGGCTTCGGCGCGGCGGCGGGCGTGCGCGGCGTGGGCAGCTCCTTCGCGGACCGCGAGAACACGCTGGACGTGCCGGGCTTCACGCTGGTGGACGCGAGCGTGCACTTCGAGCGCGGCCCGTGGCGCGCGGCCATCAACGCCTCCAACCTGGGCGACAAGACCTACGTGTCCTCGTGCAGCTCCGCGACGGCCTGCTTCTACGGCGAGCGCCGCCGCGCGTCCGCCACGGTCGGCTACACCTGGTAGCCATCACGCGGGATTGAAGGGTCCTTCCGGAAGCCTCACCGCCGGAAGGGCCTGAAGCCGTCGCACACCGCGGAACCCCTGGGGCCTTCGCCTGGCACGTCTCCGCCAGCGAGGGCCTCAGTCGTTCCCGGCTTTCGTGCCTCGATACGCCAGAAGCGCCACGGTCACGCGTTGACGGGACTTCTCCCCGAGCGCCAGGCCCGCGGAACGAAGGTTGTCCCCCTGGGTGAGAAGGTAAGAACCCCGCCGGGGCGCACCGTTGGTGGCGCACCGAAAAAACCTGTCCGACTGTCGGACAAGTTTTGAAGCCCATGGCCCGGGAGCTCCGCTCCACCCGGGCAGCGAGAACCTGTCCGACTGTCGGACAAGTCTTGAAGCCCGTGGCCCGGGGGCCTCGCTCCGCCCGGGCAGCGGCAACCTGTCCGACTGTCGGACAAGTTTTGAAGCTCATGGCGCGGGGGCTCCGATCCGCCCGGGCAGATGAAACCTGTCCGACTGTCCGACAAGTTTTGGAACCTCATTCCCGGGGTGGGCCCCTGCCCCCTCCGAGCAGCGGAAACCTGTCCGACTGTCCGACAGGCTTTGGAAGCCCACGCCCAGGGAGGGCCTCCGTCCCGGCCGATGCGCGGAAACCTGTCCGACTGTCCGACAGGTTTGGCGGACCGCGTCGGGCAGGGGACGGACTGCATGGGAGTCCTGGGCCCGGCGCGTCTCGCGCGCATGTCAGCCTCTGTGATTACGCTTTGACGAGAGGCCCTTCGGGCGCGGCGCCACCGGACACGGGCTCCGCCGTCTTGCGCCTGCGCACACCCCACGCGAGCCCGCCGCAGCCCAGCGCCATCGCTGCCAGGAACGCTTCCGCAATGAACACCGGTGGCAGACCACGCGACAGCGCCGTGAACAGGTTCGCGTCCTGCGTCATCACGTCGCCCACCACCACCGCGCCGAACAGCACCGCGGCCGCGGCGCTCAGCAAGCTGCCCACCCGGCGCGACGACCCTCGTGGCACGAGCGCGATGACCACCGCGAGGGCCCACGCGCCCAGGAACAGACCGAACTCCCAGTCGCCCCGCCGAGCCAGCGCCCACGGCAGCACGCGGTTCGCGGCGCAGTACACCGCCGTGCCGAATGCGAGCCCCGCGGACACACCCACTGTCAGCCGCTCCAGCACGCGATTGCCCCGATGCGTGCGCAGCGGGTCCCGGCGCTCCAGCCAGATGAGGTTTCCCGTGACGAGCACCGCGCACATCGCCAGCGCGAGCAGCGCATAGAGCGGCTTCATCAGCGCCTCCGCGAACCGGCCCGCGTGCAGGTCGAAGAGCAGCCGCTCGAAGGAGAAATTCGGCGTGCGGGACTCCACGCTCGACCCGAACGTCTCCCCGCTCACGCTGTCCACGTGCGCGAAGTGGTCCGGCCCCAGCGGGGACAACTGGAAATACACGCCCGCCCAGCCGCGCGCGGCGCCGTAGTCGTGAAGCTCCACGTAGCGGGGCGTGCCCTCCGCGCCGGGCACCGACGCGCGCGCCCGGTCCACCACCGTGTCCAGCGACAACATGGGCGCGTCCTTCCCCGCCGCCTCCCGCACGGGCACGCTGTAGCCGCGCAGCTTCGTCACCCGGTCCGCCTGTCCCCGGTACACCACGCTCCCGAAGCCCTGCGCCGCCAGCCCCGCCAGGCACAACACCGCCCCCGTCCACGCCAGCATCGCGGTGAACGGCAGCCCGAAGACGCCCAGCACCTTGTGCGCGTCCGACGCGGAGAAGCGCGGCTTCGCCGTGGGACGGAAGCGCCACCACTGCGCGCGCAGGTCCTTCAGGTGGATCCACAGACCGCTGACCAGCGCCACCAGCAGCGCCACCGACACCAGCCCCGTGAACTCCATCCCCCAGGGCACCCGGTAGAAGAAGTGCATCCAGTACAGCTCGCTCGCCAACCGGCTGCGCTCCGGCAGCGCGGTGCCGGTGAGCGGGTCCAGCCACAGCACGCGCATCCCCGTGGGCTCGAAGAGGTACGCGGTGATGAACCGCGTCTCCTCGTGCGTGAGCATTCCCACGTGAGCGCCGCGCGGCAGCGGCCCCTGCTCGCGCACCCGGTCGAGCATCAGGTCGAACGACGGCGGTGACTTCGAGGGCGGCGCGACGTGGAGCGCGGGCTCCTGCCACACCTCCAGCTCCTCGCGGAACATCGCGAAGACGCCACAGAAGAAGATGACAAACAGGAACAGGCTGGCGACGACGCCCGCCCACGCGTGCAGGTCGAACTGGATGCGGAACGTCCGGGGCAACAGCTTCATCGCGGCCCCCGCACGGCCAGCGCGACGGCCACCGGCACCACCACCGCCAGGCACACGCCCCACGCCACCCGGCCATCCCGCGCCAACGGCAGCGTGCACGCGAGTCCCACCCACACGGGCAGCACCACGTGGAAGCCCAGCGCGAAGGCCCACGGTCCGGACACCGGCAGGAACGCCATCACCGCCGCCCCCACCGCGAACGCGACCAGCGGCGCCCCCACCACCACCGCCAGCGTCCGAGCCACGGAGTGGTTCGCCGCCTTGTCCCCGCGCCCCGCGCTCATCGCCCCACGCCCATCAGCACCACCGGCACCAGCCCCGCCACGCCACTTACCCACGCGACAGTGCGCGCACGCGAAGGCCGCGGAGCGAGCACAAGCACGCCCACCGAGGCCGCCGTCATCGCCAACACCAGCGACACCAGCAGCCCCGCCACCGGCCCGAAGCCAGCCACGCAGCACCCCAGGCACGCGAGCCCCGGCACCGACGCAGCCCACCGCGCGCGGACACCGCCGCCCAGCCACGACACCGCCGACACGCAGAAGCACAGCGCGGCGAGGCTCAGCATCGCGACCACCGCGTGGCCCCGTCTCTTGGCTCCAAGTTGATAATGATTTGCATCCTCACGAGTGCCCCCAGGCCTGTCAAGGCAGGCGGAAGCCACCCGTGCTCCCGGTGCGAGCGTCGATTCACGAACACCGTCCGCGCGCCGCGCTTCCAGGAGACTCGACGCTCCGGATGATGGGGACATGAGCGAAGCCACGCCCCTGAAGGGAAGCTGTCACTGCGGCGCGACGCGGTTCGAGGTGACCGCGCCGCCGCAGGACATCACCCGCTGCAACTGCACGTTCTGCTCCAAGCGCGGCGTGCTCTGGGCCTACTACCCGCCGGAGCAGGTGAAGTTCACGAGCCGCGACCAGGCGGGCGTGTACGACCGCAACGCGCCCGTCGTGCACCACCACTGCCAGAAGTGTGGGTGCGGCACGTGGTCGGACATCCCCGTCTGGGAGAACAACGCGCCCGTGCCCGGCCAGTTCAAGGTGGGCCTCAACGCGCGCCTGTTCGACGACTTCAACCTGGACGCGGTGCGCGTGAAGTTCGTGGACGGCCGCAACCTCTGGTAGCCGTCACAGGCGCGGGGCCGGCCCGCGGGCCTCCGGGAAGTCGGTGGACAGCGACAGGTCCTTCCACTTCGCGTCCTCCGCCTTGAGCGCGTCCAGCTTCTCCTGCGACAGCTCGAACGCGTCGCTGCCCAGCACCAGGTGCAGCGGCGGGGACTCCATCGCGGCCACCTGGAGCAGCACCTGCGCCGCGCGGTCCGGGTCCCCCGCCTCCTTGCCCGTTCGCGAACGCATGTGCTGGGCCACCACGCCCACCGTGGGCGCGTACTCCGGCCGGAACTCCGGGATGGTCATGGACGCTCCCGCCCAATCCGTGCGGAAGCCACCCGGCTCCAGCACCGTCACCTTCACGCCGAAGGGCGCGGTCTCCTTGGCCAGGACCTCGGAGAGGCCTCCCACCGCCCACTTCGCGGCCTGATACGCGCCCAGCCCCGGCGTGGACAGGCGGCCTCCCACGGAGGACACCTGGATGATGTGCCCGGAGCGCTGCTCGCGGAGCACCGGCAGCGCGGCCCTCGTGACGTTCAGGACGCCGAAGAGGTTGGTGTCGAGCTGCGAGCGGAAGTCCTCGTCCGTCACCTGCTCGATGGGCGCGAGGCCGCCGTAACCCGCGTTGTTCACCACCACGTCCAGGCGGCCGAAGGCATCTACTGCTGTCCGCACCGCGGCCCTCGCCTGCTCGGGGTTCGTCACGTCCAGCGCCACCGCGCGGACCCGGTCCCCGTAGCGATCCACCAGGGAAGTCAGCTGCTCCGGCTTGCGCGCCGTGGCCACCAGGCGGTGCCCGGCCGCCAGCACGGCCTCCGCGAAGCTGCGTCCCAGGCCTCGGGAGGAGCCGGTGATGAGCCAGACACGGGACGTCTCAGGGGTCGCACTCATGGCAGGGAATCCTTTCAACTAACCAGTTGGTTACATGGATATATTGGCCCTTCTGACAGGGTGCAACCCGGAATGGGCTGGGGCATGGTGGGCAAGCATGGCTGGAGACGCTCAGAAGACCCGGCAGCGCCTGTTGGAAGCGGCCGCGGAGGAGTTCTCGGAGAAGGGCATCGCGGGCGCGCGCGTGGACCGCATCGCGGCGGCGGCCGGCTGCAACAAGGCGCTCATCTATTCGTACTTCGGCAGCAAAGAGCAGCTGTTCGACGCGGTCTTCGAAGCGCACGTGGCGGAGGTGGCGCGCGAGACGCCCATCGACGCGGCGGACCTGCCCGCCTACGCGGGGCGGCTGTTCGACGGCTTCCAGGCCCGGCCGCAGGTGCTGCGCCTGGCCACCTGGTACGAGCTGGAGCACGGCCCCACCGTGGACATCCCGGAGCCTGTCGCGCGCAGCAACCAGCACAAGGCGGCCGCCATCGCGAAGGCACAGAAGGAGGGGCTGGTGTCGAAGCACTTCGCGGCGGACGAGCTGCTGGCGCTGGTGCTGGCGCTGTCCAAGACGTGGGCCTTCCCGCTGTCGTACTGCGCCACGGCCACCCCGCCCACACCCGCGGAGATCCGCCGGCGGCGGCGCTCCGTAGTGGAGGCGGTCCGGCTGCTGGTGTCGCCCGTCAGTCCCACGTCGTGAACCACGTCAGGGCGCGGGCTTGAACATGAACTTCCGCCTTCCCTCGAACGCTGGCCACAACATGCTGGAAGGGAAGGTCCGCCGGGCCGTGTCCCTGGACTCGGAGCCCTGCCTGCTGCTCGAGCTGCGAAGCACCGGCAACTGCTTCCGCAGGGACAATCATGACTTCATGGAGGTCGTGGAAGACTTCGACCTCCGGCTGCCACAGGTCGTGGTGCTCCGCTCCCACTTCGACACGCTGCTGCGCGCACTCCGGCAATGGCAGGTCACCCAGGAGCCGTTCAGCCTGGACCTGGACCATGGACGGGACGTCACCTGCACCGTCGAGGTCCGTGCTCACTCCGATGCGGCCAGCGACCGGTGGAAGCCGGACTTCACCCTCGTCTACGCGAGCCCGAAGGCGCGCATCGAGGTCAACTTCAGCGTGGACGCTTCGTGCCTGCTGGAGTGGACCGAGGGTCTGGAGCAGGCCGTGGCCATTCCCCACTGAGAGCCGCCGGAGGACGCGTCATTCAGGGGCTGTCAGGACATCATGTCAGGCGCAGTACTGACGTGCTGCGACACATTGCTCGCACATTGAGACTCATCGCGAAGCGGTGTTAGCCTTACAATGACTCTCAACCCGGAGGACACATGCGCGGAATTATTTCAGCGTTGATGTTTGGGCTGCTCGTTGGCTGTGGTGGTGCCATGGAGCCCGCGGCCGTGGATGACACGGCGAGCCAGACGGCGCCCGACGTCACCTCCTCGGTATTGCTTGAGTGCGAGGAGTTGGATGGCATGTCCTGTCCCTCTGCTGGGGCCAATCCGCGTCAGTGTATCCGCCCCGGGGGTGTGGGCCATGCCTTCTGCTATTGCGACGGGGAAGGGTACGATTACTGGCGCTGCTATTACTGAAACCGGGACCCGCGGCTCACGCTGAAGTCTGACGCGTGGCCGCACGCCGATACGCTCCGGGCCCCACGCCCCAGCGGCGCTTGAAGGCCTTGCTGAAGGCGGGCGCGCTTTCGTAGCCGGCGCGCTCGGCGATGGTGTCCAGGCTGTCGTTGGATTCACTCAGCCAGCGCGCGGCGCGGATCATCCGCCATTGGGCCAGGTAGTGCAGCGGTGTCTCCCCCACCAGCGCGTGGAAGCGCGCGGCGAACCCGGAGCGCGACACGCCCACGGACCGAGCCAGCCGCTCCACCGTCCATGGGGTGCCGGGCTGTTCGTGCATCAGCGCGAGTGCGTTCCCGATGGCGGGGTCGGCCAGCGCCTTCCACCCCGCCTGCTTCGCTCCCCCAAGTGACGTCTGGGCCCGCAGCGCGTGGACGAGCAGCACGTCCGCCAGTCGGCCCAGCACCAGCGCGCTTCCCGGCCCCGGCAGGGCGGTCTCCGCGGTGATGAGCTGCACGCTCGCGGCGAGCGCGGGCGTCCCCTGCCCCTCCTGCGTGGACAGGCGGATGACGGAGGGAAAGGCCCGCAGCAGCGGATGCGCGGGGTCCACGCCGAACTGGAAGCAGCCGGTGATCAGCGTGGTGAGCGGCCCGGCTCCCCCCAGCCGCGTGGCCGGTGGACGGAGCATCTGGGATGGGACGAAGTCGCTCGCGACGGGGTTGCGGCGGCCGCCGTCATCCAGCACGTGCGCGGGCGCGCGGGGCAGCAGCACCACGTCTCCGGCGGACAGGAACACCGGCTTCGCCGTGCCCTCCACCTGGAGGCGCAGGCTTCCGCGCGCCACCACGTAGAAGGAGGCGTTGGCCTTGCGGGGCATGCGCACCGCCCAGGGCGCCCCCAGCTCGAAGCGGCCGAAGAGCAGCGTCTTGAACCGCAGCGTCTCCAGCACGTCGGAGACCACGTCGGTCTTTCCGTCCGGGGGCATTGGACTCGAAGACAGTTCTTTTGGACGCAGTGACATGGAGCGTCCATAACGGGCGCCCTATTCCTGGTCCATCACCTCTTGCTGGAGGCCGCACATGGACCGCACTTCCCCTGACCTGGCACGGCTGATGGACGCGCACCTCGCGCTCATCGCCACGGACGTCGAGCGCTGGCTGACGCTCTTCGCGGACGACGCCGTCGTCGAGTTCCCGTATGCCTCCTCGCTCGGGGGGCCTGCCCGGCTGGAGGGCATCGAAGCCATCCGCGCCTACTTCGCGCCCATCACGAAGCACTTCCAGGGACTCACCTTCACGAACGTCCAGCGCTCCCCGAGCGTGGATCCAACGACAGGCTGGATGGAGGTGCACGGCTCCGCGACGCTGCAGCCCGGGAACATCCCCTACGAACAGGACTACGTGATGCGGATGCAGGTGCGTGACGGCCGCATCGTGCACTACCGCGAGTATTGGAACCCGCTGGCCGCGCCCCGCGGCACCTTCGAGTCCTTCGCGAAGGAGCAGGCATGACGCGCATCCTCGTCATCGGAGCCGCCGGCAACACGGGCCGCCCCATCGCGGAAGGGCTCACGGCCGAGGGCTTCACGGTGCGCACCGCCACGCGCGACACACGGCCGCCCGTCACCGCCGCCGAACACGTGCGCTTCGACTGGGCGGACTTGTCCACGCACGGGCCCGCGCTGGAGGGCGTGGACCGCATGTATGTCCTGGCCCCCGCGTTGGTGGAAGACCCGTCCGTCCTCATGATTCCCGTCCTGGAACGGGCGCTGGCTGGCGGTGTGCGGCGGGTCGTCCTGCTCTCCGCGTCCGTCGTTCCGGAGAAGGGCCCGGGGCTGGGGAAGGTGCACCACTTCCTGCGCGGGCACGTACCCGAGTGGAGCGTGCTCCAGCCCTCGTGGTTCATGCAGAACTTCATCAGCCCCGTCCATCATCACCACGCCAGCCTCCACCGCGACGGCACGCTGGTGACGGCCACGGGCCAGGGGCGGGTGGGCTTCGTGGACGCGGAGGACATCGCGGCGGTGGGGGTCCGCGCGCTCGCGGACCCGAAGTCGCACGACACCGCGCATGTCATCACCGGCCCCCAGGCGCTGAGCTACGACGACCTCGCGGCCATCCTGTCCCGGGTGTCGGGCCGCTCCATCCGGCACGTGCACGTGACACCCGACGAGGCACAGCGGCACCTTCAGGACTCCGGCATGCCGGAAGCCTACGCGCGCTTCCTCACGATGCTCGACACGCTCATCCGCGATGGAACGGAGGACCGCGTGACGGACACCGTACAGCGGGTCACGGGCCGTGCTCCGCGCGACTTCGAATCATTCGCCCGGGCCCGACTGGACGTCTGGCGTTGAGTTCGCATCCGGGCCCAGGGCGCTCATGCCCATGACGCCGATGACGATGAGCGCCGTCAGCGCGATGACGGCGCCGAGGATCATCATCGGCAGCTTCACCCAGAAGGGCGTGCGGTCCCACGGGCGTCCCGTCAGGAGGCCTGTGAGGCCCGCGATGAAGTAAGCGGCGCCCAGGAAGAACGTGGGGAGCGTCAGGAGCTGGGACAAGACACCGTTGCCGCCAAATCCCAACCAGACCAGGCCCGCCATGATGACGGCGCCCAGCAGCACCAGGCCCGTGCCCTTCGCCAGGAGCCCCAGCGCGCGGCGCCGGACGGCACCGGGCGTGAGCGACGCGTGGTTGCTCCCCGCCTCGGCGGACAGCCGCTGCACGCCTTCCAGTGCGAGCTGCCCTTCGAGGCCGGGCTTCGTCTCGGAACTCATGGCCCGTGAGTCTACGGGCTTCCCGTCGCCGCTCGCCATCGCACAGGCGCGCCGCCGCCCGGGTGACGGACGGCGGCGCGGACGGCTCAGGTGCAGTACTTCGGATAGTTGGTGTTCGGCAGGCAGACCATGACCTGCCCACCGTTGCAGCCGCACCAGTTGGACGTGCAGTGCGAATCATTGCTGCACGCCGTCCAGTTGGCGCACTGCTTCGGATACGCGGAGCTCGGCAGACACACGCGGGTCGTGCCGCCGTTGCAGCCACAGCGATTGGAGTCGCAGTCCATGTCCCCGCTGCACGACGCCCAGTTGGGCTGCAGCTGCGACTGCACACTGCCCACTTCCGCTTCCGGCGCCACTTCCTCCGACGGCACGTCCACGCCGCCGCACGCCAGCAGCGGCAACACCAACAAGGCCAGGAACAGGCTTTGACGCTTCATCACATCGCCTCCAAGCAGGGGTTGACGTCCCAGCTCGCTCGGGCATGCGATTGCCGGGACGCCTGATCCCCACCAAGACGACAAATACGTGTCAAAGCTGCTTAATTTGATTTAACTGCATTAACCGATGAACTTTCCACCCGCCCGGGTCAGGAGTGTCGAGCTGGCGATGGGGTCATCACCCTCCGGCTCTATTGCCTTTCCAGGAAGGCGGCCGGGCACGCTCCCTCCACGCGGTGATGTCCTTGGGAGTGCAGCGCTCCTCCCTTCGGACGGCTTGAGGACCCGCGTGTCCGGACACACGTTGGGAGGCCCTGAACCGCCGGCTCCTCCACGGTGGATCCCCTGGCGGTTCTTCGCATGCCCACGCCCCCTCCTCCCCATCACCGGCGCCCTCGCTGGGGGTGGCTGCTGCTGCTCGCGGGGCTCCTCGTGCTGTCCATCATCGTCGCGCGGAGGCTCGAGCATCCCCGGGGCTCCGGCCACGCGGCTGCTGACGGCGGCGCGGGCGCACAAGGCCATGGGGCACGGGGCCCCCAGTCCGTGGTCACGGCACGAGCGGGGACCCGGGATGTCCCCGTGTTCCTCACCGGCCTGGGCGCGGTGACGCCTACCGCCTCCGTCGCCGTGCACTCCCGGGTGGACGGTCAATTGATGCGAGTGGCCTTCCAGGAGGGCCAGAACGTCAAGGAAGGCGACCTGCTGGCTGAAATAGACCCGCGCCCCTTCCTCAGCCAGTTGGAACAGGTCCGGGGACAACTCGCCCGCGACAAGGCCGTGCTGGAGAACGCCCGCGTCGACCTGCGGCGCTACACCGCGCTGTTGGAGCAGGACTCCGTCGCCCGGCAGACGCTGGACACGCAGCGGGCCCTGGTGCGCCAGTACCAGGGCATCGTGAAGGCGGACCAGGGCGCCGTCGCCACCGCCGAGCTCAACCTGGCCTATACGCGCATCACGTCCCCGGTGGCCGGCCGCGTCGGCCTGCGGCTCGTGGACCCCGGCAACATCATCCACGCCGCGGATGCGACCGGGCTCGTCGTCGTCAACACCCTGCAACCCATCACGATGATCTTCTCCGTGCCCGAGGACCGCGTGCCGGAGGTCCTGGAGAAGCTCGACGCGCGCCAGCCCCTGGAGGTCCAGGCGCTCGACCGCACCCGGCAGCGGCTGCTCGACACCGGCACGCTGCTCACGGTGGACAACCAGGTGGACCCCAACACCGGCACCGTCCGGCTCAAGGCCACCTTCCCCAACCGCGAGTCGCGGCTGTTCCCCCAGCAGTTCGTCAACGCGCGGCTGCGGCTCGACCTCCTGCACGGCGCCACCGTCGTGCCCACCGCCTCGCTCCAGCACGGCGTCCAGGGCACCTTCGTCTACGTCGTCCAGGCGAACGACACCGTCGCCGTGCGCACGGTGATGACCGGCCCGGCGGACGGCGAGGACACCGTCGTCAGCCAGGGCCTGCGCCCGGGCGAAGAGGTGGTGGTGGAGGGCGCGGATCAACTCACCCACGGCGCCTCCATCCGGCGGCACGCGGCCACGCGGGGGCCTACCGCACCGGGCGTGGGTGGCAGCGGCACGGGCGCCGGGGACGGCGGGCGCTGAATGTCCGAGCCCTTCATCCTGCGGCCCGTCGCCACGTCGCTGCTGATGCTGGCCCTGCTGCTGGCGGGGGTGCTGTCGTACCGGCTGCTGCCCGTCTCCGCGCTGCCAGAGGTGAACTACCCCACCATCCAGGTCCTCACCTTCCAGCCCGGCGCGAGCCCGGAGGTGATGGCCTCCGGCGTCACCGCGCCGCTGGAGCGGCAGTTCGGGCAGATGCCCGGCCTCAACCAGATGACGTCGTCCAGCTCCAACGGCGCGTCCGTCATCACGCTCCAGTTCACGCTCCAGATGAGCCTGGACATCGCGGAGCAGCAGGTCCAGGCCGCCATCAACGCCGCGGCGAACCTGCTGCCCTCGGACCTGCCGAACCCGCCCATCTACAACAAGGTCAACCCGGCGGACACGCCGGTCATCACCCTGGCCCTCACCTCCGACACCGTGCCGCTGACGCGCGTGGAGGACCTGACCGACACGCGGCTGGCGCAGAAGCTGTCACAGCTCCCCGGCGTGGGGCTCGTGAGCATCAGCGGTGGCCAGCGCCCCGCCGTCCGCATCCAGGCGAACGGCCCCGCGCTCGCCGCGCACGGGCTGACGCTGGAGGACGTGCGCACCGCCGTCGCCGCCGCCAACGTCAACCTGCCCAAGGGCAGCTTCGACGGGCCCCGCCAGGCGTACACGCTCAACGCGAATGATCAGCGCCTGTCCAGCGGCGACTACGCCCCGCTCATCATCGCGTACCGAGACGGTGCACCCTTGCGCCTGTCCGACGTGGCCCACGTCTTCGACGGCGCGGAGAACGTCCGGCAGGCCGCGTGGGCCGGTACCACGCCCGCCGTCATCCTCAACGTGCAACGCCAGCCGGGCGCCAACGTCATCGCCGTCGTGGACAGCGTGCGCAAGCTGCTGCCCCAGCTCCAGGCCACCCTGCCCGCGCAGGTGAAGGTCACCGTCCTGAGCGACCGCACCACCACCATCCGCGCCTCCGTGAGCGACGTGCAGCGCGACCTGATGTTCTCCATCGCGCTGGTGGTGGGCGTCATCTTCGTGTTCCTGCGCAACGCCCCCGCCACCTTCATCCCCAGCGTCGCCGTGCCCCTGTCGCTCGTGGGCACCTTCGCGGCCATGTCGCTCCTGGGCTTCTCCCTCAACAACCTCACCCTGATGGCGCTCACCATCGCCACCGGCTTCGTCGTGGACGACGCCATCGTGATGATTGAGAACATCAGCCGCTACATCGAAGGCGGCACGCGCCCCCTGGACGCGGCGCTGAAGGGCTCCAAGCAGATTGGCTTCACCATCCTGTCGCTGACGGTGTCGCTCATCGCCGTGCTCATCCCCCTGCTCTTCATGGGGGACGTGGTGGGACGGCTGTTCCGCGAGTTCGCCATCACGCTCGCGGTGACCATCCTCCTGTCCGCCGTCGTGTCGCTGACGCTCACCCCCATGCTGTGCTCGCGGCTGCTGCGCCGCCACCCGACGGAGGAGGACAGCCGCTTCGAGCGCGTCGTGGGCGGCGCCTTCCGCGGGCTGGTCCAGCGCTACGACACCGCGCTCACCTGGGTGCTCCGCCACCGCGCGCTCACGCTCCTGATGGCGGCGGCCACGCTGGCGCTCACCGCGCTGTTGCTCGTCACCATCCCCAAGGGCTTCTTCCCCGTGCAGGACACCGGCGTCCTCCAGGGCATCTCCCAGGCGCCGCCATCCATCTCCTTCCCCGCCATGGCCGAGCGCCAGCAGGCCCTGGCCCGCGCCGTGCTGGAGGACCCCGCCGTGGAAGGTCTGTCGTCCTTCATCGGCGTGGACGGCACCAACCTCACGCAGAACAGCGGCCGGATGCTCATCACCCTCAAGCCGCTCTCGCGGAGGGACGCCTCCGCCACGGAGGTCATCCGCCGGCTCCAGGCGTCGCTGGTAGGCGTGCCGGGCATCTCCCTGTCGCTGTCGCCCGTGCAGGACCTGACGCTGGACAGCCGCGTGAGCCGCACGCAGTACCAGTACAGCCTGAGTTCTCCCGACGCCGCGGAGCTGGACACCTGGACGGGGCGGCTGGTGGAACACCTGCGCACGCGTCCGGAGCTGACGGACGTCGCCAGCGACCTCCAGAACGGCGGCCTGCGGCTGGACGTCACCCTGGACCGGGACACCGCCTCGCGGCTGGGCATCACGCCCCAGGATATCGACGACGCGCTCTATGACGCCTTCGGCCAGCGCCAGGTGTCCACCATCTTCACCCAGCTCAACCAGTACCGCGTGGTGCTGGAGGTGCTCCCGGCGCTCCAGCGCGTGGACACCGCCCTGGACAACCTCTACCTGCGCTCCTCGGCGGGAGGCCCGGTGCCGCTGGGCACGCTCGCCACCGTGAGCCGGAGCCAGGGCCCGCTCACCATCAACCGGCAGGGACAGTTCCCCGTCGCCATCGTCTCCTTCAACCCCGGCCCGGACATGTCGCTGTCCCAGGCGGTGGCCGCCTTCGACGGCGTGCGAGACCGGCTCCGGATTCCGGCCTCCGTCCAGACGGCCTTCGAAGGCACCGCGCGCACGTTCCAGGACTCGCTCGCCCACGAGGGCTTCCTGGTGCTCGCGGCGGTGGTGGTCGTCTACATCGTGCTGGGCGTCCTGTACGAATCGTACATCCACCCGCTCACCATCCTGTCCACGCTGCCGTCCGCGTGCCTGGGCGCGCTGCTCGCGCTGCGGCTGTGCGGGATGGAGCTGGGGATGATCGCCCTCATCGGCATCATCCTGCTCATCGGCATCGTGATGAAGAACGCCATCATGATGATCGACTTCGCGCTGGAGGCCGAGCGCGTGGAGAAGAAGCCCGCGCTCGACGCCATCCACGAGGCGTGCCTGCTGCGCTTCCGGCCCATCCTGATGACGACCATGGCGTCCATGCTGGGCGCCGTGCCGCTGGCGCTGGGCGGCGGCATCGGCTCGGAGCTGCGCCAGCCGCTGGGCATCGCCATCATCGGCGGGCTCATGGTCAGCCAGCTGCTGACCCTGTTCACCACGCCTGTCATCTACCTGGGCTTCGACGCCCTGGCGCACCGGCGGCGGCGGCCATGAACCCGTCCGCGCTCTTCATCCGACGCCCCGTCGCCACGTCCCTGCTGGCGGTGGGGCTGGCGCTGCTGGGAGCACTCGCGTTCAAGCTGCTGCCCGTGGCGCCGCTGCCGCAGGTGGAGTTCCCCACCATCAGCGTGCAGGCGCAGCTTCCGGGCGCCAGCCCCCAGACGATGGCCGCCTCCGTCGCGACGCCGCTGGAGCGACAGCTGGGCCGCATCGCGGGCATCACGCAGATGACGTCGTCCAGCAACCTGGGCTCCACCAGCATCGTCGTGCAGTTCGACCTGTCGAGGAACATCGACGGGGCCGCGCGCGACGTCCAGGCCGCCATCAACGCCGCCCGGAGCAACCTGCCCGCCAACCTGCCCAACAACCCCACCTACCGGAAGGTGAACCCCGCGGACGCGCCCATCATGCTCCTGGCGCTGACGTCCGAGCACAAGGGGCGCGGGCAGCTCTACGACGTCGCGTCCACCGTCCTCCAGCAGAAGGTCTCCCAGGTGAAGGGCGTGGGTCAGGTCTTCGTCGGCGGCGGCGCGCTGCCCGCCGTGCGCGCGGAGGTGAACCCCACCGCGCTGAACAAGTACGGCCTGGGGTTGGAGGCCGTCCGCACCGCGCTGGGCGCGCAGAACGCCAACCGCCCCAAGGGCCAGCTGGAGGACGGCCCCCTCGCGTACACCCTCACCGCCACGGACCAACTGCTGCGCGCGGAGCAGTACCGCCCGCTCATCCTCTCCTATTCGAACGGCGCGCCCGTGCGGCTCCAGGACGTGGCCCGGGTGACGGACGACGACGTGGAGGACGTGCACAGCCTGGGGCTCGCCAATGGCAAGCAAGCCGTCATCCTGGTCATCTTCAAGCAGCCGGGCGCGAACGTCATCGACACCGTGGACGCGCTCCGGGAGCGGCTGCCGTCGTTCCAGGCCACGCTCCCGGCGGACGTGGACCTCACGGTGATGATGGACCGCACCACCACCATCCGCGCCTCGCTGCGGGACGTGGAGGTGACGCTGCTCACGTCCATTGGCCTGGTCATCCTGGTGGTGTTCGCCTTCCTGGGCAACGCGCGCGCCACGCTCATCCCCAGCGTCGCCGTGCCGCTGTCGCTGCTGGGCACCTTCGCGGTGATGGTGCTGCTGGGCTTCAGCCTGGACAACCTGTCCATGATGGCGCTGACAATCTCCACCGGCTTCGTGGTGGATGACGCCATCGTCGTCCTGGAGGACATCGAGCGGCACATCGAGGACGGCCTCTCCCCGCTGGAGGCGGCGCTGCGCGGCGCGCGCGAGGTCGGCTTCACCGTGCTGTCGATGAGCCTCTCCCTCATCGCCGTGTTCATCCCGCTGCTGCTGATGCAGGGCATCGTGGGGCGGCTGTTCCGCGAGTTCGCCATCACGCTGTCGGTGGCCATCCTCATGTCGCTGGTCGTGTCGCTGACGGTGACGCCGGTCATGTGCTCGCGGCTGCTGCGCGCTCGGAAGCCGGGGCGGGCTCGCGCCTCGTTCCAGCCCTTCGAACGCTTACGCCGGGGCTACGCGCGCAGCCTGGCGTGGTCGCTGGAGCACCCGGGGCTCCTGCTCCTGCTCACCTTCGCGGCGGTCGCGCTCAGCGCGTACCTGTTCGTCGTGGTGCCCAAGGGCTTCTTCCCGCAGCAGGACACCGGCCGGCTCAGCGCCAGCATCCAGGCGGAGCAGGACATCTCGTTCGCAGCCATGCGCGAGAAGTTCACCGCCTACGTGAAGCTCATCGGGCAGGACCCGGCCGTGCAGGCGGTGGCGGGCTCCGTGGGCGGTGGCGGGCCGGGTGGTGGCTCCTCGAACGCGGGCACGCTCTACATCACGCTCAAGCCGCTGGAGGAGCGCAAGCTCAGCGCCGATGCCGTCATCGGGCGGCTGAGGGGGAAGCTCCAGGCCGTGCCCGGCGCGACCGTGTACCTCCAGTCCGCGCAGGACCTGGTCATTGGCGGGCGGCAGGGCAACGCGCAGTACCAGTACACCCTGTCCGCGGACTCACTGACCGAACTCGACCAGTGGGCGCCCCGCGTGCTGGAGCGCCTGAAGCAGGTGCCCGGCCTGCTGGACGTCAACAGCGACCAGCGCAGCCACGGCCTGGAGACGAACGTGGTGGTGGACCACGACACGGCGGCGCGCTTCGGGCTCACGGCGGCGCAAATCGACGACGTGCTCTACGACGCCTTCGGCCAGCGTCAGGTGTCCACGATGTACACCGGGCGCAACCAGTACCACGTGGTGATGGTGGTGCAGACGCCCTTCTGGCAGCGGCCGGAGAGCCTGAACGACATCTACGTGACGGGCGCCTCCGGGGCACAGGTGCCGCTGGCCGCGTTCGCGAGCTTCGAGCCCGCGAGCACGCTCCTGTCCGTCAACCACCAGGGCCAGTTCCCGTCCGCCACGATGTCCTTCAACCTGAAGCCGGGGACGTCCCTGGGCACCGTGGTGACGGAGATTGAAGCCGCCGTGCGCGGCCTGGGTCTGCCCGCGGACATGAGGGGCGACTTCAGCGGCGCGGCCCAGGCATTCCAGGCGTCGCTCGCGACGGAGCCGATGCTCATCGCCGCCGCGCTGTTCGCCGTCTACATCGTGCTGGGCATCCTCTACGAGAGCCTCATCCACCCGCTGACCATCCTGTCCACGCTTCCGTCGGCGGGGGTCGGCGCGCTGCTCGCGCTGCTGCTGTTCCGGCTGGACCTGTCCATCATCGCGCTCATCGGCATCATCCTGCTCATCGGCATCGTGAAGAAGAACGCCATCATGATGATCGACTTCGCGTTGGTGACGGAGCGCGAGGAGCAGCTCGGTTCGAAGGAGGCCATCTTCCGCGCCGCGCAGCTGCGCCTGCGCCCCATCCTGATGACGACGATGGCCGCGCTGCTGGGAGCGCTCCCCCTGGCGCTGGGCACGGGCGTGGGCTCCGAGCTGCGCAAGCCCCTGGGCATCGCCATCGCCGGAGGGCTGTGCGTGAGCCAGCTGCTCACGCTCTACACCACCCCGGTCATCTACATGACCCTGGACCGCCTGGGCCGGCGGGTGCGCCAGTGGCGGGAGCGCCGCTTCGCGCACCGCCGCCACGAAGGCGCCTGAGGAGCGAACGATGCGCCTTCGCCTCCACGCCACTTCATGGCTCGCCTGCGGACTGATGACCGCCTGCGCGGTGGGCCCGGACTACCACCGTCCCCGCGTCGCGGTGCCCCAGCACTTCAAGGAAGCCGCGGACGGCTGGAAGCCCGCCGAGCCCAATGACAGACACGACCGGGGCGCGTGGTGGAAGCGCTTCAAGGACCCGGAGCTGGACGCGCTGGAGGAACGCGTCGCCCGCGCAAACCAGACAGTGGCGGGCTATGAGGCCGCGTACCGCCGCGCCCGCGCGCTGGTGGCCGAGGCCCGCGCGTCGCTCTTCCCCACCTTGGGGGCGTCCGGGTCGCTGACGCGGGCGCGCGGCGCGGGGCGGAGCGCCAATACCCCTACCGGCACCAACGCCGGCGTGCCCACCGTGGGCAACGTCCAGGACCTGTCCCTGGACGCCACGTGGGAGCCGGACCTCTGGGGCCGCGTGCGCCGGCAGGTCGCGGGCGCGAAGGCCAACGCCCAGGCCGCCGGCTCCGACCTGGACAACGCGAAGCTGTCCGCCCACGCCATGCTCGCGCAGAGCTACTTCCAGCTCCGCGCGCTGGACGCCACGCAGCGTCTGCTGGACGGCGCCGTCGTGGGCTACCGCAAGTCCCTCCAGCTCACGCAGAACCGCTACGTGCAGGGCGTGGCGGCGCGGCCGGACGTGCTCCAGGCCCAGACGCAGCTGGCGCTGGCGCAGGCCGCCGCGACGGAGAACGAGATTGCCCGCGCGACCTACGAGCACGCCATCGCGGTCCTCGTGGGCGAGCCCGCGTCCAGCTTCGCCCTGCCCCGCGTGCCACTTGCCGCCACCCCGCCGCCCCTGCCATCGGAGCTCCCCTCCTCGCTCCTGGAGCGCCGGCCGGACATCGCCGCGGCCGAACGCCGGGCCGCCGCCGCCAACGAACAGATTGGCGTCGCCATCTCCGCGTGGTTCCCCTCCCTGAACCTGTCCGCGTCCGGCGGCTTCACCAGCGCAACCCTGGCCCAATGGTTCACGGCGCCCCACCTGGTGTGGTCCCTGGGGCCGCAGCTGGTGGCGACCCTCTTCGACGGCGGCCTCCGCGAGGCGCAGACGGAGGAGGCGCGCGCCTTCTACGCCCAGGGCGTCGCGGACTACCGGCAGACGGTGCTCGCCGCGTTCCAGGACGTGGAGGACCAGCTCGTGTCGCTGCGGGTGCTGGAGCAGGAGGCAGGGATTCAACAGGAGGCGGTCGGCTACGCGCGGCAGTCGCTGGAGGTGGTGATGAACCAGTACAAGGCCGGCACCGTGACGTACCTGGAGGTCGTCACCGCGCAGGCCACGCTCTACTCCGCCGAGCAGAAGCTGGCGGGCATCGCGGGACAGCGGATGGTGTCCGCGGTGGGGCTCATCAAGGCGCTGGGCGGCGGTTGGGACCCGCCCCCTCCTCCAGCCGACGGCACCTCCCGCTGATGAAGGGACGTGACCAGGCCAATCTGGTAGGCACACGTCGCATGACACGGCGCGTCCGTCAGGGGTCACGGGGCGGACGCCCGCACGCAGGCCCCGCCAGCCTTCCATTGCCCCGGGTAGGGCAATGCGCCTATGGGAGGGGCATGGCTGACGTGCCTCTTACCGCAGCGGACTTCCCGCCCCCTTCCGTCGAGGAGTGGCGCCGGCTGGTGGACAAGGACCTCAAGGGCAAGCCCTTCACGGTGCTCCAGTCGCCCCTGGAGGGTGGCCTGTCCCTCCAGCCCCTCTACACGCCCCAGGACGCCCCCGCGCCCTCGGAGCCACCCGGCGTCGCGCCCTACGTGCGCGGCACCCAACCCCTGGGCCACACCGAGGGTGGATGGCTCCTGTGCCAGGAGTACGCGGGCCCGGACGTGGCCGCGACCGCCGACGCGCTCCGCGACGACCTGGAGCGCGGCACGCAGGGTGTGTGGCTGCTGCTGGACGCGCCCCACGGCCTGGACGTGAAGGACGAGGCCACGCTGGAGCGGCTGCTCGCGCACGTGCCGCTGGAGCGCACGCCGGTGCACCTGGAGCCGACCGCGGACGTGCTGCGGCCCGCGTCCCTGCTCCTGGCGGTGCTGGCGAAGAAGGCCGGCGCCGCGAAGCAGGCCCTGCGCGGCAGCCTGGGCATCGACCCCATCGCGGCGCTCGCACGCCACGGCGCCGCGAAGGTGGACGTGGCCCGCACGCTGGCGGAGGCCGCGCCCCTCGTCACGTCGCTGCTCAAGGACGCGCCGGGCCTGCGTGCGCTGCTCGTGTCATCGCGCCCCTGGGCGGACGCGGGCGCCACGTCCGTGCATGAACTCGCGTGGAGCATCGCCACCGGCGTGGAGTACCTGCGCGAATTGGAGCGCGCGGGCGTGTCCCCGAGCGAGGCCGCGCGGTCCATGCAGTTCGCCCTGTCCGTGGGCGGCCAGTTCTTCCCCGAAATCGCCAAGCTGCGCGCGGCGCGGCTGCTCTGGTCCAAGGTCGTCGCCGCTTCGGGCGGCGCCCCGGAGTCGCAGGCCATGTCGCTGCACGCGCGCACGGCCAGCGCCACCAAGACGCGGCGCGACCCGTGGGTGAACATCCTGCGCGGCACCGCGGAGTCCTTCGCCGCCGTCGTCGCGGGCGCGGACAGCGTGAGCACCGCTCCCTTCGACGAGCCGCTGGGCACGCCCGACGAACAGGGCCGGCGCCTCGCGCGCAACACGCAGCTCATCCTGCGCGACGAGTCCAGCCTCAACCGCGTCGCGGACCCCGCGGGCGGCAGCTACTACCTGGAGCAGCTCACCGGGGAGCTGGCCCGCGCGGCCTGGACGGAGCTGCAACGCATTGAAGCGCTGGGCGGCATCTCCCGCGCCATCGCGCAGGGCGACGTGGCCAGCGTCCTCACGGAGACGCGCACCGCGCGCGACAAGGCCGTGCGCACGCGCAAGCTCCCCATCGTGGGCGTCAGCGAGTTCCCCCACCTCCACGAAGCCCCCGTGCAGCGCGAGGCCCGCGCCGCCATGCCCGCGCAGGGTGAAGGCATCATCGCGCCGCCTGTCCCGGTGCGCGTGTCCGAGGCCTTCGAGTCCCTGCGCGACGCGAGCGACCGCTACCACGCGGCGCACGGCGTCCGTCCTCGCGCCTTCATGGCGAACCTGGGCACCGTGGCGGAGCACACCGCGCGCTCCTCGTGGATCGCCAACGTGCTCGCCGTGGGCGGCATCGAGGCCAACGAGCACCACGGCTTCGCGGACGCGAACGCCGCCGCGGAGCTGTTCGCCAAGGCGGGCACTTCCCTCGCCGTCATCTCCGGCCCGGATGCCCTCTACCCGGAAGCCCTGCCCGCCTACGTCGCGGCCCTCAAGGCGAAGGGCGCTCGCACGGTCGCCGTCGCGGGCCGTCCCGGTGACCACGAGGCCGCCTTCCGCGCGGCCGGCGTGGACCTCTTCCTCTACGCGGGAGCGGACCTGTTCCAGCTCCTGAAGACGCTGCACACGCAACTGGGAGTGGCCTGATGCGCCCCACCGTTCCGGACTTCTCCCGCGTCGCCTTCGACGCCCCTGAAACCCAGACGCCCGCGCCCGTGCTGGAGCAGCAGCGCGCGCACGCGAGCCAGGCCACGGCCACCGCCGAACGCTGGGACACGCCCGAGGGCATCCCGGTGAAGCCGCTCTACACCCGCGAGGACCTGGAGGGCGTGGCGCACCTGGGCTCGCTGCCGGGCCTGCCTCCGTTCGTGCGCGGCCCCTACTCCACCATGTACGTGCAGCAGCCGTGGACGGTGCGCCAGTACGCGGGCTTCTCCACGGCGGAGGCGTCCAACGCCTTCTACCGCCGCAACCTCGCGGCCGGTCAGAAGGGCCTGTCCATCGCGTTCGACCTGGCCACGCACCGGGGCTACGACAGCGACCACCCGCGCGTCGCGGGTGACGTGGGCATGGCGGGCGTCGCCATCGACTCCATCAAGGACATGCGCATCCTGTTCGACCGCATCCCGCTCGACCAGATGAGCGTGTCGATGACGATGAACGGCGCCGTCCTCCCCGTGCTCGCGCTCTACGTGGTCGCGGCCGAGGAACAGGGCGTGAAGCCCGAGCAGCTCAGCGGGACCATCCAGAACGACATCCTCAAGGAGTTCATGGTCCGCAACACGTACATCTATCCGCCCGGCCCCTCGATGCGAATCATCGGGGACATCTTCAAGTTCACGGCGGAGCGGATGCCGCGCTTCAACAGCATCAGCATCAGCGGCTACCACATGCAGGAAGCCGGCGCGACGCAGGACCTGGAGCTGGGCTACACGCTCGCGGACGGCGTGGAGTACGTGCGCGCGGGCCTCGCCGCGGGCCTGGGCGTGGACGCGTTCGCCCCGCGCCTGTCGTTCTTCTGGGCCATTGGGATGAACTTCTTCATGGAGGTGGCCAAGATGCGCGCGGCCCGCCTCCTCTGGGCCCGCCTCATCAAGGGCTTCAACCCCAAGAGCGACAAGAGCCTGGCGCTGCGCACCCATTGCCAGACGTCCGGCTGGAGCCTCACCGCGCAGGACGTCTACAACAACGTCGTGCGCACCTGCGTGGAGGCCATGGCCGCGACGCAGGGCCACACCCAGAGCCTGCACACCAACTCGCTGGACGAGGCCATCGCGCTGCCCACGGACTTCAGCGCGCGCATCGCCCGCAACACCCAGCTCTATCTCCAGTTGGAGAGCGGCACCACGCGCGTCATCGACCCGTGGGGCGGCAGCTACTACGTGGAGCGCCTCACCCACGAGCTGGCCCAGAAGGCCTGGGCCCACATCCAGGAAGTGGAGGCGCTGGGCGGCATGACCAAGGCCATCGACGCGGGCCTGCCCAAGCTGCGCATCGAAGAGGCCGCCGCGCGCACGCAGGCGCGCATCGACTCCGGACGCCAGGCCATCATCGGCGTGAACAAGTACCCGCCGGAGCGCGCGGACAACATTGAAATCCTCAAGGTGGACAACTCCGCCGTGCGCGAGGCGCAGATTGCCCGCCTGCGCGAGCTGCGCGCGGAGCGCAACGCGGAAGACGTCCGCCGCCGCCTGGACGCGCTCACCGAAGCGGGCCGCCGCAACGAGGGCAACCTGCTGGCGCTGGCCATCGACGCGGCGCGGGCGAAGGCCACCGTGGGCGAAATCAGCGACGCCCTGGAGAAGGTCTTCGGGCGCTACGAGGCCACCGTGCGCGGGGTGACGGGCGTGTATTCAGCGGAAGCCGGACAGGCGCAGGGCATCGCGGAAGCGCGGGCGAAGGCGGATGACTTCCTGGCGCGCTTCGGCCGCCGGCCGCGCATCCTCATCGCGAAGATGGGCCAGGACGGCCACGACCGTGGGCAGAAGGTCATCGCCACCGCGTTCGCGGACCTGGGCTTCGACGTGGACATTGGCCCGCTGTTCCAGACGCCGGAGGAATCCGCGCGCCAGGCGGTGGAGAACGACGTGCACGTGGTGGGCGCGTCGTCGCTCGCCGCGGGCCACCTCACGCTGGTGCCGCAGCTCAAGCACGCCCTCAAGGCCCTGGGCCGCGAGGACATCATGGTCGTGGTGGGCGGCGTCATCCCGCCGCAGGACTACGACGCGCTTCGCGCCGCGGGCGCCGCCGCCATCTTCGGCCCGGGCACCGTCATCTCGAAGGCCGCCATCGAGTTGCTCGACAAGCTGGCCGCCGAGCAGGAGGCGGCGTGAAGCTGCTGCCCGCGGACACCTACGTGGACGGCGTGCGCGCGGGCGACAGGGCGGTGCTCGCGCGCGCCATCACGCTGGTGGAGAGCGAGCACCCGAAGCACGCCGCGCTCGCGCAGGAGGTGCTGACGAAGCTCTTGCCCTACACCGGCAAGAGCCGCCGCGTGGGCATCAGCGGCGTGCCGGGCGTGGGCAAGAGCACCTTCATCGACGCGCTGGGCATGCACCTGGTGGGCGGCGGCAAGAAGGTGGCGGTGCTCGCCATCGACCCGTCCAGCAGCATCACGGGCGGCAGCATCCTGGGCGACAAGACGCGCATGTACCGGCTGGCGCGTGAGTTGGCTGCGTACATCCGCCCCAGCCCCTCCAGCGGCACGCTGGGCGGCGTCGCGCGCAAGACACGGGAGACGCTGCTGCTCTGCGAGGCCGCCGGCTTCGACGTGGTGCTGGTGGAGACCGTGGGCGTGGGCCAGTCCGAGACGGTGGTCGCGGACCTGGTGGACTTCTACCTGGTGCTGATGCTCGCGGGCGCCGGTGACGAACTGCAGGGCATCAAGCGCGGCATCCTCGAAGTCGCGGACATGGTGGCCATCAACAAGGCGGACGGCGACAACCTGCCGCGCGCCACGCGGGCCCGCGCGGAGTACCGCGCCGCCCTGCACCTGATGCGTCCCGGCGCGGAGCCGGTGGTCACCACGTGCAGCGCCATGGAGGGCACCGGCATCGACACGCTGTGGGCCTCCGTGGAGGACGTCGTCGCCAAGCGAGAATCCTCCGGCGAGCTGCTGCACCGGCGCACCCAGCAGCAGGTGGGCTGGATGTGGGCCATGGTGCACGACGGCCTGCGAGCAGCCCTGCGGGCGCACCCCGAGGTGGCCGCCCTGGTGCCGGTCCTGGAGCAGGCCGTACGCGAAGGCCGCGCGACGCCCACCTCCGCCGCACTGCGTGTGCTGGGGGCATTCCTGCCGCAATCGCAGGCCTGACAAGGCGCGTCGTCCAACGGCCAACGCCTGTCTCAATCGCTTGCCGGGCCTGCACTGCACTCCTAGTGTACGCCCGTGCGACACCCCCAACC
The DNA here is from genome assembly GCF_009909105.1 of Corallococcus exiguus. Classification (NCBI taxonomy): domain Bacteria; kingdom Pseudomonadati; phylum Myxococcota; class Myxococcia; order Myxococcales; family Myxococcaceae; genus Corallococcus; species Corallococcus exiguus. The sequence continues at coordinate 892,919 of NZ_JAAAPK010000003.1, forward strand.
GACCACCGCTCCCCAGCCGTACCGGCCCCAGCACCACGTCCGCATCGTCACGGCCGCCAGCCTCTTCGACGGACACGACGCGGCCATCAACGTGATGCGCCGCCTGATGCAGTCCTCCGGCGCGGAGATCATCCACCTGGGCCACAACCGGTCCGTGGCTGAAATCGTCGACTGCGCCATCCAGGAGGACGCCCAGGGCATCGCCCTCACGTCCTACCAGGGCGGCCACGTCGAGTACTTCAAGTACATGATCGACCTGCTGCGCGAGCGCGGCGCGAACATCAAGGTGTTCGGCGGCGGCGGCGGCACCATCCTCCCCACGGAAATCGACGAGCTGCACAAGTACGGCGTCGCGCGCATCTATTCCCCGGACGACGGCCGCGCCATGGGCCTGCAGGGGATGATCGACGACCTCATCTCCCAATGTGACTTCGAGAAGCGCCCCTCGGACTTCAAGGGCCTGCTCAAGGACCCGCTGCCCCGTGAGCCGGAGCGCATCGCGTCGCTCATCACCATCGCGGAGAATTTCGCGGACGCGGGCGAAGAGCTGCGCACCGCACTGAAGACCGCCGGCACGAACGCGCCCCGGGTGCCCGTGCTGGGCATCACCGGCACGGGCGGCGCCGGCAAGTCCAGCCTGGTGGACGAGCTGGTGCGCCGCTTCCTGGCGGACTTCCCGGACAAGACGCTCGCGGTGCTCTCCGTGGATCCGTCCAAGCGCAAGTCCGGCGGCGCGCTGCTGGGCGACCGCATCCGCATGAACGCCATCGACAACCCGCGCGTCTACATGCGCTCGATGGCCACCCGTCAGAGCAACCTGGCCCTGTCCCGGCACGTCGCCCATTCCATCGAGGTCTGCAAGGCGGCGGGCTTCGACCTCATCGTGGTGGAGACCTCCGGCATCGGTCAGTCGGACACCGAAATCACCGAGCACTCGGACGTGGCGCTCTACGTGATGACGGCCGAGTACGGCGCGGCGACGCAGCTCGAGAAGATCGACATGCTCGACTTCGCGGACGTCATCGCCATCAACAAGTTCGACAAGCGCGGGTCGCTGGACGCGCTGCGCGACGTGCGCAAGCAGTGGAAGCGCAACCACAACGCCTTCACCCTGGCCGAGGACGCGGTGCCCGTGTACGGCACCATCGCGTCGCAGTTCAACGACCCGGGCATGAACACGCTCTACCGGGCCCTCATCGACGCGCTGGTGAAGAAGACGGGCGCGACGCTGGACAGCCGCTTCCAGCTCTCGCCCGGCATGAGCGAGAAGAAGTGGATCATCCCCCCGGAGCGCACGCGCTACCTGGCCGAAATCGTCGACGCCTGTGAGGACTACGACGGCTTCGTGCGCGCCCAGGCCGCCATTGCCCGGCGCATGTACCAGCTGCACGGCACCATCCAGGCCCTGCGTCAGAACGTGGGGAAGAAGAAGCTCGAAATCGTCGAGCCGAAGGACGCCACGGACGTGGTGCAGGTGACGGAGCGCGTAGAGGGCGAGCCCGCGTACCTGGGCGACCTGGTGGCGCTGTACCAGGACCTGGAGAGCCGCCTGCACGCGGACTGCCGGCGCCTGCTGGCCGAGTGGCCCGCGACGAAGAAGCGCTACGCGGCGTCCAAGTACCAGTTCCAGGTGCGCGACAAGGTCATCGAGCTGGACCTCATCAGCGAGACGCTGTCGCACCTGCGCGTGCCCAAGATTGCGTTGCCCAAGTATGAGGACTGGGGCGACATCCTGACGTGGCTGCTACGGGAGAACGCGCCGGGCGCCTTCCCGTTCACCGCGGGCGTCTTCCCGCTCAAGCGCGAGGGCGAGGACCCGGCGCGCATGTTCGCGGGCGAGGGCGGCCCGGAGCGCACCAACAAGCGCTTCCACTACGTGTCACGCGGCCTGCCGGCGAAGCGCCTGTCCACGGCGTTCGACTCGGTGACGCTGTACGGCGAGGACCCGGACCACCGGCCGGACATCTACGGCAAGGTGGGCAACTCGGGCGTGTCCATCGCGAACGTGGACGACGCGAAGAAGCTCTACTCCGGCTTCGACCTGGCGGACCCGTCCACGTCCGTGTCCATGACCATCAACGGCCCGGCGCCCATGCTGCTGGGCTTCTTCCTCAACGCCGCGGTGGATCAGCAGTGCGAGAAGTGGATCCGCGCCAACGGCAAGGTGGAGGAGGTCGAGAAGAAGATTGAAGCACTCTACAAAGAGCGCGGCCTGCCGCGTCCGCGCTACCAGGGCGAACTGCCCCAGGGCAACGACGGCCTGGGCCTGCTGCTGCTGGGCGTGTCCGGTGATGAAGTCCTGCCGGCGGACGTCTACGCGAAGATCCGCGCGTCCACGCTCCAGGCGGTGCGCGGCACGGTGCAGGCGGACATCCTCAAGGAGGACCAGGCGCAGAACACCTGCATCTTCTCCACGGAGTTCGCCCTGCGCGTGATGGGCGACATCCAGCAGTACTTCATCGACCAGAAGGTGCGGAACTTCTACTCGGTGTCCATCTCCGGGTACCACATCGCGGAGGCAGGGGCGAACCCCATCTCCCAGCTGGCCTTCACGCTGGCCAACGGCTTCACCTTCGTCGAGTACTACCTGTCGCGCGGGATGCACATCGACGACTTCGCGCCCAACCTGTCGTTCTTCTTCTCCAACGGCATGGACCCCGAATACGCGGTGCTGGGGCGCGTGGCCCGCCGCATCTGGGCCAAGGCCATCCGGGACAAGTACGGCGGCAACGACCGGTCGCAGAAGCTGAAGTATCACATCCAGACGTCCGGCCGTTCCCTGCACGCGCAGGAGATTGCCTTCAACGACATCCGCACCACGTTGCAGGCGTTGCTCGCGCTCAACGACAACTGCAATTCGTTGCACACGAACGCCTACGACGAGGCCATCACCACGCCCACGGAGGAGAGCGTGCGGCGCGCGCTGGCCATCCAGCTGGTCATCAACAAGGAGTTCGGCCTGTCGAAGAACGAAAACCCCAACCAGGGCTCGTTCATCATCGAGGAGCTGACGGACCTGGTGGAGGCGGCGGTGCTCAACGAGTTCCGCGCCATCTCCGAGCGCGGCGGCGTGCTGGGCGCGATGGAGCGAATGTACCAGCGCTCCAAGATCCAGGAGGAGTCGCTCTACTACGAGATGCAGAAGCACGACGGGACGCTGCCCATCATCGGGGTGAACACCTTCCTGGATCCGAAGGGTTCCCCCACGGTGACGCCGCCGGAAGTCATCCGCGCGACGAAGGAGGAGAAGGACTACGCCATCACCGCGCGTGACGCCTTCTGGAAGCGCAACGCGAAGACGGCGCCCGCGGCGCTGGAAGCGGTGCGCCGCGCGGCCCTGGACAACGGCAACGTGTTCGGCGCGCTGATGGACGCCTGCAAGGTGTGCACGCTGGGCCAGCTGTCCCGCGCGCTGTACGAAGTGGGCGGCCAGTACCGGCGCAACATGTGATGCGAACGCCGCGGTCCCGGGCAGGTGTCCCGGGACCACGTCGCGGCCTCACGAGCGGAACCGGCCATCTCAGTACGGGCTCGACGTGGGGCGGATGATGATCTCGCTCACGTCCACGTCCGCGGGCTGGCTGATGGCGTAGCTGATGGCGCGGGCGATGGCGTCCGCCGGAATGGCGTCCTTGCGGAACTCGCGCATGTACTCGCGCGACGCCGGGTCACTGATGCTGTCCGCCAGCTCCGACGTGGTGACTCCCGGCGAAATCACCGTCACCCGGATGTCCGCGCCCACCTCCTGGCGCAGGCCTTCGGAGATGGCCATCACCGCGAACTTCGTGGCGCAGTACACCGCCGCCGTCGGGCTCACCGCGTGCCCGCCAATGGAGGACAGGTTGATGAACTGCCCCGCCTTCTGGCGCTTCATCACCGGAAGCCCCGCGGCAATGCCGTGCAGCACGCCCCGGATGTTCACGTCGATCATCCGGTTCCACTCGTCCAGCTTCAGCTCCTCCAGCCTGGACAGCGGCATCACCCCCGCGTTGTTGATGAGCACGTCCAGCCGCCCGAACTCCTTCAGCGTGAAGGCCACGAAGCCCTCCACGTCCTCGCGCTTCGTCACGTCCAACGCCTTGTAACGAGCCTCGCCGCCCTTCGACCTCAGCTCGCCCGTCAGCGTCTCCAGCCGGTCCGTCCGGCGCGCGCCCAGCACCACCTTCGCCCCCTGACTGGCGAGCAGGCGGGCCGTCGCCTCGCCAATGCCGCTGCTCGCTCCGGTGATGGCCACCACCTTGCCCTTCATGTCCGTCGTCATCGCTTCCGTCCTCGCTCTTTGGGCCCGGCACGAAGGGCGCCGGGGATGACTGCACCCTCTCAAGGAGCGTGGGGACGGCGGTATCCGGATGCTCGCGGACTCTTGCCCATTCCTGCACGAGCGCCCATCCCCGACAGGAGTTAGAACGAACGCGCATGCCGACCGACCTGAGCCCGCACCTGTCCGAGCTGGCGACGCTCCTGGAGCGCCACACGCCCACGGACGGCATCCACGCCACCGCCATCCCCCGCATGGTGCTCATCCGCGCCTCCCAGCCCTCCACGCCCCTGCACGCGCTGCAAGAGCCGGCGCTGTGCATCGTCGCGCGGGGCCGCAAGCAGGTGCTCCTGGGCGACGAGCTGTATGTCTATGGCCCGGACCAGTGCCTCGTCGCGTCCGTGGACCTGCCAGTCACGGGGCAGGTGGTGGAGGCCTCTCCGGACGCGCCCTACCTCTGCTTCCGGTTGGACCTGGAGCCCGGGCAGTTGGGCAGCCTGATGATGGAGGCGGCGCTGGAGGCGCCCGGCCCCACGGACATGGTCCGAGGCCTTGCCCTGGGTCCGGTGGGCGCGCCGCTGCTGGACGCGACGGCGCGGCTGGTGCGGCTGTTGGACACGCCGCGCGACATCCCCGTGCTCGCGCCGCTCGTCATCCGCGAAATCCTCTACCGCCTGCTGTCCGGCGAGAACTCCGAACGGCTGCGGCGCATCGCCATGGCGGACAGCCGCCGCGAGTCCGTCACCCGTGCCATCCACTGGCTCAAGGAGCACTACGCCGCGCCGCTGCGCATCGAACGGCTGGCGCGCACCGTCCACATGAGCCCGTCCGCGCTCCACCACCACTTCAAGTCCGTCACCGCGATGAGCCCGCTGCAGTACCAGAAGCAGCTGCGGCTCCAGGAGGCCCGCCGCCTGATGCTGGCCCAGGCCATGGACGCGGCCATGGCTGGCCACGCCGTGGGCTACGAGAGCCCGTCCCAGTTCAGTCGCGAGTACAGCAGGATGTTCGGTGCACCACCTTCGCGTGACATCGCGAGGCTGCGGGAGTCCCTCGCTTCCGGCCCAACGGCAGTGCGCTAGCCCCCGGGGCCGATGGCGGACCCAGCGCGTCGTTTCCACGTTGAGCCCCCCTTCCGTGGCCATCGCACCGGAAGGCATCCCTGGCGGGAGGGCGCGATGTCATCTGGCGAAGACTGGGGACTGAAGCACACGGCGGCACAGCTCACCGCCGAGGAGCTGGAGCAGGTGGCCCGAGAGGAGCCGCCCCGGGATTCGGCCCTGCCCCTCTCGGGCAGCGCCGTGCGGTTCCTGCGCGTGCACCTCATGCGCATCGCCGGCCACCTGGGCGAGCTGCAGCCGCCGGACTTCCGGGAGCTGGTGGGCCAGGCACTCCAGACCGCGGAGGGGCCCACGCCCCTGCTCTTCGTCGCCCAGCTGCGGGAGCGGCTCGCCTTCGAGCGGACCAGCTCACGGCTCTACGCGGGCCTGCTGGTGAAGACCCATGCCCTGGGCAGCTACCCGGGAGGCCCCACGCCGGAGCGGCTGGTGGAGCTGCACAACCAGGAGCTGGACCACCTGAACCTCATCCGCGAGTGCATCTACCGGCTCGGCGTGGACGCGCCCTTGCTGACGGCGCAAGGGGACGGCGTGGATCCGCGTCCCCATGGACTGCTGAGGGCCGTGGACGACCCGTGCGCCACGCTCCCGGACGCACTGCGCGCGGTCCTCATCGCTGAAATCCTCAACAACGCTGGATGGGCGATGCTCGTGGACCTGGCCCAGGAGCTGGGACCTCCCGACCTGGTGGACGCCTTCCGCGAAGTCCTGCGCGAGGAGACGCTCCACCTGGAAGAGGTCACCACCTGGGTCGCCAACCTGCCGGACGACGTCCGCGTCACCGACGCGCGGGCCTCCGCCAGCTGAGGCGTCAGCGGGCCACGGGCCGCCTGCGGGCCACGCGCTCCCGCACGGTGGCGATGAAGGCCGGCTTGTCCGCGCTGCCCTTCACGCCGTCGAAGTCCAGGTCCAGGTGCTCGGCGACGGCCCGGAGGTATTCCAGACAGGGCTCGTCCGCGGGCGTCTTCCCTTCCGCGAACAGCGGATGGCAGACGGGGCAGTAATTGACCACCCAGACGCGCTCGCCGTCTGGAATCTCCAGCGAGACGGGGCCGCCGTCGCTCCTGTCTTCTTCGTACGGCTCGATGCGCCAGACTCCCGTGGCGTCATCGTCGTCCATGAGCAGCTCGCGGTAGTTGAGGCTGGGGACGAACTCCCACTCGCCCCAGTCGTAGCCGTAGGGCTTCGTCTGCGTGCGACGGGCGCGGCCCCGGGCCTCCTCGAAGGCGTCCGCGTCCTCCGGCGCCTCTTCGGCGGCGAAGAAGAACAGGTCCAGGATGGCCTCGTCGTTGCCGAAGCCCTCCTCCTCGCACTCCTTGCCGGTCTTCTCACCGCACTCGAACGACGAGGGAGGACCGCAGACGCTGCATCGGTAGTCATGGACGCCCATGGTGGGAGCCTACCAGCCCCACCGCGTCATTCCTCGGGGGACTCCAAGACGTCGAAGGTGCAGGTCAGCTCGCCGCCATCCGAGTAGCGGTAGACGAAGCGCCCTTGCGCGACCCACGGAGACAGCTCGTCCATCGTCACCGAGCCCTCCACCGGAACACCGGGCACGGAGAGGTAGCCGGTATCCCCGCCGATGTTGCCCACCCACGCCGTCACCAGCGACCGCTCCGAGGGCACCAGCTGGCCCTGCCGGGAGAGGAGGTTCACGGTGCGGTCCTGCTCCACCCGGGCCCCCTCCACCAGGTGGATGTCCACGC